>NZ_JCBAJA010000010.1:0-166420 GCF_059834885.1 Microbulbifer sp. SE14 | reverse complement strand
AGACGGAATTCCGGGCTGAAATTTCTCTTCTTCGTCATCATATCCACCTGACTTTCTCTGTGAGTGATCATACACTCAAAACCAGGTGACCAGATTCACTATGCCACTACAATACTCAAGAACCCGGCCCGAGAGATTTTGTTTCACGAGTACACACATTTTCTTACGTATGCAGGGAACCCAGTTCAGTATCCATTTTGGTACAGTGAGGGGTTTGCGGAGCTTTTCTCAACGGTGGAATTTTCCGGTGATGGCGAGTATGTGTTCGGCGGCATTCCGATAGATCTCGCCAGCTCCCTGGTCCACGACCACCCCATGTCACTGGAGGATTTGTTACGGGCCACGCCTGTAACGGTGGGCAAGGAGCAGAGGCTCAAAACCTATGCCGGTGCTTGGATGCTGACACACTGGCTGCTCATGAGCAGCGGCAAGGTGGACAGGATTGAAGATTATACCGAGGCCTACAATCGCGGTGCCGATCCGGTAGACGCGCTCATCGAGGCTCTGGACATGCCGCTCGAGGATCTGGAGCAGGCCTATTTGCAGCAGGTAAAGAGCAGGTTTCCGCAGATCAAGGCTCAGCTGCCTGATGATTATCGGTCGCCGAGTTTGCAGCTGAAACCCATGTCCCAGCGCCGCGCCCTGGCAGAGATTGCTCGCTATATGGTCATGTCCGGGTGCAATTCGGAGTCCCTGGAGGAGTTGGTGCAATACGCGCGTGCCGAAGGAGCAGACAGTCACGAGATGACGTCGGTGATGGCTCTCGCTGAGATGGGAGCCCGTGCCTTTGAGCGGGCGGAGGAAATGCTGGCGATCATTCCCATTGATTTGCACGGCGAACTGTGGTGCCGCAGCGCCCAGGCCTGGCTGTGGATGCATCGAGAACTGCGGAAAGGAACGAAGAGCGTTTCCAGACAGATGATCGAAGTGCGCGACAAATTCGTCTCCCTGGTCAACGATAACGACGAGGTGGCATCTCACTGGTACGGTTTGGCCATCGCCATGCAGAAGCTGGGATATCCCCGAAAAGAGTATTTGGAAATGCTGGAGCAGGCCTATCTACGGGCGCCGCGGCAGAGGGAGATCGCGTGGTGGTATGCCCATGAACTGTACCTGGGCCGGGATGCGGAAAGATTTGCCTATGTGGCGCGCCCTCTGCTTATGCAGACAAGCGGACAGGAGTCCCGCGAGCGATTGCAGTCCATGCTGTCGGACCTGCCGGCCGACGGTGCACCCTCCGCTCAGCGGCAGGCGGGAGATTCACTGGGTAGTACTTTTGCCAAATACCGGGGCTACTCATCCTACAAGGCGCTCGCCCTGGCGTTCGATTACAAGGGGGCCTATGCGCTCGGCTATGTCTTCGACTCACCCGACCAGGACACCGCCAACCAGCGGGCGCTGGATAAATGCGAGTCCCGGCGTGCCGACTTCGATGTGGAAGCGCCGTGCAGAGTCTATGCTGAGGGGGACAGGGTCGTGGACGGCACTAATGCCTCGGGACGTCGGCTGTAAGTAGTGAACCGACGATTTACGCAGCGTTAAAATCACTAAATCCCCGGCAAATTGCCCAGCCGGGGCTTCGTCGTATCTGGGCGTCTCACCCTCTGCCAAGGATCAAATTATGGCAGTGTAATTCAAAGCTCAGCCAGCCATCTGCGCCCCATCCAGTATCTGCTCCAACGTACCCACCTGCTTCTGCAACTTACTGTCGGGAAAATGCTTCCGCACGAACCTCAGCAGCTTTCTCGCCAAATCCTCCCGATTAAACCCATCGATATAGATCTGCGCCAGCAGCAGATAGGCCGCATCCAACTGCCGGTAGTCCTTGTCCTCCTTGTGCAGATTGTTCAACAACATCGCCGCTGGCCGGAATTTCTGTTGGTGGTAGAGGGCCTCCGCAAGGCCGTGGCGGAGGTGGGACTTGTCGATGGTGGGGAGGGGATCTGTGGCCAGGTAGAGTTCGGCCGCCTTGTGCGACCGGTTCATGCGGATAAATTTTTCCAGCAGGTGCGGGCCCAGTTCGCGCAGGGCTTTTCTGTCCTGGGTGGCCAGCAGCAGGCGGTAGTAGCGCTCGTTCAGGGTCGGGTCGTCCGGGTAGCGGCGCAGGCATTCCACCAGGGTGCGGCGCGCGGCATTGAAGTCGCCCTCGCGCATCAGTATCTGGCCTTCCGCCAGGGCGCGGGCGCGATCGAATTCCCTCTCCTCCAGGTAGTCGCCGTCGTCGTCCCGCTCGGCGATGATGCCCAGCTTTTGCTGCCGCGACAGGCAGATATAGCCCATCATGGCGCTGGTGACGATGGAGAAATAGCAGGTGGCGGCCGCGATCACCGGCACTATGGCCCAGGGCGGCAGCTTGTCCGCCACCAGCATCACCAGGTAGCCGGGGGCGGCGGAGACGGCGCTGGTGGTGAGCCACAGCAGCAGGTAGGGCCAGCCGATAATCACGGTGAACTGCAGCAGCTTGAGCGGGTTGATGGCGGCGCGCAGGCTGCCCTCCAGGGCCAGCACTATCATCGCCGCCGGGGCCAGCAGGGACAGGGCGAGCGAGTAGAGCTGCAGTGCGCCCTGGCCGAAGGCGATCAGCTTGTAGCCGACGAAGCCGGCGATCAGCGTCATGCCGATCACTTTCAAGAACAGCGGCGCGCTGTTGCCGTCCAGGGCGTCGCCGAAGGATGGTGCCTGCAGCTGGCCGCCGGCCAGCTTCTCGATCACCAGCAGGTTGTAGCGGCTGACCAGGGCCACCACGGCCAGCAGCACCAACAGGGAGATCAGGCCCAGGCCGGAGATCATCAGGCTGGTGGCAGTGGCCAGGGCCAGCACTGTCAGCGGTCCCGGCTGCAGCGCGTAGCGGAAGTAGAAGAGACCCATCTGCCAGAAGGGTCTGGCGCTGTTGCTGGCGCCGATATAGTCCAGCGGCTTGCGGCACAGGGGGCAGTCCGGCAGGCCGTTGCGGTAGTTGGCGGCTCCGCCGGGGATACAGCTGCCGCAATAGTGGCGGCTGCAGGGCTGGCAGTGCCAGGCGGCCTCGGCGGAGGCGTGGTAGTTGCAGGACTCGGCCATGAGAACTTCCCTATGTTCTTTTTATATCCAGGCTGCCAGTTTATCTGTCGTGGTTCCGGGGGCGCAAATGTCTACGGTGCTGCCTCCATTTCCCCTCCCCCAACCCCTCCCCCGCAGGCGGGGGAGGGGTTGGGGGAGGGGAAATGGAGTGAGCGGGAGAGGGGAGCTATAGACTGGTAGAATGCCCGGCAAATCCACCCGACGATTTCACTGAAGGATGATGTATGACGAAGGCAATGCAGGTTCAGTTGGTTGAGACAGCGGCGGCGGAGACCTGGGGCGGGGAAAAGGCCCTGATGAGCTTTACCGCCAACGGCGCCACGGTGCACGCCACCAAGGCCACCGGCGGGCCCCTGGTGGCCGCCCAGCGCGCCGCGCGCCGCCTCGACGGCATGGGTGTGGGCGCTGTGCAGCTGGCCGGCGACGGCTGGGACCTGGAGCGGCGCTGGGCCTTCTGGGCCGGCTATTTCAACCCGCGCAACGACAACAAGCTCGACTGGGGCACCGAGGCTGCCGCCCAGTTGAAGGAGCTGAATGCCCGCGAGACGGCCGCGCGCTGGGTGCGGGAGATCACCAACGGCACCCCGGAGGAGGTGTCCCCGCGGGTGCTGGCGGAGAGCGCCGCGGAGTTGCTGCAGAAGCTGGCGCCGGACGCGGTCAGCTACAGGATCGTCGCCGGCGACGAACTGCTGAAGGGAGACTTTGTCGGCATCCACACCGTCGGCCGCGGCAGCGCGCGCGAGCCGGCGATGCTGCAGCTGGATTTCAATCCCAGCGGTGATGACAGTGCCGAGGTGGATATCTGCCTGGTGGGCAAGGGCATCACCTTCGATTCCGGCGGTTACAGCATCAAGCCCTCCGCCGGCATGGCGACGATGAAATCCGATATGGGTGGCGCGGCCATGGTCACCGGCGGCCTGGCGCTGGCGATTGCGCGCGGCCTGCAGAAGCGGGTCAAGCTGTATCTCTGCTGCGCGGAGAACCTGATCTCCGGCCAGGCCTACAAGCTGGGTGACATCATCAAGTACAAGAACGGCGTTACCGTGGAAATCCTGAACACCGACGCAGAGGGGCGCCTGGTGCTGGCGGATGGCCTGATCGCCGCCTCGGAACAGGAGCCGAAGTGGATACTCGACGCCGCCACCCTGACCGGCGCTGCAAAGATGGCGGTGGGGCGCGACTACAACTCGGTGCTCAGCTTCGAGGACGAGGCCGCGCAAAAAGTACTGGATGCCGCCGCAGAGGAAAACGAAAAGGCCTGGCGCCTGCCGCTGGAGCCCTTCCACCTGGAGCAGATACCGTCCGGCTTCGCCGATGTCGCCAACGTGGGCATAGAGGGCAGCCCCGGCGCCTCCACCGCCGCCGCCTTCCTGGCCCGCTTCGTGCGCGACCAGGGGCGCAACTGGGTGCACATGGACCTGTCCGGCTCCTACCAGCCCAGTGCCAACGATCTCTGGGCCCAGGGCGCCAAAGGCCACGGTCTGCGTACCATAGCGCGCTTCCTGCAGGAGAACTGAATCGCAATTCGATAAAAATCTGGAACCGTGCCGGGTTTAGAGGCACAGTTCCTGCTAATTATTTGCAATAACCGGTGTCCCGGATCGGGAGTTGCGGTTCGACTTGGGCGGTGTCTTTTCCCGCCAGTTCCCAAGCGCCCCCGATAACTGTGGACACCGGTTTGGGGAGTCTGTCGATGAGCGGGGTACTTCTGCCGCCCATTCAATAAGCATCTGTCGTGCGCCCCTGAATCGGGCAGGGCGCGGGATTGCCTCCAAACAACGCATAAAAGTAACAGGGAGTGTCACTATGCGCGTTTTACTGCTGTGCAGCGCTTTCAATGGCCTGAGCCAGCGGGTCCACCGCGAGCTCGAGTTGCTCGGTTGCGAAATCTCGGTGCAGCTGGCTACAAGTCAGGCCGATATGGAAAAGGCAGTCGCCGATTTCCGCCCGCGGCTGATCATCTGCCCCTACCTGCTCCACCGCATCCCCGCCAGCATCTGGCAGAAGACCCCCTGCCTGGTGGTGCACCCCGGTATCGAGGGGGACCGCGGCCCCTCGTCACTGGACTGGGCCATAGAAAACAATTGCACCGACTGGGGCGTGACCCTGCTGCAGGCCAACGGCGAGATGGACGCCGGGGATATCTGGGGCACCGCCGGCTTTCCGCTGCGCGCCGCCAGCAAGGCCGGCCTCTACCGGCGCGAGGTCACCGCCGCGGCGGCGCTGCTGGTCAAGCGGGCCGTCGCCTCACTGCAGGACCGCAGCTTCCGCCCGCGCCCGCTGGATCCGGAAAAAGCCCCCGGCAAACTACAGCCGCCCATGGTCCAGGCGCAGCGCGCCATCGACTGGCGCCGCGACGGCACCGACACGGTGATCACCAGGCTGCGCGCGGCGGACAGCGCGCCCGGTGTCCGCGAGGAGATAGGCGGTGAGACCGTCTACCTCTACGGCGTGCGCCGCGAGACCCGCCTCACGGGCCGCGCCGGCGAATTCATCGCACGCTCCAACGGCGCCCTCTGCCGCGCCACCGCCGACGGTGCCGTGTGGATACTGCAGGCCAGGCGCGACGGCGGCATCAAGCTGCCCGCCGCACGGGTGCTGGCGCCGCTGTTGGAAAAGCCACCGCGGGAACTGCGCAAGATGGCCGAACCGGTGCAGGACATTTATGTCGAGCGGGCTGACGACGTCGCCTACCTCTATTTCGATTTCGCCGGCGGTGCCATGGACACCAACCAGTGCCGCAGGCTGCTGCAGCAATACCGGGAGCTACAGGCGAGCGACGCGCGGGTGATAGTGCTGATGGGCGGCGAGGACTTCTGGAGCAACGGCCTGCACCTGAACGTGATTGAGGCGGCCGAGGACCCGGCGCGGGAGTCCTGGGAAAATATCAATGCGATCGACGACCTGGTGGAGGCGATCGTCAATACGCCGGAGCAGATCACCGTCGCCGCGCTGCGCACCAACGCCGGCGCCGGTGGAGCCATCATGGCCCTGGCCTGCGACTACGTGGTGCCGCGCGAGGGGGTGGTGCTGAACCCGCACTACCGGACCATGGGCCTCTATGGTTCCGAGTACTGGACCTACCTGCTGCCGCGGCGGGTGGGCAAAAAGCTGGCCGCGTCGCTGACGGAAAAGTGCCTGCCGCTGCTGGCCACCGAGGCCCTGCAGATAGGCTTCGCCGACGAGGTGTTCGACGAGGATTGGTATAGTTACCGGCGCGAGCTGGACAGCTTCTGCCAGGGAATCTCCCAGAGCCGCCGGCTCATCCGGCATCTCGAGGCCAAGCGGGACCTGCGCAGGGCCGACGAGAAACGCAAGCCGCTGCAGCAATACCGGGACGAGGAACTGGAAAGAATGCACGCGATTTTCTTCGATCCGGATTCGGAGTACCATCGCGCGCGCAGGAACTTTGTCCACAAGATCCCCGCGCGGGAAACCCCGGCGCGCCTGCGCAAAAAAGTGCGCTTCTGGCAGCGGCCGGTGCTCTCGTAAGCCGGTAAGGAAACAAGAACAAATTGACAACAAATGCTGATGCCGCGGACTCCGCAAGCCGGGCGGAGCCCGCCACCGATTTCCCGGTGCAGTGCGCCAACTGCGGTACCCGGCTTCTCGGTCCCCACTGCTACGCCTGCGGCCAGCCGGTGGAAGGCATGGCGAAGCATTTCCTCACCTTCGTCGGCGATTTTTTCAATTCCGTATTCGGCCTGGACTCCCGTATTGCCCGTACGCTGGGTCCTCTGCTGCTGCGCCCCGGATTTCTCAGCAACGAATATCTCGCCGGCCGCCGCGTGCGCTATGTCAGCCCGGTGCGGCTGTTTGTATTCCTGTGCCTGATTGCCTTTTTCGCGATACAGATAAGCACCGACTGGAACAGCGCGGCGCCCCTCAGCGGCGCGGGCGGCGACAACATACTGTCGCATGTGGAGGCCTCCATAGACGCGGCTTCCACTGTGGAGGAGGTGGAACGGCTGCGCGACCGGGCGGTGGACGAGGCCCGCAGAATCGCGCGGGAAAGTGCCGATGTCCCCGGATTGTCCGGGGTGATGAGCGGCATGGAGCAGGTAGTCCTGCAGCGCGCGCGCTTGCGCATCGAGGAACTGCATCAGTCGGAGCCAGGCCTGTCTCCCAAGGAGGCCGCGCCCGACGGGAATGCGCTGTGGAAACCGCAACTGGGGCCGCTGCAAATGAAAGCGGGCGACGGCTGGAGCCTGCGCCCGGTGGATCAACTGGCGGGCAATATCCAGCGCATCCGCCAGGACCCGAACGCGTTCAAGAATGCGCTGGTCGGCGCCATTCCCTTTACCCTGTTCATGTTGCTGCCGCTGTTCGCACTGATGCTGCGAATCCTCTACCTGTTTTCGCGCTGGCTGTACCTGGAACACCTGCTGGTGGCGCTGCACAGCCACGCCTTCCTGTCCATGACGCTGCTGCTGATGGTGCTGGTTTTCTGGCTGCAGCAGTGGCTGGGCGGCGGGTATCCGGCGGCCGCCCATCTGTGCAATTGGCTGCTGGGCGCGCTGCTTGCATGGATGCCGGTTTATCTGCTGCTGATGCAGAAGCGCGTCTACGGGCAGGGCTGGCCGCTGACGATACTGAAATTCGGTATCCTCGGCGTGGGCTACTTTGCGCTGCTGATATTCGGCGCCACGCTCACGGTGATGGCGCGGCTGGTGTGGCTGTAACTGTTTGCCCGCGGGGCGGGTTGCCGGCCTTAACGGAAAATAAGAAGAGTCGAAGATGAATATCGAAGAAGACAATTCCACTCGCAAGGCCGAGGGCTCCGCCGCCGCAGGGAGTCTCTGTGCCAACTGTGAAACCCAGCTGCTGGGCCCCCATTGCTACGCCTGCGGCCAGCCGGTCAAGGGCATGGTGCGGCACTTCTCCAGCATTCTCGGCGATCTGTTCGACACGCTGCTGGCGCTGGACTCCCGTATCGCCCGCACCCTGGGGCCGCTGCTGGTGCGCCCGGGGTTTCTCACCAGTGAGTATTTCGCCGGGCGCCGGGTGCGCTATGTCAGCCCGGTGCGGCTGTTTATCTTCCTGTGCCTGACCACCTTTTTTATCGTGCAGCTCAGCAGTGACTGGGGCGATATCAATGTCATGGATCCCGACAGCGAGATAGCGCGCGCGGAAACCGTGGAGGATGTGGAGCGGCTGCGCGACGAGATTCTGGCGGAACTGGCCGAGGCCAAGACGGAGAGCGCGGATGTTCCCGCGGCGCTGGCGGGCCTGGGCAAGGCAGAGCGCAAGGTGCAGTGGCAGGCGGAACTGCGTATCGCCCAGTTGAATGGCGAAGAGTTACCGCCGGAGCCGGCCGATGAAGACGGCGATTGCCTGCTGGGTCTCGGCGGAGACTGCTGGAATCCCGAGGCCGAACCCGTAGAGGTGGCGGTTTTCCCGCAGGCGGTGAACGACTGGCTCACCGTCCAGGCCACCCGCGCCAGCGACAATGTCAAAGTCCTGCGGGTGGACCCAAATCGCTTCAAGAAGGCGCTGATCGGCGCTGTCCCATCGACGCTGTTCGTGCTGCTGCCGATCTTCGCACTGATGCTGTGGTGCCTGTACCTGTTCAAGCGCCGGCTGTATATGGAACACCTGATCGTTGCGCTGCACAGCCACGCATTCCTGTGCCTGGCGCTGTTGCTGGTGACTATTCTGGTGGATATCCGGGCTGGGCTGCAGGAATATGCGCTGGTGAGAAACCTGTGTGACTGGACAACGATCTTGTTGATCCTGTGGATGCCGATCTACCTGCTGCTGATGCAGAAGCGCGTCTACGACCAGGGCTGGGGCATGACCCTGGCGAAATTCTTCACCCTGGGTATCAGCTACTCGGTACTGCTGTCCCTGGGGGCCACCCTTACCCTGCTCAGCAGCCTGGCGTGGATGTAACAGGGCGCACGATATCGCTGTGCCCGGAGTTGTCACTCTTTCTTTTCTCCCTTCAGCCTCCGCTGGAGAAAATCCCTTATCAGTGCCGCTATCTCCGCGCTGTGGGTTTCCAGTGCAAAGTGGCCGGCATTCAGCAGGTGAAGCTCGGCATCCGGCAGGTCGCGCAGATAGGCTCGGGCTCCGGCCACGGTAAAGAAAGGGTCGTGGCGGCCCCAGGCGATCAACGTGGCGGGGCGGTGTTCGCGCAGGTATTTCTGAAACTGCGGGTACCGGGTGACATTGTTGCGGTAGTCGTAGAGAAGGTCGAGCTGGACTTCGATATTGCCGGGGCGGCTCATGTGCGACCAGTCGAAATGCCACGGGTCCGGGCTCAGCTGTTCGATTTGTGATGCGGGTAGGCCGGCGATGTACTGCAGGCGTATCCCCTCCGGGTTGAGCCAGCCGCGAATTGTCTCCCGATTGGTTCGGCTCGGATTCCGCCAGTAGTCCTGAAGCGGCCGGGTCTCCCCGCTCAACCCCTCCTCATAGGCATTGCCGTTTTGAATCACCAGCGCCGTCACCCGCTCCGGTGCGCTGCGGGCCAGGCGCAGCCCCACCGGTGCACCGTAATCCTGCAGATAGAGCGCGTAGCGCTGCAGGCCGATGGAGCGGGTGAACTTTTCCATGATCTCGGCGAAGTGATCGAAGCTGTAGTGAAACCGCTCGGGATCGGGAAAGCCGCTATAGCCGAAGCCCGGGTAGTCGGGCGCGATAACGCGATAGCGATCCGCCAGAAGCGGGATGAGATTCCTGAACATGAAAGAGGAGGAGGGGAAACCGTGCAGTAACAGTAGTGCCGGCGCCTCCGGCGAACCCGCTTCCCGATAGAAAATTTTTGTGCCGTCCAGTTCCACGGTCCCATACCTGACCGCCGTGGGGTTTTCTTCAATCATTGGCTCAGCTCTCTCCAAACGGGCGTCTGCCACCGCGGAGGCGGCGCCGACGACGATTGCCAGGGCCAGGACGGCGCAGACCGCTGTGGGGATTCTGTTGATCATAGTTTCGGCTCCCCCATGAATAACCCTTGAAACTCCATTTAAATGGTTAGCTAATGGAGTTAACTTGTCAAACTATTTTTTAGTGGTTAGATTTCTCCGGCGAGACCGGAGAGGGTTATGGCTGAGACAAACGACAGACGGGAATTCCCTTTGGTGGCTGGCCAGCTGGCCCTGGACTTCCTCAATACCCGGGTGATGCACGAGGGCGCCGAGGTGGATCTGCTGGGTGGCTTCGACGACCTGCTGGAGTGGAGTCTGGCCGCGGGGAGCGTCACTTCGGAGGCAACAGAGGGGCTCAGCGTCATAGGGCGCGGGCGGGACTGCGACAACGCTTTTCACCTGGCGCTGGAGGTCCGCGGTGCAGTCCGCAGTGCGGTCCGGAATCTCACCAGTGGAGAACCTGTGCCCCAGGAGACGATCGGGTTGCTCAACAGCCTGTTGCGCGAGCGGAGGGGCTACCCGCAACTGGTGCGCGGGGAGGAGGGGCTTGAACTGACGTATTGCCGTGAATGGAGCCGGCTGGAGCACCTGCTGGTGCCGGTGGCGGAAGCGACGGCGGAGTTGTTGGTGGATTGTGAGCCCGGCCTGATCAAGCAGTGCGAAGCGCCGGACTGCATTCTCTATTTCTACGATACCACCAGGAACCACCGGCGCCGCTGGTGCTCGATGGGCACCTGCGGCAACCGCGCCAAGGTCGCCGCCCACTACCGGCGAAAGCGGAAGCAAGCGCTGTGATAGAGAAATCCGAACCGACTCAGATCACCGCCCCTATCCGCCAGGGCGCAAACTCGTTGTCGCCGTAGTCGAGCTTTTCACTCGCGCTCTGTTCGCCGGAGGCGATGGCGAGTATGCGCTGGAAAATCATTTCCCCACACTCGGGCACCGTGTACTCGCCATCGAGAATGCCGCCGCAGTCGATATCCATATCCTCGCGCATGCGCTGGAACAACTGCGAATTGCTCGCCAGCTTGATGCTGGGCACCGGCTTGGAGCCGAAGGCGGAGCCGCGCCCGGTGGTGAAACAGATCACGCTGGCCCCGGAAGCTATCTGCCCGGTGACCGATACCGGGTCGAAGCCGGGGCTGTCCATAAACACCAGTCCCTTCCTGCGCACCGGCTCCGCGTACAGGTAGACATCCTGCAGTGCGCTGGTGCCCCCCTTGGCCTGGGCGCCGAGGGATTTCTCGGCGATGGTCGTCAGGCCGCCGGCCTTGTTGCCCGGTGACGGGTTGTTGTTCAGGGCCACGCCGTTGATTTGTGTGTAGTGCTCCCACCAACGGATCCTGTCCACCAGCTTCTGCGCCACCTCCGGCGACACCGCGCGGCGGGTCAGCAGGTGCTCGGCGCCATAGATCTCCGGTGTCTCCGAATAGATCACCGTGCCGCCGTGGCGTACCAGCAGGTCCGCTGCGGCGCCCAGGGCCGAGTTGGCGGTGATGCCGGAATAGGCGTCGCTGCCGCCGCACTGCACCGCCAGGGCCAGTTCCGATGCGGGAATCGTCTCGCGCTGGCAGGCGTTGGCGGAGGGCAGCATCGCGGTGAGCATTTCCACCCCGGCCTCCACCGCGGCGCGGGTGCCGCCGGAGCCCTGGATGGTCAGGGTCTGGAACAGGGGCCCCGTCTCCAGGCCGCTCTCCCTCAGCACGCTGGCCACCTGCATGGCCTCGCAGCCGAGGCCGATCAGCAGCGCACCGGCAAAATTCGGGTGGCCGATATAGCCGCTCAGGGTGCGGCGCAGGTTGTGGTAGCCCTCGTCGTGGGTGGACATGCCGCAGCCGCTGTCGTGACCCAGGGCCACTATGCCGTCGATATTGGGGAAGTCGCGCAGCACACCGCTGTTGGTGAAGTGTGCGGCAATGGCGCGGGACACGGTGACCGAGCAGTTGACCGTGGAGACCACGGCGAGGAAGTTGCGGGTGCCGGCCCTGCCGCTGGCGCGGCGGAAGCCCTGGAAGGTGGCGCGGGCGCCTTCCTCTATGTAGTCGGTAACCGGTACTTCGCTGCAGAAGGCGTAGTCGGACCTGTGGGCGCCGGCACCCATATTGTGCTCGTGCACATGTTCGCCGGCGGCGATATCGCAACTGGCGAAGCCGATCACCTGACCGTACTTGAGCACCGCGTCGCCGCGGGCGATGGGAGCCACCGCCACCTTGTGCATGGCGGGCACATCGGTCGCCAGCTCCAGCATGCCGCCGCGCCAGTTCACCAGGCTGCCGGCGGGCAGTTGGGCGCGACAGAGGGCGACATTGTCGGCTTCGTGAATATGAATAAGGTCCATCTGTGTAACTGACTCTGTAGCGGGCCGGCGATGCAAGGGTAGGCCGCCAGCGGCCAGAAATCTTGTTTTTCTCGGTTGTACTCTGTGAATGGTTGAAATCTAGCACTATATTGGTAAGGCCGCAATGTTGATTTTTGGTAAGACTGTTGCGGTGGAGGTTCTGTTGTTGTGGTTTAGCCCCATCTGTTAAACTGCGCCACAGCTTCTTTATGACCAATTTGGAGACACGCCTGATGCAGGGTGCCCGACTGTACCAACAGGTGGCCGAACAGCTGGCCGCCGCCATAGCCGCCGGCGACTACCCGCCCGGCACGCGCCTGCCGGCGGAACGCAAGCTGGCGGAGCGCTTCGAGGTGAGCCGCCCCACGGTGCGCGAGGCCATCATCGCCCTGGAACTGGCGGGCTGCGTGGAAGTGAAGGGCGGTTCCGGTGTCTATGTGGTGGATGCGGAGGCCGGCAACTTCAAGCCGACCGATTCCGATATCGGCCCCTTCGAGATATTGCAGGCGCGCATCATGTTCGAGGGCGAGGCCGCCGGTCTGGCCGCCCGCCAGATGAGCGATGAGGAGATAGCGCAACTGGAGCTGATCCTGCAGGAGATGGTCGCGGAGAACGCCACCGAGGCCAAGGCGGAGGTGGCGGACGAGAAGTTCCACCTGCACGTCGCCCGCGGCACCCACAACGACGCCG
Organism: Microbulbifer sp. SE14; assembly: GCF_059834885.1. NCBI lineage: Bacteria > Pseudomonadati > Pseudomonadota > Gammaproteobacteria > Cellvibrionales > Microbulbiferaceae > Microbulbifer > Microbulbifer sp. SE14. Next base: position 153,463 of record NZ_JCBAJA010000010.1, on the reverse strand, counting down.
TGGTCTCCGTGTGTGAACACCTGTGGCAGCTGCGCAACAGCTCCTCGGTGTCCGCGCGCATCCTCGAGAAGGTGCGCCAGGCCGGTTCCAAGCCGCGCATCGAGGAGCACCGCAGGATCCTCGATGCCATCAAGCGCCGCGACGCCGACGCCGCGCGCAACGCCATGCGCGATCACCTGCAGCGCGTGGTACAGCAACTGCTGGACGCCACCGAGGCCGAGGCCCTGGAGGCCGCCCGCCGCGAAGTCAACGCCGCCCGCCAGCGCTTCGCCCTTCCCTGAAAAGTGTAGGTTGGGCTGAACTCCGCGAAGCCCAACCTACACAATGATCGAAACCCGCACTTCCCGGCTGTTGCCTAGCCATAATTGGTATGACAGACTAGAGCCATTCCCCGGTTTCGGTCTTTCCAATTTTTCCTGACCTGAACCCGAGCACAAAAATAACTTCCACGGGAGCGCAACCATGGGGTTCAGCAGGCGCGTTTTTCTGCAATCCGTCCTCGCCGCGGCCATAGCACCGACTCTGGTACCGTCGCTGTCCCGGGCCATGAGCCGCCCGCCGTTGGCGGACTACAGTGGCCCCTGGGCGAAGGTGCCGGAGATTCTCGATGCCATACAATTGCCGCGGATTCCCGCGCGGGATTTCGATATCCGCAAGTTTGGCGCCAGCGGCGACGGCAGTGCGGATGACAGCCAGGCCTTCGCCCGCGCCCTGGCCGCCTGCCGCGAGGCCGGCGGCGGGCGCATAGTGGTGCCGGCGGGGCGCTACCGCAGCGGCCCCATCCACCTGGCCTCCAACACCGAACTGCACCTGCGGGAGGGCGCCGTCCTCTCCTTTATCCCCGAGCCCGATCGCTACCTGCCGGCGGTGAAGACCCGCTGGGAGGGCATGGAGCTGATGGGCTACTCGCCGCTGATCTACGCCCACGGCTGCGAAAACGTGGCGCTGACCGGCAAGGGCCGCATCGACGGCGGCGCCGACTGCGACACCTGGTGGCCCTGGAAGGGCAAGAACAGCAAGTGCGCCCAGAGTTCGAATGAGGGGCCCACCCAGCACGCCGCGCGCAAGGCCCTGTTCGATGAAGCGGAAAGCGGCGTGCCGGTGGCCGAGCGGGTCTACGCCGACGGCAGCTACCTGCGCCCGCCGCTGGTGCAGTTCTACGAGTGTCGCAATGTGTTGATCGAGGACGTGACCCTGGAGAATTCCCCCTTCTGGGTGATCCACCCGGTGCTGTGCGAGAGCCTCACCGTGCGCGGCGTGTCCACCATCAGCCACGGGCCCAACTCCGACGGCTGTGACCCGGAGTCCTGCCGCAACGTACTGATCGAGAACTGCCTGTTCGACAACGGCGACGACTGCATCGCGATCAAGTCCGGCCGCAACGCCGACGGCCGCCGCCTGGCCACGCCGAGTGAGAACATCGTGATCCGCAACTGCCGCATGCGCGACGGCCACGGTGGCCTGGTGCTGGGCAGCGAGATCTCCGGCGGCGTGCGCAATGTGTTCCTGGAGAACTGCGCCATGAGCAGCCCCAACCTGGAGCGCGGCCTGCGCATCAAGACCAATGCGATGCGCGGCGGCGAGATTCACGACATCCATGTGCGCAACCTGGAAATAGGCCAGGTGAAGGACGCAATCGTGATCAACTTCTTCTACGAGGAGGGCGACAAGGGCGCCTTCGATCCGAAGGTGTACAACATCTTCGTGGACAAGCTCCGCTGCGAGCAGGCCCGGCGCGCCTTCCATATCCGCGGCTTCGAGCGAGCGCCGATTCGCGGGCTGCATATTTCCAACAGCGAGATTAAGCGCGCGGGAGAACTCGGCGTGATAGAGGCGGTGAAAGAATTCACCGCGAAAGGTCTGCGTATCAACGGCAAGCTCTTCGCACCAGCCTGACCCTGTAGGAGCCTGCTGTGACCGCCAGGGATGGCGGAGTGCCGCCCAGCGGAAATGCAGATTTTGCAGGAGCAAAAATCTGCCAGGCGAAAGGATCGGTGCTTCGTAGCTGTTCGCCTGCAAGCAGGCTCCTACAGCGCAGGCCCGCGTTTTTGAGAGAAAAAATAACGACGAGGGACAGACAGTGAAATTATCCAGTTCCGTTTACCCACTGCTCGCCGCCGCAATAGCCCTGACCGCCTGCGGCGAGGCGAAAGATTCGACGGCAAGCAAAGATCAAAAGAGTGCTGCGGAGCCCTCGCAGAGCGAGTGGATCGCCCGCCTGCAGCTGGCCAATCCCTCGGCATTCCCGCGCCTGGACGAGTCCGTCTACCTGAGCTTCCGCGAACTCGGCTTGAGTGAGGGCTATGCAAAGCCGTTAGCGGTCAAAGGCGAACAATTCCTGCCGGTGCAGCGGGTGGACCGCGACGCGGACGGCAGTGCCGACGGCATAGTCTTCCTGCTGGACCTGCAGGTGGATGAAAAGGTCGACCTGGAAATCCTGCCCGCCAGCGGCGAGCAGCCCGCCGCGCAGAAGCGCACCCAGGCGGAAATCTCCCACAAGACCGGCGGCCAGTGGGTGGACAGGAAATACGAGGGCGGGCACTTCCAGAATGTCAGCCAGCTGGACCTGCCCGCCGAGCACACGGATCACTCCTACTTTATCCGCTACGAGGGCCCGGGCATCGAGTCCGACCTGGTGGGCTACCGGGTCTACCTGGACTGGCGCAACGGCTTCGACATCTTCGGCAAGCGCACCGGCGAGCCGGTACTGCAGCGCGTGGGGCAGGATGGCTTCGATTCCTACCACGAGATGTCCGACTGGGGCATGGATATCCTGAAAGTCGGCGATTCCCTGGGTGTGGGCGGCTACGGCTACTGGGATGGCGAAAAAGTCGTGCGCGTCAGTGACGTGCAGGACTGGTCGGCCAAAATCGTCGACAACGGCAGCCTCTACTCCTCATTCAATATCGAATACAAAGGCTGGAAACCGGAAGCAGGAAAGCAGGCCGACCTGACTGCCAATCTCGCCATGCGCGCCGGCAGCCGCCTGGTGGAAGTGAACGGGCAGACCAGCGAAGGTCTCGGCGCCCTGGTGAGCGGGCTGGTCAAGCACCCGGGCACCCAACTGATGGTCGGCGACCTGGATATCCCCGGCGGCGCCTGGACCTATATCGGTACCTGGGGCCAGCAGAGCCTCGATGGCAGCGATCTGGGCATGGGTCTGCTGGTGCAGAAGAAGACCATCAGGGAGGTGACCGAGGACGGGCACAACCAGGTGGTGGTGTTCAAGGAACCGGCCACCAATGATTTCAACTATTACTTCACCGCCGCCTGGGCGAAAGAGGTGGAGAGCCGGCACGGCCCCATCACCAGCGCCGAACAGTTTGAAAAATATCTCGCGCAGGAGGCGGAAAAACTCACCATGCCGCTGCGCAAGCGCCTGACCACCGCGCTGAGCGAGGCGCAGACCCGGCAACCGCTGAGCGCGGATGCGGCCCTGCAGTGGAGTGTGCGCCTGGCGAATTCCGAGCTGGAGCGCAGTGCCTACAGCCTGGCCTTCGGCGGCATAGACCCGCACCGCAAGCGCCCGGCCTATTTCGAGTACACCACCGGTCTGTTGATGCAGGCCTATGACGACCTCAACCGGGCAACCCCCGAGCCCCGTTATCAGGATGTGGTGGAAAAGGTGATGGGCTCCTTCGTCAACGAAGACGGCAGCATCAACGGCTATGTGCAATCGAAGTACAACATCGACAGCATCAACGCCGGCAAGGTGCTGCTGCGCTTGTACGAGCGCAACCAGAGTGAAAGCTACAGGGCCGCAGTGAACACACTGGCGCAACAGCTGGAGCAGCATCCCCGCACGACCGCCGGGGCCTTCTGGCACAAGAAGATCTACCCGCACCAGGTATGGCTGGACGGCGTCTACATGGGCATTCCCTTTCTCGCCCACTACGAAAAGCTGAGCGTCGAACATGGCGAAGAGGGTGACTTCGAGGAGGTGCTGGCGGAGTTCAAGATGGTGCGCGAAAAACTGCGCGACCCGTACACGGGCCTCTACTACCACGCCTGGGACGAGGCGAAGGCGCAGGACTGGGCGGACAAGGAGAGCGGTCTGTCCCCGAATTTCTGGTCCCGCGGCATGGGCTGGATGGCCATGGCGCTGGTGGACGTGCTCGACTATATCCCCGAGGACAGCACCGAAAAAAGCGCCGAGCAGCGCCAGTACCTGATCGACATGATCAACGAACTGGCACCGGCGCTGGAAAAATACCAGGACAGGGAGAGCGGCACCTGGTGGCAGGTCGCCGACAAGGCCGGTGCACGGGGCAACTACCTGGAAGCCAGCGCCAGCAGCATGTTCACCTACTTCTTTGCCAAGGCCATCAACAACGGCTACCTGCCCGATTCCTATGCGCCCCTGGCGAAAAAATCCTATCGGGGGCTGCTGGACGAATTCATGCAGGTGCACGCCGACGGCAGCGTGAGCCTGACCAACAACTGCGAAGTGGCCGGCCTCGGCTTCGGCCGCGATGGCAGCTACCGCTACTACATGAGCGAGCCGGTTGTCGACGACGACCTGAAGGGCATAGGGCCTTTCATCATGGCCGGTGTGGAGATGTACAAGCTGCTGAACCAGCAGGGTTAAAGGCAATAGTGCTGAATTAAGACTCGGCACCCTGTAGGAGCCTGCCATGCAGGCGAACAAGAGCGGAGCTCCGTAGCCGTTCGCCTGCAAGCAGGCTCCTACAAAAGTGGCCTAAATCAGTATTGAGGCTAAAGGAGAAATTTATGGCTACCACCATCTACGAAGAGCGCTACGCGCACAATCCGCGCGACTATGCGGGCTACGACACCGAGCGCCTGCGCGAGGAATTCCTGGTGCCGGTACTGTTCGAGGCGGACACGGTGCGCCTCACCTACACCCACGTGGACCGCATGATTGTCGGCGGAATCATGCCGGTGGAGGAAACCGTACTTCTCGAAACCGTGGACGCGCTCAGGTCCGAGTATTTCCTCGAGCGCCGCGAACTGGGCCTGATCAATATCGGCGGCCCCGGTGCGGTGGAGGTCGATGGCACCCGCTATGAAGTCGACAGCAAGGAGGCCATCTATGTGGGCCGCGGATCCCGCGAGGTCAAAGTTTCCAGCAATGACAAGTCGGCGCCGGCGAAGTTCTACCTGAACTCCACCCCCGCACACCGCGAGTGCCCCACGAAGAAAGTGGGCCAGAGCGACGCCAAGGTGTTGGAAATGGGCTCCGGCGAGACCTGCAACCAGCGCGTCATCCGCCAATTGCTGGTAAAGGAAGTGGTGGAGACCTGCCAGCTGCAGATGGGCATGACCGAACTGGCACCGGGCAGTGTCTGGAACACCATGCCGGCCCACACCCACAGCCGGCGCATGGAAGCCTATATGTATTTCAATGTGCCGGAAGGCCAGGCGGTGTGCCACTTCATGGGCCCGCCGCAGCAGACCCGCACCATCTGGATGGCCAACGAGCAGGCGGTGATCTCGCCCACCTGGTCCCTGCACTCCGGTGTCGGCACCAGCAACTACACCTTTATCTGGGGCATGGCGGGCGAGAACCTGGATTACACCGATATGGATTTTGTGCAGCCGAACCAGCTGCGCTGATTTTGTTTCCCCATCTCCCGGAGGGGCTGGGGGAGGGGGGATCGCGGCCGTGGGCCGCTTCTACAAGTTGAGAATTATTTTTGGGGGAATTATGGCCAATTCACTCTTCGATTTAACCGGCAAACTGGCCCTGGTCACCGGCGCCACCCACGGCCTGGGCATGGCCATGGCCGAGGGTCTTGGCAAGGCCGGTGCCACCCTGGTGATCTCCGGCCACTCCTCCAGGGAAAAACTCGACAATGCCGTCGCCCAGTTGCGGGAAAAAGGCTTCGATGCCCACGGCTACCTGTTCAATGTCACCGACGAGGCGCAGGTCGCCGATGCGGTGGGGCAGATCGAAAGTGAAGTGGCGCCCATCGATATCCTGGTCAACAACGCCGGCATCATCAAGCGGGTGCCGCTGCTGGAGATGGAACTGTCCGAGTGGAAACAGGTGATCGATACCGATCTCACCGGTGTCTTCACCATGACCCGGCCGGTGGTAAAGCGCATGATCGAGCGCGGCGCCGGCAAGGTCATCAATATCTGTTCGATGATGAGCGAGCTGGGCCGCAACAGCGTTGGCGCCTATGCGGCGGCCAAGGGCGGCCTGAAGATGCTGACCCGCAATATGGCCACCGAGTGGGCCAAACACAATATCCAGGTCAACGGCATAGGCCCGGGCTATTTCGCCACCAGCCAGACGGCGCCTATCCGCGTGGACGGCCACCCCTTCAACGACTTCATCATCAACCGCACCCCCGCCGGCCGCTGGGGTGATCCGGAAGATCTGCAGGGAACGGCGATATTTCTCTCCAGCGACGCGAGCAATTTCGTTACCGGGCAGATCGTCTATGTGGATGGGGGAATCCTGGCGACTATCGGCAAGCCGTCCAACGAGTAATCCCGATAAAAATACAGGGCGAACACAAGGTTCGCCCTCCTGAAGACCGGCAATATCTCTAGGCTTTTTCCACCGCCTGCCTGTGCAGGGTATTCAGCACCCCATGCTTATCCAGCGACGTCAGCCAGGTGGTGAGCGCACTGTGCAGCCGCTGGCTGTGCTGCAGGTCCTCGCCGAATACCCGCGCAAAGCGCAGGAAGGCGGCGGCCAGTTCGCGGGGACTGTCGCCGTGTCGGTCGCAGAGGGATTTCAGTTCTTGCGCCAGCGGATCGGAAACCTCGATCGGATTGCCGGCATCGTCCACCGCGGACACATAGCGAATCCAGCAGGCCAGTGCGAAAGACAGCAGTTCTATGGAGCCGCCGCTTTGAAGTTGATGGCGCAGTGTGCCCAGCCAGCGCTGCGGGATTTTCTGCGAGCCATCCATGGCGATCTGCCAGGTGCGGTGGTGCAGGGCGCGGTTGGAAAAGCGCTCCAGCAGCTGCCGCTGGTAGCCCTCGATATCGAATCCCTGCGGCGCCTCGACGGCGGTGCTGGCCTCGGTGGCGAGAAACTGCTGTGCCAGGGACGCAAAAGCCGGTTCCGCCATCACGTCGGCGATGGTTTCGAAGCCGGCGAGGTAGCCGCTGTAGGCCAGCATGGAGTGGGTGCCGTTCAGCAGGCGCAGCTTGATCAGCTCGTAGGCCTCCACATCCTCGACGAAGGTGGCACCGGCACTGTCCCAGTCCGGGCGGCCGCGCAGGAAGTTGTCCTCTATCACCCACTGGCTGAAGGGCTCCGCCATCACCGCGGCGTTGTCGCGCAGGCCGAGTATCTTTTCCAGGGCGTCGCGGTCGGCGTCGGTGGTGGCCGGCACGATTCGGTCGATCATGGTGCAGGGAAAGCTGCTGTTCTCCCTGATCCAGGCCGCCAGCGCCGGGTCCACCTGTTCGGCGAACTCGTACACCATCCGCTCCACCAGCTTGCCGTTGGAGGGCAGGTTGTCGCATGAGAGCAGGGTGAAACCCGGCAGGCCCTTCTGCATGCGCTCCTGCAGCGCGTAGACGATAAAACCGAGTGCGCTCTTCGGCGACTGCGGACTCGCCAGGTCGTGCTGGATATCCGGGTGCTGCAGGTTGAGTGCGCCGCTGGCGGGATCGTGGCAGTAGCCCTTTTCGGTGATGGTCAGGGAGACGATGCGGACTTCCTCGCGGGTCATCGCATCCAGCAGCGCGCGCGGGCTCTCGGGGGCGACATGGACATGCTGCACACAGCCGATCACCCGCACCTTTTCTCCGGCGTTGCTCTTTTCCACCAGGGAATAGAGGTAATCCTGCGGCGCCAGCTGGTCGCGCACGGTCGGCGAGCGCAGGCTGGCGGCGACTATGCCCCAGTCGGCTGCGCCGCTCTCCAATACCTGCTCCGTGTACCAGGCCTGGTGGGCGCGGTGGAAGGCGCCTATGCCAAGATGGACTATGCCGGACTTTACCCGGCTGCGGTCGTAGCCGGGCCTGGCGACGGATTCCGGCAACTGCTCCAGCGTGTTCCTGTTCAGGATTTTTACGTTCATAACTTTCCCCAAAACCTCTTCCTACACCATGCTTGTCGTCTGCAGGGGCGAACTACAGCTTATAGGCCCGCTTCGCCAGCTTGTAGGCCAGGTCGTGCGCCAGCTCGAAGGCCTCGTCCTCCACCAGACGGTGTTCGGCCACCAGTTGCGCCAGCCAGGTGCAGTCCATGCGCCGCGCCACATCGTGGCGTGCGGGGATAGACAGGAAGGCGCGGGTGTCGTCGTTGAAGCCGACGGTATTGTAGAAGCCGGCGGTCTCGGTCACCTGCTCGCGGAAGCGGCGCATGCCCTCGGGACTGTCGTGGAACCACCAGGCCGGGCCCAGTTTCAGGGCCGGGTAGTGGCCGGCCAGCGGTGCCAGTTCGCGGCTGTAGCTGGTTTCGTCGAGGGTGAAGAGGATGATGGTCAGGCTGGGCTCGTTGCCGACCGCTTCCAGCAGCGGGCGCAGCGCGTGCACATAGTCGGTGCGCGAGGGGATGTCGCAGCCCTTGTCGCGGCCGTATTTGTCGAACACCACCTTGTTGTGGTTGCGCACGGAACCCGGGTGTATCTGCATCACCAGGCCGTCCTCAATGCTCATGCGCGCCATTTCAGTCAGCATCTGGCCGCGGAACAGCTCCGCATCGGCGGCCGGGGCATTGCCGTCGCGCACTCGGTCGAACAGCGCCTCCGCATCGGTGCGGCTCAAATTGGCGGTGGTGGCGGTGGGGTGGCCGTGGTCGGTGGAGGTTGCACCCATCCGCTTGAAGAAGGCGCGGCGGTTGCGCAATGCGGCCAGGTAGCCGGCGTAACTGCCCGTATCTTCACCGGTGATTTCCGCCAGCCGGCGCAGGTTGTCGGCGAAGCCCTCGTAGTCCGGGTCCAGCACCGGGTCCGGGCGATAGGCGGTAATGATGCGGCCCTTCCAGCCGCTGTCCAGGATCTTCTTGTGGTGGCGCAGGTCGTCCAGCGGCGATTCGGTGGTGGCGATCACTTCGATGTTGAAGCGCTCAAACAGGGCCCGCGGCAGGAATTCCGGCTTCTTCAGGCAGCTGTCGATGCGCTCGTAATAGAGCTCGGCGGTTCCGCCGTCCAGTGCCACGTCCAGCTCGAACACATCGTGGAAAACGGTATCCAGCCACATGCGCGACGGCGTGCCGCGGAAGAGGTAGTAGTTGTCGGCAAAGCGCTGCCAGATGGCGCGCGGGTCTGTCTCCGCCGGTGTGCCTTCGCGGCCGGGGATGCCGAGGCTCTCCAGTGGCACGCCCTGGCTGTAGAGCATGCGGAATACGTAATGGTCGGGTTTGATCAGCAGGTCCGCGGGGTTGCCGAACGGCTGGTTATCCGCAAACCACGCCGGATCCGTGTGGCCGTGGGGGCTGATGATCGGCAGGTCCTTGACGCTCTGGTAGAGCTTGCGCGCTATATCCCGGGTGAGGCTGTCTGCCGGAAACAGTCGGTCGGGGTGCAATTGCAGGGGGCGTGTCATGGGGAAAGCTCTCATTTTCTAATTGTTCAAGCGTAGCGACTCCACGGCTGGAAAAAGACCGCCCCCGAAAATCGGGGGGCGGAAACATGTGCGGTACCGGGCAGAACGCACATGGCGTGGAGAAACCCAGCAGCATCCCGCTGGTGTCGCAATGGTGTCAAAAGTGGCCATACCGGTCAACTTTTTTGGTAAGGCAGGTCCGCGGCCACCTAGTTCACGGGCCAGAGGCGCGGATCCAGCGCGCGAAGATCCGCGGCGCCGGACGCCTTGATGGCGGCCAGTGCGTCGTCGAACAGGGGGGCACCGTACGCCTGCCGGGCGCAAAACAGACTGCGGTAGGCGAGACGAAGGTCCCTGTCGCGGAGCTCTCCGTAGGGCCAGCGCTTGGGTGCCGCGACGTACTCCGCCAGCAGGGAGTAGCCGCGACGCAGGGAATGGCCGTCTATTTCGTAGTGCCAGATATCCACATCGGTGCTTTCGCCAAAACGCCCCAGCAGGTTATAGGCCTCGAGATTGAAGAGGGCGTAGTGCCAGGGCCGGGTGCGTTCGAACTCCGAGTGCTGCTCCCCGTTGCGCGTGAAGTGACTGCCGATACGGCGCATCTGCGTGATACGCAGCCGGCGCTTGGCCGTTTCGCGGTCGCCGGTAAACAGTGCATAAGCCACCTCCTGCGCATCGAACCAGGTGCCGTGGTTGTTGTGCCAGTTGTCCTCCTCGAAGCCGTTGTCGCTGGTCGACAGCCAGTGGTTCAGCTGGGCAAACCACTGCTGTATCGCCTCGTAGTCCGCCGGCGGCAGCTGGGTCTTCAACAGTTTCACGCTGTCGGTGACCGGGATCAGGTTGCGCCCCTCGATGATGCCGATACCGCGTCCGTCGCTGATACCGGGAATCGCCTGGGCGTGATTGAAATTCGGGTTCATGCGCGTGGCAGGATCGATAAACCAGGCCTCGAGCTGCGCGCGGGCCTTGTCGGCGAAGCGTGTGTCGCCGGTGAAGTGAAAAGCCAGTGCCAGTGTCGTGACGCTGCGGGTGAATGCGCGCAGTTGCTCGTTGTCTGCGCTGGTATCGGTGATGTCCGGGTTGCGCTTGCCGTCGCGGCGGACATAGGGCAGGTCGCTCTCCGCGCCGGGGGCCGGCCACCAGTAGGGCGCCAGGCTGTAGTAGTCGTGCGGATCGCCACTGGCGGGCAGGGATCGTTTGAAGGTCACCGACAGGGGGGAGAGCTGCAACGACCGCTCCGCTTCCCGCAACAGGTGCGCGCGGATTTCCTGTTCTTCCCAAGCAGCTTCCAGAGCCTCCGCATCGAATACATAGAGTTCGACTTCGGCGGCCGCGGTGCACGCCGACCACAGGGTGCAGATCAGTAGGCAGAGTGACTTCCAGTCCATCATCATTCGGGTACATCTGCGCTGGTTTAGAGGGAAGAAGGGGGCCTGGGGCCCCCTTGCAGGTACAGGCGCTCAATCAGAAGAAATTGTATTTGGCCTGCATGACAAAGATGCGCCCGTCGAAGTGGGTGGCGCGGGGCTGGAACTCCGTATCCTGGTATTCCTCGTACAGGGCCTCGGTGAGGTTGTATCCCTTGAGGGACAGGGTGAAGTTGTCGGTGACGTTGTAGTAAGCAGACAGGTCAACGCGACCGGCTGCCTTTACGTTTTTATTCCCTTCACCGTTGAAGGTGCCGACACTTTCCAGCTCGTACTCACTGCGATAGTTATAGGCAAGACGGATACCGAAGGGGCCATCTTCCCAGTAGCCGATCACATTGTAGGTGTCATCGGAAATACCGGGGATGCGCGCTTCAAGGGGAGAGTCCTGCGAGGTGTGCGAATAGTTGACGATGCCGCCGAAGCCGTTCCAGGGGTAGGGCAGGAAGCTCAGGTTCTGTTGAATCGACAGCTCGTAACCCTGCACCTGGATCTGGTCGTCGACATTCTGCACCTTGCTGATATACACCTGGTCGCCGGCCATGATGTAGTCCGCATCGATCGCTTCATAGGCATCGGCGCCGTCGGTAGTGCAGCTGTCGCCGGACTGGGTCAGGTTGCCGAGGTTCACGCCGTAGCTCGATAGCAGTGCCTGGTCGCAGCTCGCGACGGAGGTGAAGAAGTTGTCGATGTCCTTCTGGAAGGCGGCGAGGGTGATGGCGCTGCCCTCGCGGTTGTACCACTCCAGCGACACGTCATAGGACCGGGCGGAGAAGGGCTCCACATCTGCGCCGGGGAGTTTCACCTTCACGTCGCCGAGACCGGAGGAGATGGTGGTGGCCGGTGTCGCCGCGCGCACGTTCGGGCGCGAGATGGACTCGCCGTAGGCGAGGCGCAGTTTCAGGTCATCGCGCAGGTCCACCGCCAGGTTGAGGCTCGGCAGCAGGAAGTCGTAGCTGCTGTTGACGGTGCGGTCTTCCGGATTGTTGATGTCGGTGGCGCCGAAGGCGTAGTAGGGCGAGGAGGCCGCCTGCTCGGAATCCACGTAGCGCACACCGACGTTACCGGAAACCGGCAGATCGGCGACGCTGAAGTCCAGGTCGGCCATCAGGTAGAAGGCGGAGGTATCCAGCTCCACGTCGTAGACCAGACCGGCGCTCTGCTGGCCGCCGCGGGCGATCAGGCCGGTAGAGGGCACCCTTACCGGGATTTCCCCGGTGACGGGGTCCGGAGCCACATCGCCGATGGAGGCGGCGGCCTGCGCGTTGATGGCGTCGACGTCCAGCGCAAACCAACCGGCGCCGGCGCCGGCAAAGCCCGGGGCCTCGCCGCCAAAGAACTCGCCTTCGTTTACATATGCGGGATTGCCGATGGCCGCGTCATTGAGGATGCCGTTCAGGTCGATACCGGTCGGCGAGCTGCGCAGGCGGTCGGAATCCTGGGTCTGGTTGGAGAAGCGATAGCCGAAGGACACCGCGGACACCAGCGGAAGTTCCAGCGCGCGCTTGGCGTTGAGTTCAAACGCGTTGGCCTCGGTTTCCAGGGTCTCGTAGGTACCGGTCACCAGTGCCTGGACGTTCGGGTTGTCGACCAAATTGGTAACGCCGGAGCTGCTCAGGGTGTCCTTCACCAGCCATTCGCCCTCGAGGCTGGCGTTCTCGAGCCCCTGGAATTCAGTGACAAAGTTGCCGACGTCCCCTTCACCGGTGTACAGGCGCCCGGAAATGCCGCTGCTGCCCGCTTTAAAGATCGGGGTGTAAAACAGCTCGCTCCAGTTGTTTTCTGCGGATGAGAGGGACACCAGGCCGTCCACCGTCCAATCGTCGTTGGACCACTCGGCATCCAGTAGCACCGCCTGGGATTGCTCGTAGGTGTCCCAGATGCGCGAGGTGTTGCGGTAGTCCACGTCGTCGAACAGGATGTCGGACACGGTGAAAATGGGGTTGCCGTTGTCGTCGACGGTGCCGGTGTTGCGCGGATCGCTGTTGGGCGTGATCTTGGTACCTCCGCTGCGTGTGCGCAGATCGAGCTCCTGCTGGCCGTTCTCGTTCATGTCCCGCTCGGTGTAGAGCACATTCAGTCCGAGCTTGAGATTGTCGGTGGCCTGGAATTCGATACCGCCGGAGAAGGAGGTGCGCGCCCCCTCGTTGATTTCGGATCCCTGGCGCAGTTCGCCCGGCATTTTCACCACGGCGTCGGCCGGCAGGCCGTTGTTCGCCGCCCAAGTGGCGAAATCCTCGCCGTCGGCGCCGACAAAGTTGCCGTCGGTGGGGATATTGTCGTAGCGATTGATCTTGACGGTGTCGCGGCGGAAGGTCTGCTCGGAGGTCGCCAGGGTGGCGGTGATCGCCAACTGGTCGGTGATCAGGTGCTTGGAGCCGGACAGTACCATTTCCGAATCCAGTGCGTCGGCGAGCTGTTCGCTGCGCCCGGCCAGGGAGAGATCCAGGCGGCCGTCTTTCTTGTCCAGTGCCCGCGGCAGCACCAGGTCCACGGTGCCGGCGATACCGCCCTCCTGCATGGCCGCGGTCTGGGTCTTGATGACGTTGGTGCCGTTGAACACGGCCGGGTCGAAGGCGCCGAAGGGGTTGGGCGCGCCGAAGGCCTTGGTGCTGCGCGCCGGGCTGGCGAATGTCTGGCCGTTGGCGGTGGTCTGTACGAAGCCGGACGGCATGCCGCGCAGGTTGATGCTGGATTCGCGCCGCTCGCCCTCGCGGTTGAGCTGCACCCCGGCCACCGCCTGCAGGGCCTCGCCCATGTCCAGGGCGGGCAGGGTGCCTATGTCGTCGGCGGAGATGCCGTCGACGATGGTGGAGGCATTGCGCTTTACGTCCAATGCGTTGTCCAGGTTGCGCTGGAACTGCGCGGTGACCACCACTTCTTCCAGTTCGCCGTCGGCGGCGACCGCCGGCGATACCGCCAGCGCTATGACGGTGCTGAGTAGGGTTTTGCTGAATACAGGGCGTGCTTGAGGTTTGAGATTGGTTGTCATGCTCTGGTCCCCGAAGGTTGGCTCGTTATTGTGATCTCTCTTCTGACCGGACCTCTGTCAGAACCCATCATCACTTCGATACGAAGGGTTGAGGTATGGTTAAATAAAAATGACAGGCCGTCAAGTGGCCTGACCATCAGCAAGGGCTGTGGGGGCGGTGGTGAGGATACTGTAAGTGAAACGGCCGTGCCGGTCGGGTCATTGGAGGACATTGCGGGAGGTGCGGGAAGGGAGGCCCGCGCCGGCGGCGCGGGCCTGTATCAGTGGGCGCCGGCGGCCGGCAGCTCGAGGAAGACGCCCTTGAAGTTCTGGGTGCGGAACTCGACCGTGGCCGGGGTCTCGCCGGCGGCGAATTCTATCTGCGCCAGGCCGTTGGCCATCTCGATAACGGAAGAGCCGGTGTAGGTGCCGCGATTCTGCAGCAGGCGGCCGCCGCCGCCCAGCAGCGAGAAGTAGCCGCGCTCGGCGAAGCCGGTGGCGCGGCGGCCGCGGGCGTCCAGGGCCTCGGCGGTGATCAGGTAGCGGTCGCCGCCCAGCGGCGCGGCCGACAGCGACACCCGCTCCAGGGGCTGCGGTTCCCCCTGGTGGTAGGTCAGGGCGAGGCGGTCCTCCACCGCCTCGCCGCCGCGGTTGCGCCCGCGCACCCGCAGGCGGTTTTCGCCCTCGGCGAAAGGCACCTGCCACACCAGCCCGTGGGCGGGGAACTCGCGCGGTTGGCGGCGCTTCTCGCCGAGGCTGTCACCGTTGAGGAACAGTTCGGCGGAATCGGTGTTGCAATAGACCTTGACCGGCCTGCCCTCCGGCGGCCCGTAGCGCACCGTCCAGGTGTGGGACTCGATATAGCAGAAGGGGGTGTCGGACCAGTAGCTGGCGAACACATAGTAGGCGTCCTTGGGGTTGCCGGTGCGGTCCACCAGTCCCTTCTGGTTGATATAGGGCAGCGGGTTTTCCGGGCGCAGCGGCGTGCCGAAGTCCTTGAAGGCCCACTGGGCATTGCCGGCGAAACCGTCCAGGGACTCGCTCACCGACAGGTGCCAGTCGAACAGGTTGACGATGTAGTTCTCGTTCCAGTCGCTGTCCCTGGCAACACTGCTGGTCACCGCCTGGTTCATCGCCTCGGCGACCGACACCTGCGCCTGGGGCAGGCCGTCGGCGCCCAGCGGCGTCTCCGTATGGCGGCCGCGGTGGCTGGAGCCTCCGTACTCCATGTGCAGCAGGTGCGGATAGTCGGCCATGGCACCGGCCAGGGCCTCGCGGTACTGGCCGTAGGCGCCGCCGTACCAGCCGGCCCAGATCGACGGCGAGAAAACGTCCACCACCCCGGCGCCGGGGTAGTACTTGCGGATCGCGGTCAGCCGCCCCGGGTCCAGCGATTTGGCGATGCCCTGCAGGCGCTCCAGGTAGGGGAGGATTTCCGCATCGCCGCCGCCGCCGGCAAAGTCCGATTCCCAGTAGATCTCGTTGCCCAGGGACCAGATGGCGATACTCGGGTGATTGCGGTTCTGCGCTATCTGCTCCCGCAACAGGCGCTCGGTGTTGGCCTCCCACTCGGGGCCGCCCTTGCCGCCCCGGCACCAGGGCAGTTCGTCCCACAGGATCAGTCCCAGCTCGTCGGCGGCGCGGTAGATTTCCGGGTCCTGGGGGTAGTGGGCGAGGCGCACGAAATTGGCGCCCATGGACTTGATCTGTTCCATGTCGCGACGGTGCATGGCGTTGCTCATGGCGGCACCGGTGCCGGCGTGTTCCTCGTGGCGGTGG
Source organism: Microbulbifer sp. SE14 (assembly GCF_059834885.1). Taxonomy (NCBI): domain Bacteria; kingdom Pseudomonadati; phylum Pseudomonadota; class Gammaproteobacteria; order Cellvibrionales; family Microbulbiferaceae; genus Microbulbifer; species Microbulbifer sp. SE14. Next base: position 137,809 of record NZ_JCBAJA010000010.1, on the reverse strand, counting down.
GTGCCGCGGATCAGCAGCCGCTCGCCGTTGACGAAGAAGCCCTCGCCGGGGCGCATCTCGAACCAGCGGTAGCCGAAGCGCGCGCTTTGCCGGTGCAGCGCGCGGCCGCGGGCGTCTTTCAGTGTCGCGATCAGGGTGTAGAGGTGCGGGCTGGCCGGCGACCAGAGACGCGGCTGCTCCAGTTCCGGCAGCGACAGTTCGGGGCTGTGCTTGCCGGTGGCGATGGGCCGCTCGACTCGCGCCACCTCGCGGCCGTCGCCGTCGCTGAGCTGCAGCGCCAGGCTCAGTGGCTCGCTGCCGTCGCCGCCGGCGATGGTCAGGCCCACCCGGGTCTGCGCCCGCTCGGCGCTGACTCGCGGCGTGTCCACGACGATGCGCTCGATATGGGTCGCCGGCAATTGGTGCAGCCACACGTCGCGGGTCAGCCCGCCGTGAATGAAGAAGTCGGCCTTCTGCGACGGGATCAGGTTGCGGTCGTAGGCGTTGGAGACGCGTACCTGCAGCAGGTTGTCGCGATCGAACCGGAGGCCGCCGGTCAGCTCCACGGTGAATCCCAGGTAGCCGCCGACATGGCCGCCCACGCGTTTGCCGTTCAGGTAGATTTCCGCTTTCTGGTTGGCGCCCTCGAAGTACAGTTTGTAGCGCGCGCCGGGATCGGCGACGCGAAACCGCTTGCTGTACCAGCCGGCCCCGCGGCGGTAGCCGGGCTGCGCGTCCACGGTATCGGTGGCGTTCCAGGTGTGCGGCAGGGTGACGGGCGCGGCGCCGGGCGCCTCGAAGGGCGGCGGGGTCGGGCGCCCGTCCTCGAGGTAGCGCCAGCCGTCGTTGAACAGCACCGCGCCGCCGGGCCCGGCGAGCGCTGGAGCGGCCAGGCCGAGCAGTAAAAAAAATGCGCCGCTGAGGGCGGCGCAAAGGGTTGGGACTGATCGCTTACAAGTGTGCATGGGTACTCCCGCTAGAACTCTGCTGGTCGCTGTCCTCAACGCGCCATCCAGCCGCCGTCCACCAGCATGACATGACCGTTCACATAGTCCGCCGCCGGCGAGGCGAGAAACACTGCGGCGCCGGCCAGGTCGCCCGGATCGCCCCAGCGCCCTGCGGGAATACGCGCGCTGATCGCGGCGTTGCGCTCCGGGTCGGCGCGCAGCTGGGCGGTGTTGTCGGTGGCGAAGTACCCCGGCGCAATGGCGTTGACCTGGATATTCTGCGCCGCCCACTCGTTGGCCAGCGCCTTGGTGAGCTGCGCCACCGCCCCCTTGCTGGCGGCGTAGGCGGGCACGGTAATGCCGCCGGAAAAGCTCAGCAGCGAGGCGATGTTGACGATCTTGCCGGCACCGCGCGCCAGCATCAGCCGGCCGGCGCCCCGGCACATGCGGAAGACGCCGTTGAGATTGGTGTCGATCACCGCCAGCCAGTCCTCGTCACTGGTGTCTGCGGCGGGCGCGCGGCGGATGGTGCCGGCGTTGTTGACCAGGATATCCAGCCCGCCGAAGCGCCGCTCCACCTCCGCGAACAGGGCCTCGATCTGTTCCGGCTCGGACTGGTCGCAGCCGAGGGCCTCGGCCTCTATGCCCTCGTCGCGCAGCGCCGCCACTGTGCCGGTGGCGCTGGCCGGGCTGGAGCCCACCGCCAGCACCCGCGCGCCGGCGCGGCCCAGGGCCGAGGCCATGGCGCGGCCGAGGCCGCGGCTGGCGCCGGTGACCAGCGCGGTCTTGCCGGAGAGACCGAATTGCCGCTGCAGGTAAGTTCCTTCACTCATCACCGCGCTGCCTCCTGCCGGTCCGCCAGGCGGATCACTTCCGAGGCCGCCAGCAGCAGTGCGCCGGTACCGTACAGCTGGGTGTCGTCGGCGGTGGCGGAGCCGGGGGCGAAGGCCACCTGCTGCACCCAGCCGAGCTTGCCGTCCGGGTGCACGCTGTCCACCAGCGACGACCAGCCCCGCTGCACGGCGGTGCGGTATTTGTCCTCGCGCAGCAGGCCGTTGTTGACGCCCCAGGCCAGCGCGTAGACCAGCAGGCCGGTGCCGCTGGATTCCGGCGGCGACTGTTGCTCGGTGGCCAGCAGCGACGACGGCCAACTGCCGTCCTCCTGCTGCAGATCCACCAGGCGCTGGCTCATGTCCTGGTACAGGCCCCGGTAGCGCTCCTTGTCGGCGAAGTGATCCGGCAGCGCCTGCAGGGTGCGGGCTATGCCGGCGAGCACCCAGCCGTTGCCGCGGCCCCAGTAAATCAGCCGGCCGCGCTCGTCCTTGCGGGTGAAGTAGCGGCTGTCCCGCAGGTAGAGCCTCTCGTCCTCGTTGTAGAGGTAGTCGGTGGTGGCCCAGAACTCGCGGTGCATGAAGTCACGGTACTTCTCCTCGCCGGTCACGCGGGCCAGCTCGGCCCATACCGGCGGTGCCATGAAGATGGCGTCGGCCCAGCACCAGCGCACCGTGCAGGCCGGGTCGTCGAAGTCGCGGTGGGCGAGCTGCTGCAGGAACTTGTCGTCGTCGTCGAACTGCAGGCCGGCGTCCGCCGGCGCGGCGAGCACCCGGTCGAAGGTCTCGCGCAGGTGGGCGATCTTGTCCTCGCCGCCGTCCCGCTCGAACAGCTTCAGGTAGACGGCGCCCATGGCGTGATCGTCGGCGTGGTGGACCCGCGGGCCCAGCAGCCACTGGTTGACCGCCGAGGCGTTGACCACCGCCTGGCGGTAGGCCGGCTGGGCGCTCGCCTCGGCCCAGTCGAGCAGGCCGATCTGCCAGGTGGCGTACATCCAGCCCTGGGGAATACCGCTGGGGCGCCCCTCGCTGCGCATCTTGTTGCTGCGCAGGTCGTATTGCGACAACTGCCAGTCGGCCACCTGGTTGGCCACTGCGGTGATGGCGGCCGGTGTCAGGGCCTTGTCGAAGGCCTGTTCGGCGGTGCCGGGCGCCCGCCAGGCGACGGGTTCGGGCCACTGGGGCGCGGGGTTGGCTTGGACGGGCGCGGCGCCGGCGGCAGCGAGTGCCAGCGGCGCGAGCAGCGGGCTCAGGCGCCGGTGGAGACGTAGGGATTGCAACATATACCGACCTTTTATTGCTGTTATCAGGTGGGCCGAAACCCGGTGGTCTCGACATTTGGTAATGTGGCATTACCAGTTTCGGAAGTGTATAGTGGCCTGACCATCATGTCCAGATACACGCGGGAGACCGGGATGCAATTGAGTGTTCGCGCAACAGCGCACTGGCGGAAGTACCTTTGTACCATTTTTTTCGCGGCCCTTGGCGGACCCCAGTCTCAGGCGTCGGCCGCCCCCGGGCCGCTCGCGGGACAGTTTCTCGTGAGCGTGGAGAACCCGGCGGCGGTAGCGCGCACGGCCGCGCCCGTGTGCCTGGACTCGGCGCGCCTGGGGGCGCCGGCGGTCCGCCTGGCCGTGTTCGTGGGCGGGCGCCGGGTGCCGTCGACGGTGGAGGACTGCGCGCCCGAGTCCCCCGCCGCGGATCTGCTGCTGTCCCTCGACCTTCCCGCGCGGGGACGCATGCAGCTGGCACTGTTGGCGCTGCCGGAGGAGGGGATCGCCGCGGCGCCGGCGGCTGGAGGGGGCACCTATGCCGAACTGGCGGTGCGCCTGGGCGGCGAGGCGGACGCCGGCGGGCGACTGCGCGGCGGCGCCTTGACGCAGGTGCAGAGCCTGCGCCTGCCCGCCGGGCACCGGGTCGGGGACGGTCTGTTCAAGTACGAGGGGCCGGGCTGGGAATCCGGCCAGGTGGCCTACCGGCTCTATTTCGACCACCGCTCGGCAATCGATATCTTCGGCAAGACCCGCGAGGGTATTGTGCTGCCGGGGGTGGGGCTGGATGGGGGCGACTATCACAGTCTCGCCGACTGGGGCATGGATGTCCTGAAGGTGGGTGAGTCCCTGGGGGTCGGCGGCATTGGCGCCTGGGCGGGGGGCGCACTGCAGGGAGTGCAGCGCTTTGCCGGTGCGCAGCTGGACGTGCACAACAGCGTGGCCCACTCGGGCATCGACCTGCACTACCGCGACTGGCAGACCGCCGCCGGCGCCCGCGACCTGTCGTTGCAGCTGCGCATCGCGCCCGGGTCGCGCCTGACCCGCGTGCGCGCCATTTCAGGCGCGCCGCTGCCGGGCTGGGCCACCGGCATAGTGCGCCACGGCCCGGAACCGCTGGTGTACGAGGGGGCGGAATCCGGCTGGGGCTATCTCGCCACCTGGGGGCGCCAGAGCCTCGCAGGCGACGACCTGGGCATGGCCATTTTCTTCCGCCGCGACGATCTGCAGCGCATCACCGAGGACGAGCACAACCACCTGGTTGTACTGAAGGCGGGCGCTGGGGCGGAGTACTACTTCGCCGGCGTCTGGCGGGCGCCGGAGATCGACAGCGAGGCGGCCTTCGCGGACTACCTGCGGCGGGAACTGGAGAAACTCGACAACCCGGTGCGGGTGCGCTTCCTCTGAGGCGCAACGTCAATTAGCCAATGAACATCAAGGGGGACGAATGAACTTTCTACAAACGGCGGACAATATCCGCTACCGGCGTATGACCAGCGGTGAACTGCGGGAATCTTTCTGCATGGAGGGGCTCTTTGTGCCGGGCCGCATCAACCTCACCTATACCGATGTGGATCGCGCGCTGGTGGGGGCTGCGGTACCGCTGCCGAACCAGCCGCTGTCGCTACCCACGCACCGGGAACTGGCCAGCGAGTATTTCTGCGAACGCCGCGAGCTGGGCGTGGTCAACCTGGGTGCGGCGGGGCGGGTGGAGGTGGACGGCAGAAGTTTCGCCGTGGCGCCGCTGGAATTCGTCTATGTGGCGCGGGGCAGCCGCAGCATGAACTTCTACAGCGACGGAGAGGTTCCGGCGGAGTTCTACCTGGTGAGCTACCCGGCCCACCGGCAGACGGAAACCGTGCATATCCCGCTGGATAAGGCCAATACCCTGGAGCTCGGCGAGGCGGCGGGCAGCAACGAGCGGGTCATCTACCAGGCTATCTGCCCGGGAGTGGTGGACAGCTGCCAGCTGGTGATGGGGGTGACCCGGCTCGCCCGCGGGAGTGTCTGGAACACCAAGCCGCCGCACACCCACCGGCGCCGCACTGAAGTCTACCTGTATTTCGATTTCCCGGAGAGCGAGCGGGTGTTTCACTTTATGGGCGAGCCCGCCGAGACGCGCTCGCTGCCCTTGGCGCCGAAAACTGCCATCGCCTCGCCATACTGGTCGACACACAGCGGTGCCGGCAGCTGCAGCTACAGCTTCGTGTGGGCCATGGGCGGGGAAAACCAGCAGTTCGACGATATGGATCATCTGGCGTTGGGCGACATGGGCTGACAGGCCGCAATTCTCTTCCCGTCATCCGGTTTGTCCGGACGCTTCGCCCCGCACCCGTGGGGCTTTTTTTCGCCCGGACTGCGGCGGCGGCGCGCCGCCGCCGCTCGCGTCAGTAAGCGCGGGTTTTTACGTAAACACAGCCGTTGCTGGGCTCGTATTTCAGAATCCGGCCCGTGAAGTTGTTCGACGTTGCGTAATTGGCGTCCACCGACAGGGAGCCGCTGCCATCGACCGAGGTGACTGTGCCGCGGAAGTCACAGCTGGGATTGGCGTTGCTGTCCCAAACCTGCAGGTTCTCCCCGCCGAGATCGCGGTCGAAGCGTATGCAGCTGTCGCTTTGCAGGGTCGCCTCGTAGCGGGTGTCCCAGGGGACATCGATATAGCTGCCGCAGCTGCCGCCGCCGGAGCTGCCCCCGGAACTGGAACTGCCGGAGCTCGAGCCGCCGCTCGATGAGCCACCGGACGAGCCGCCGGTATAGACCCCCGACAGCGGTATCTGCGCGTAGACATCCTCGGCGATGGCCTGGTCCCAGGTGGCCACCGGCGTGCCGCTGATATTGAGGTGCTGGTACTGGCTGCCGTCCCAGGCGAAGGCGTAGCCGACTCCGGGGGTGTCGAACAGGCCCCAGGTGGCGATGGGTGCGCCCGCGCTGGTGGCCTTGGAGAGGCTGTTGTCCAGGAACAAATTGTTCGGACCCGTGGGGCCTGCCCACTTGCTGGCGTGGTCGCCGGAGCCGTACCAGATCGGCTGCCAGGTGCCGCTGTCCGGCTGGCCGTTGCTCCAGTTGCGATGCTCGAAGGGGACGGCGACCGTGTTGTTGCGAATGACGTTGTTGCGCTCCCAGCCGCCGTGCAGGTTGATGTCGCTGTCGAGTGTGTTGTTCTCGACGATATTGCCGGTCGCGGACCACTGTAACGTCAGGTGGCGCAGGCGCTGCAGGGTGTTGCCCGCGATCAGGCTGTCGTACAGCTTGGAGCCGCGGAAATAGCCGTTGCCGCCCGCGCCCTTGTTCCAGGCGCCGGAGAAGTCGTTGTTCCTGAACGTCATGTGGCGGGCGAACTCGGTCACCAGTGGGTGGGAGCCTGTCATCTCCATGTGAACATTCTCGACCCAGCCGTCCGCAGCCCACTTGAATAGGATGCCGTGAATGGCGTCCTCGGGGCAGAGGTTGACGTATTTGTGGCCGACGCCGCCGGGGTTCTGGCTCGAGTAGTCGCCGCTGTTGTAGCCGGCGCAGGTGGTGCCCGTCGTGGACATGGTCAGGTAGAAATTGCGGAAGCCGACATTTTCCACCGCGGTGATCGGGAAGACGCGGCTCTTGTAGCCGCTGCTGTTGCTGAGCGGAATATCAAACTCCAGCGGCTTGTCGAGGGTCACCGTGTCCGCACCGGTGTCCCTCGCGACCACGTCGAATATCTGCGTGCGCATGTGCCCGGTGGTGATATGCGAGGCGGAGCGGCGGCTGCTCGGCACGCCGGCCATATCCAGGAAGGCGTCGTCGCTGGCCGCGCCGACATAGATGCGGTCGCCGACGGAGAATTTGCTCGCCGCATTGCTTTCCAGGTACAGGACAGTGTCGCCGAGGGAGGCCGCCTGATCGAACTCGATGCCGTGCTTCCAGTGGAAATTGATACTGCCCTCGTAAGCCTGCTCGTTGGGGTGCTTGAGTCGAGTCTCCACGCGGAAGGCGGCGAAGCCCGGCCAGTACTTCTTGTCGAAGGCGGGCGCTCCGCTGGAGTCCGCGGTGTACGGTTGCCAGCTGCGCACGGTGATTTTGGTGCCCGTCGCCGGATCATTGCCGGCGCCGATGATCACCACGCCCGAGCGATCCACATGGACTTCGTCGTCGATATGGATCTCGCCGGCGGGCAGTTGTATCGCGATCAGATTAGAGGGCGAATTGCCGAGGGGAATCTGGTTGTCGATGATGCTCTGCAGCGCCGCCGCGTCATCCAGCCCGTCATTGGCGATAACGCCGTTGCCGGCGGCGTCGATGCTCTGGGCGAAACTGGTGGGTAGGGCCTGACCGCCCATGTAGCCGGGGGCGGCGGCGAGCTGTTGACTGGCCAGGGTGAGCGCGCAGGCGGTACCGATTCCTCTCAGTAGTCGCCCCGCCATTTGCGGAATTTCATTATTCATTATTGTCTCCAGTTGATGAGGTGTTTCAGGTTGGTCGCCGCCCTCGGTGGGCGGGTGTCCGGGAGTCGCGGGCACTTTCTCGCACCTCGCCGCGATTTCCCCGCTCACCCGGCGGCGCCGGTTTCCGCGCCGGAATCCCGGTGAGCCTCCAAACGCTAGCGCAGCGAAATAGGCCTTACAATCATGCCTCCTGGCTTTTTTATGAAAAAAGCAATAATTCCCCAGTAAAAATACATGAAATATCTAAAAGTCAGGATGGAATTGCCGATCCGTGTCGCTGTCGGGGCGCGAGCTTGCTATTTTCCCATTATCCGCGTTTAATTGGTCCGGTGGTCATACCAGTTGTTGGGTGACCTGGGTAGCCGACGAATTGGGAATACCGCAAATGCAAGAGACATGGCGCTGGTTTGGACCGGATGACGCAATATCACTCGAACATATCGCCCAGGCGGGCGCCACCGGCATTGTCAGTGCGCTGCACGAGATACCGGCGGGGGAGTTGTGGCCGGAGGAGAATATTCGGCGGCGCAAGGCTCTGATCGAGTCCGCCGGTCTGCGCTGGTCGGTCATCGAGAGCATTCCGGTACATAACGACATCAAAGCCCGTAGCGGCGACTTCGCGAGGATGATCGACAACTACCGCCAGTCGGTGATCAATGCCGGCCGCGCCGGGGTGAAGACCATCTGCTACAACTTCATGCCGGTGGTGGACTGGACGCGCACCAATCTGAACTACACCCTCGCCAACGGAAGCCGCGCCCTTCGTTTCGAGATGGTGGACTTTGCCACCTACGACGTACATCTGCTGCGGCGCAGCGGAGCGGAGGGTGATTATCCGCCGGAGGTGCTCGAGCGGGCGGGACAACGCCTGGAAGCCATGGGTGGTGAGGAAATTGCGCAGTTGGAGCGCAACATCATCGCCGGGCTGCCGGGTGGCGAGGGCTCCCACGACCGCGACGGCATCCGCGGTGCCATCGAGCTTTTCAATTCCCTGGGCACCGAACGCTACCGCGAGCACCTGTACCTGTTCCTGCGGGAAATCATCCCGGCGGCGGAGTCCGTCGGTGTGCAGATGTGCATTCATCCGGACGACCCGCCTTTTTCCCTGTTCGGCCTGCCGCGGGTGGTGTCCACCGCCGAGGATGTGCGCGCGCTGCTGGACGCCTTCCCCAGCCCCGCCAACGGTGTGACACTGTGTGCCGGCTCCTTTGGTGCGCGCGGGGACAATGACCTGGTGGCAATGGCGCGCGAGTTTGCACCGCGGATTTACTTCGTGCATCTCCGGAATGTGATCCGGGAGATGGATGGCTCCTTTTACGAATCCGATCACCTGGCCGGCGACAACGATATGGTCGGGTTGGTGCGCGCCCTGCTCGAGGAGGAGGCGCGGCGCCGGTGCGACGGCAGCGGTGGGGAAATTCCGATGCGCCCCGACCACGGCCTGCTGATGGCAGACGAAATCCAGGCCGCCGGGGTAAAGCCGGGTTACTCCTATCTGGGCAGACTCAAAGGATTGGCCGAACTGCGTGGCGTGATCCACGCCCTGGAGCGGTCGTAGGTTACGCGCGGTCTTTCATCGGGGCCGGGCATGGGGAGGCGAGTGGTGGGCGCAATGCGACGTTTGTCCGGGAAATTGCTGCAATCCGCGCGGCCCGGCGACGACCGGACGGAGCTTGGCCGGCCCGGCTACGATCCGCAGGCCCACGGCTGCGGCGTAGTGCATATCGGTATCGGCAACTTTCACCGCGCGCATCAGGCGGTGTACTTCGACGAGCTACTGGCGCGCTGCGGTGGCGACTGGCGCATCACCGCCGTGAGCCTGCGCAACCCGTCAATGCGCGACCGGCTGCGGGACCAGGACTATCTCTACACCCTGTGCGAGAAGGACGGCGAGCGGGAGCAATTCCGGATCATCGGTTCGGTTGCCTCGGTGCTGGTCGCTCCGGAGAGCACCGGTGCCGTGCTGGAGGCCCTCGCCAGTAAGGCGACAAAAATAGTGACGGTGACCGTCACCGAGCGGGGCTATTGCCTGGCCCCCGGTGGCGGGTTGGACCTGACCCACCCGGATGTGATTCACGACATTACCCGACCGGATACTCCCAGGACCATGCTCGGCTACCTGATCGCCGCCTGCCGCCTGCGGCGGAACAGGGGGCTGCCGGGATTCAGCCTGCTGAGCTGTGACAATCTTCCCGATAATGCCGAAATACTGAAGCGCTGCCTCCTCGCGGCCGCACGCCTGCAGGACAGCCGGCTGGCGGACTGGATCGAACGGCGCATCGGTTTTTGCAGCACTATGGTGGATCGCATGGTGCCGGTGATCACGCCGGAGACAGCTGCCTACATTCAGTCCCGCACGGGCTGGCGGGATGACGCCGGGCTGCTCTGTGAAGGGTTCCGCCAGTGGGTCATCGAGGATAACTTTGCCACAGATTGTCCCGATTGGGCGGCGGCGGGGGTAGAAGTGGTCGAGTCAGTGGCGCCCTACGAACGGATGAAGCTTCGACTGCTGAACGGCAGCCACTCGGCGCTCGCCTACCTGGGCCATCTCTTCGGCCATACCTATATCCACGAAGCGATGGCCGACCGCAGGCTGGCGGACTTTGTCGCCGCGCTGATGCAGCGCGAGTTGGTTCCCACGCTCACCGGTTTGAAAAATGTATGCCTGAAGGCTTACTGCCGCCGCTTGCTGGTCCGCTTTGGCAACTGGGCACTGCCCTACAGCTGCCTGCAGGTGGCCGCCGATGGTACGCAGAAGTTGCGCCAGCGACTGCTGCTGCCCGCCGCCGAGCGAAGTGCCGCGGGTCTGAGCAGCCCCCTGCTGTGTGTGGCCGTGTCCGCATGGTTGGCTTTTCTATGCAGGAGTGGAAACCCCGCGAATGGCTTCGATGTCCGCGATGCCGGTGCGGTTAAGCTGGTGGCAATGTTACAAAAGCAGCGGCAGAAGGCGGGCTTCCCCGGGAGGGAACAGGTACAGGCGCTGCTGGTGCATGCGGGTGTGGCGCCCGCGGCCCTGCTCAATGACGGCGTTTTCATTGACGGTGTGACCGAGGTTCTGCGCAGTATCGAAGAGCGGGGTGTGGAGTCGACCCTGCAGATGGTGCTGTCGAAGGAGCGGGTGCCGGCGTGACTCCGGCACACCGGGCCGCCCGTGCACCCGGGGGTCAGGCGTTTTCGTTTTCCCTTTCGAAGTAGGCCGCAGCCGCGGCCGTGGCGTTGTCGATATGGTTGCGCATGGCGGCGCGGGCTTTTTCCGGATTGCGCTGTTCCAGGGCGAGAATGATCTTGCGGTGATCCTCGATGGAGGGGTGCACCCCCTCACCGCGCAGTCGCTCCATGAACGCCGTGCTGAGCTCTGACTGATTGCGCAGCTCCCACAGCCAATCGACAATACTTGAAATAGCACTGTTCTGCGTGGCTTCCGCGATAATGCGGTGAAATTTCCAGTCCGCCTTTTCCGAGGCGTCCGAACGTTTCTCCTCTTCCTGCATCTCCTTGAGCGCCTCCTTCAACTCGAGGATCTGCTCACTGGAGATACGTGCAGCCGCCAGGGCACAGGCCTCCGATTCGACGATAAAGCGGATTTCGAGGATTTCGAAAGGACCTATGCCCTTGTCGCCCAATTCCGGCTGCTGTTGCTGGTATTGCTTCTGGGTCGCGTATATACCGGAGCCGGTGCGGATCTCGATAACGCCGGAAAGCTCCAGTGCGATCATCGCCTCGCGAATCGTCGGCCGGCTCACACCCAGTTTTTCTGCCAGAACCCGCTCGGAGGGCAGGCGCTCGCCGGGCTTGATACTGCCGCTGCTGATTAGCCGCGAGAGCTGCTCAGCCACTTTCAAGTAGAGTCTTTCCGCCTTTACTGCTTGCAGTTCCACAGTGTTTCTCTTCCGGTTATTCACTAAATGAGAGGCGGACTGCGTGTCGGCCAAATCTATCTGGCCACCAGTCCTGCTATGCGCTGATTCTAGCCAATGTTTGTGCACCATAGAAGCTTTCATCCTTGCACCGCTTGGGGTAGCGGTAATAATATGGTCAAACGGCTTTACCAATTTTCAGTCGCTGTCCGAGTGATGGCTGCGGCGGGGGATGTCGTATAGGGGTTGCTAGATTTCTGAATATTGGTTATACCGGTTTTATTATTGGTTATACCTCTTGTTTGTAAGGGTGAGCGATGGAAGAGCAAATATTGGAGAGCGGCAGAGCGCTACGCTTGGCCGCCCTGGGGGAAGTGATGGTGGAACTGGCGCCGCAGCAGTGGTCGGGGACCGGTGCACCGCTGTACGCACAGGGCTTCGCCGGGGATACCTACAACACCGCCGTCTATATGGCGCGCAGCGGCCTTGAAGTCAGCTATGTGACCCTGCTCGGCGACGATCCCTACAGCGAACAGATGCTCGCCGCGATGCGTGCCGAGGGGATAGACACCGCCGCCATAGAGTGGCTGCCGGGGCGTTGCCCCGGGCTCTACACGATACAGAACAGCGCCGATGGCGAGCGCCAGTTCACCTACTGGCGCGGCGAGTCGCCGGCGCGGGAGCTCTTCTCCGACGCCTCGGCGCGCGCGCGCCTGCAGGCCTATCTGCAGCGGATGGACTGTCTCTATCTCACCGGTATCACCCTGGCCATTATGTCTCCCGATGCGCGTGAGCACTTACTAGCTTTTCTTGCCGACTTCCGCCGCACCGGCGGCCGGGCGGCCTTCGACAGCAACTACCGGCCGCGCCTGTGGCAGTCGAAGGCCGAGGCCCGCGAGGCTGTATCCGCCTTCCTGCAGCAGGCGGATATCGCCCTGCTGACCCTGGAGGATGAGCAGGCCCTGTGGGGCGACCGCAATGCCGGCCGCTGCCTGGAGCGCAACGGCCGCTATCGGCTGGCGGAGCTGGTGCTGAAGCGGGGTGCGGAATCCGTCGTGCTGCAATACGATGGTGAATTAAGCGCCATCGCGGTGCCGCCGGTGCAGGGAATCGTCGATACCACCGGCGCCGGAGACTCCTTCAATGCCGGCTACCTGGCCGCGCGCCTGCAGGGGGCAGAGCCCGAGTCCGCCGTTGCCGTGGGCAACCGCTGCGCCGCCGCGGTTATCCGCCACCGTGGCGCGATCATTCCGGCAGCCGACTTCTTTGGCGAGGAGGGGCAGACGGTGCCGTCGGGGCTGGTGCGCGCCTGATGAAATAAGCGGTATTGCAGGTGGCTGCCAGTGCCGCTAGAATGGTAAGACCAATCTGGCCTGCCCTTACGCGAAGAGCCGGCCATACCTGTAGCGATAATAATAGAGAGCAGGTACAAGAAATGATAAAGAGAGCACTGCCGCAAAAGCTGGCGGTATTGGCGCTCCTGCTGTTGATCGGCAGCTGCGGCTTCGAACAGTCGCAGACGGCACTGAAGCTGGCGCACACCCTCGACCAGCAGCACTCGGTGCACCGCGCCATGATGTTTATGGACGAGCGCCTGCGGGAGCTTTCCGGTAACAACATGCGCATCGATATCTACCCCGGCGGCCAGTTGGGTAGCGAGCGCGAATTGATCGAGTTGCTGCAGGTCGGCAGCCTGGCGATGACCAAGGTCTCGGCGAGCCCGATGGAGGGCTTCGTGCCGGAGCTGAAGGTCTTCAATCTCCCCTATGTCTTCCGCGATTCCGATCATTTCTGGAAGGTGCTGCAGAGCGATATCGGCCGCGAACTGCTGGTTGCCGGCGAGCGCGCACGCCTGCGCGGCCTCGGCTATTTCGATGCCGGCAGCCGTAGCTTCTATGTCAACGACAAACCCATCCACACGCCCTCAGACCTGAATGGCCTGAAGATCCGCGTACAGAACAGCCAGACCGCCATCAAGATGGTGAACACCCTCGGCGGTGCGGCCACGCCGGTCAGTTGGGGCGAACTCTACACGGCGCTGCAGCAGGGCGTGGTCGAGGGTGCGGAAAACAATCCGCCCAGCTTCTATCTCTCCAAGCACTACGAAGTCTCCAAGTACTACACCCTGGACGAGCACACCTATGTGCCGGACATGCTGCTGATCAGCACCGAAGTTTGGAAAAAGCTCGACGCCCGGCAACAGGCCTGGCTGCAGCAGGCGGTGGACGAGGCGGTCGCCTATCAGCGCACCCTGTGGCAGGAGTCCACGCGCGAATCCCTGGCCGCGGTGGAAGCCGCCGGCGTGCAGGTGATCTACCCGGACAAGCAGCCGTTTATCGACGCGGTGCAGCCGTTGCACGCGAGTTTCGAGGGCACCGAGGTGGGCAAGCTGCTGGCGCAGATAGCCGAGATCCAATAGTCCCCTCCCTGATTTGCTCCCCTCTCCCGCATGCGGGAGAGGGGCCGGGGGAGAGGGTCGGGCCGCAGGCCCAATAAAAATCGAATAAATATAAAAGGTAACGCAGTGATGCTGATGCAAAGAATAGACCGGCTGCTGGAACTGCTGCTGGGCAGCCTGTTGGCACTGATGGTGCTGGACGTGACCTGGCAGATACTGACCCGCTTCCTGCCGATGAACCCCAGCTCCTATACCGAGGAGCTGGCCCGCTACCTGCTGGTCTGGATCGGCATTCTCGGCGCCGCCTACGCCTATCGCAAGAAATCCCACCTGGGTATAGACCTGCTGACCAATGCGCTGCCGGAAAAAGTCCGCAGAAAAGTGCAGCTGCTGACTATCTCCCTGTGCTTCGCCTTTGCCGCCGCCGTCATGGTGTTCGGCGGCGTGCAGCTGGTAATACTGACCTTCGAGCTGGACCAGCTCTCCGCGGCTCTGAATATTCCGATGGGTTATGTATACGTTGTCATTCCGCTATCGGGCGCGCTGATCTGCCTCTTCTGCATAGACCAGCTGCTGCAACTGCTCGGCGCCGTAAGCCCGGCGCGGCGCACTGCAAACCAGCCCGCAGAAATCGCTTCGGCCGAGGGTTAGGAGAAGATCATGGAAATTTCCGTAGCCGTACTGCTGATCAGCTTCCTGGTCCTGCTCGCACTCAACGTCCCCATATCCATCAGTATCGGCGTGGCCACGCTGCTGACCATGCTGGTCACCATAGACCCACTGCCGGCGTTGATCACCATGGCTCAGCGCATGGCCAGCGGAATCGACAGCTTCGCACTGCTGGCGATTCCCTTCTTTATCCTGTCCGGCCTGCTGATGGGCAGCGGCGGCATAGCGCGGCGCATCATCGCCTTCGCGCGGGTGCTGGTCGGCATGCTGCCGGGCGGCCTGGCGTTCGTGAATATCATCAGCTGCACCCTGTTCGGTTCCATCTCCGGATCGGCGGTGGCGGCCACCTCGGCCATCGGCGGCTTCATGATCCCGTCGATGAACAAGGAGGGCTACGACAAGAACTTCAACACCGCGGTCACCGTGGCCTCCTCCACCACCGGCCTGCTGATTCCGCCGAGCAATATCCTGATCGTCTTCTCCCTGGCCAGCGGCGGCGTGTCCATCGCCGCGCTGTTTATCGCCGGCTACCTGCCGGGCCTGATTCTGGCCCTGGGCCTGATGATCGTGTGCGGTATTTGGGCCAAAGCCAAGGGCTACCCGGTGGGCAAGGCGACACCCTGGCGCGAGGCGCTGGCAACGACCCTGGATGCGATTCCGAGTCTTTTCTTGGTCGTGCTGGTGATCGGCGGCATCATCAGCGGCATCTTCACCGCGACCGAGGCCAGCGCCATAGCGGTGCTCTACTCGCTGTTGCTGTCGGTGTTGATCTACCGCGAGGTCAAGGTCAACCAGTTGCCGGCAATTTTCGTGAAAGCGGTGGAGACCACGGCCATCGTCATGTTCCTGATCGCCGCCTCCTCGGCTATGTCCTGGATCCTGTCCTACGAAAATATTCCCCAGACCATCAGCCAGGCGCTGATCACCATCAGCGACAACCCGCTGCTGATACTGCTGACCATCAACCTGATTCTGCTGGCAGTGGGCGCCTTTATGGACATGACCCCGGCGGTGCTGATCTTTACCCCGATATTCCTGCCGGTGGTCACCGAACTGGGCATGTCGCCGCTGCAGTTCGGCATAGTGATGATCCTGAACCTGTGCATAGGCCTGTGCACGCCGCCGGTGGGCAGCGTGCTGTTCGTCGGCGCCAGTATTTCCAAGACCTCGATCACCAGCCTGATACGGCCGCTGCTGCCGATGTACGCAATGATGTTCCTGGTACTGATCCTGGTGACCTATGTGCCGGCGATCAGTGAGTACCTGCCGCGGGCGCTGGGATTGATCGACTGACCTGGCACCCAATACCAAGGAGCAAAGCACAATGCAAAAGCAGAATAAAAAGAGCCTGGTTTTATGTGTGCTTGCATTTATTTTGCTTGCCCCCGCGCCGCTGACGGTAGCTGCGGATGACTGGGAATTGGCGGAACAAATCGCAGCTGATGTCCAGCTGCCGGAAATCCCGGACAACATATACCGAATCACTGAATTCGGAGCCAAGGCGGGACAGAAGGTGGACGCCAGGCCGGCGATACTGGCAGCCATCAAGACCGCAGCCGGTAACGGCGGCGGCAAGGTGGTGATTCCCAAGGGCCGCTGGTTGAGCCATGGCCCGGTTGTGCTGCGCAGCCGCATAGAACTTCACCTGGAAGAGGGTGCCGTCCTGTTGTTTTCCCCGAAGCCGGAACACTACCTGCCGGGGGTGAAAACGCGCTGGGAGGGCACCGAGCTGTTTACCTATTCGCCGTTGATCTATGCAGCCAATGTGGAAGATGTGGCAATTACAGGCCAAGGCACCATCGACGGCAACGCCGACAGTGAATTCAAGCAATGGCAGGCTAAGCAGTCTGCGGACATGGAAAGGCTGCGCAAGATGGGTGCCAATGGAGTGCCGGTGGAGAAGCGGGTATTTGCAGCGGGAACTTACCTGCGACCACCGCTGGTGCAGTTTTTTGGTGCCAAGCGCGTGTTGCTGGAGGGCTACAAGGCCATCAACTCGCCTTTCTGGGTAAACCACCTGGTGTATACCGAGGACGCCATCGTGCGCGGTATCCGTGTGGAAAGCCACTTCGCCAATAACGACGGCGTCGATATCGAGTCCAGCAAAAACGTGCTGGTGGAAAACAGCTGGTTCCGCACCGGTGACGATTCTGTGGTGATCAAATCCGGCCGCGACCTGGATGGGCGCACCATCGGTATTCCCAGTGAGCGCATCCTGGTGCGCAACAACGATATGGGCGGTGAGGATGGTATAGCCCTGGGCAGCGAAATGTCCGGCGGCATCAGGGATGTCTTCTTCACGGACAATGTCCTCCGCAAAGGCGTATCCGCCTTCCGTTTCAAGTCCAACCTGGATCGCGGCGGGCTGGTGGAAAACGTGCGCCTGCGCAACCTGAAAGTGGAATCCTTCAAAAACCTGTTCTGGTTCCAGCTGGACTATCCTGGGGAGCTGGGCGGCGTCTTCCCGTCCACCTATCGGGACATTGTTTTCGAGAACATCGATGTCCAGGAAGTCGGCACCTTCCTGGAAGTGCATGCACCCGAAGCGGCGCCGCTGCAGGATGTGTTGTTCAGGGATGTGAGTGTCGACAGGGTGGAAACGCCCATGGTCATCGAGAATGCGGTAAATCTGAATTTTGAAGCGGTAAAACTAGGCAGCCAGCGGATCGATGGAGTACTGAGCTGGCGAAAATAAAAACGGGAGATGAAGAGATGAGAAAATACAAACTGAAGCCGCTGGTTTTTGCCATGGCCGTCGCCTCGCCGGCACTGGCCCAGGAGCAGGATGCCAGTGCCCAGGGGCAGACACTGGAAGAAATCACCGTAACGGGTTTTCGCGCCTCCCTGGAGAGGGGGCTGGATACCAAGCGCTCGAATCCCAACAGCAGTGACAGCATTATCGCCGAGGACATCGGCAAGATGCCGGACCTGAACCTGGCCGAGTCACTGCAGCGCGTCCCCGGTGTCGCCATCACCCGCGAGGGCGGTGAGGGCCGCAATATCACCGTGCGCGGACTGGGCCCGGGCTTTTCCCGCACCACCCTGAACGGCATGGAAGTACCCTCCAGTACCGGCGGTCTGGACTCCTCCGGCGGCGTCAACCGCGGGCGGGATTTCGACTTCAATGTCTTTGCCTCGGAGCTGTTCAACAGGATTACTATCCACAAGTCGCCGGTCGCCTCGGTGGAAGAGGGCGGCCTGGCATCCACGGTGGAGCTGTCCACTGCGCGCCCCTTTGACAACCCCGGCCAGCACGTTGCCTTCGGTGGCCAGATGATGGCGGACAGCTTCGCCGGCGAAGACGATCCCCGTCTCACCGGCCTCTACAGCAATACCTTTATGGACGACAAGCTGGGTGTGCTGGTGAGTGCCGCCTACTCCGAGCGCACGGTGCGCCAGGAGGGTTTTGGCACCGTGCGCTGGACCAGCCCGGATGCCAACGGAATGTGTTGGGACTGTACGGCTTTGCGTGAAGATCCAGACAATCCCGACAAAATTACCGGTTATAGCCACAACAACACCGTGGACACGGTGATCAACGGCACACCCAATCCGGCCGCTAACGGCGATTCGGTAGCGGGCGATCGAATCCCGCTGGACTATATGTGGACTCCCCGCCTGCCGCGCATGGATTCCTTCAACCGCGACCAGGAGCGGCTGGGCCTTACCGGTTCACTGCAATTCCGCCCCTCGGATTCCATGGAGTTCACCCTGGATGTGCTGACCTCCAACCTGAAGGCGGATGTGACCTCTTACAATTACTTCGCGCAGTTCCGCAACACCTACGACGATATCGTGCCCACTGAGGTCACCCTGGACCCGAGTGGCCGCTACATCGTTGCCGGTGAATTCGACAATGTAACGCCCCGTTCCGAGAGCCGCGGCCAGTTCAGCGAAACCGACTTCCGCCAGGTGGTGCTGTCCGGAAAGTTCGATCTCGCTGACAATATGACACTGGATTTGATGTACGGTAATGCGGTGTCCGAGCACACTGAAGACCAACTGCGCTTCAACCAGACTGCCAGCGAAGGGCACAGTTTTTCCTATTCCTTCGAGAAGGACAGCGATATCGCCGAGATGTCCTATGGCTTCGACATCCTCGATCCCTCCAATTACGTCTGGTCTGGTCCCACCCTGCGCCGGGATATCGTCGAGCGCGACAATGACACCTTCCGCGCGGATTTCACCATCGAGGGTGACGATTCCAATATCAAGACCGGTCTTATCTGGAACAGCCGCAAGGTGCAGTCACAGCGTTGGGACGCCATCAATGTCACCGACTTGAACGGTCAGGTGGTGGCTGCGGAACTGTCCGCAGCGCTAGGTGATGTCGTGGACGGTTATGCCGATGGCATAGACGCTCCGGCTGGCTACCCCACCTCCTGGCTGGTGGCGGACTACGATGCGGCAGCCGCAGCCTGGGGCGTGGGCCAGTGGGCGCTGAACGAGGACGACTCCAGTACATATGATATCGAGGAGGAGACCCTGGGCGGCTATGTGGAAGCCAATGTGTACGCGCAACTGCTGGGCCTACCGCTCACAGTCAACACCGGCCTGCGGATAGTGGACACCAAGGTGACTTCTCGAGGTGTGGCCAGCGACGGCGTAGATGGCTTTGTGCCCACGGAGCGGCAGGGCAGCTATACGGAAATCCTCCCTTCCGCCAACTTCGTATGGGAGCTCCAGGAAGACCTGCTGCTGCGCCTCGGTGTGGCCCGCAATATGGCGCGGCCAGGGCTGGGTAGTCTTGCGGGCACCGTGAGCGTGACGCCCATTAACGGCAATGTCAGTATCGGCAACCCCGGGTTGGAACCGGTGCGCGCCAACTCCGCGGATCTCGCCCTGGAGTGGTACTTTGCAGAAGAATCGGTGCTGGCGCTGACCCTGTTCCACAAGCAGATAGAGAGTTTCACCACCGGGGAAACTTTGGAAAATCAGCGCTTGCCGGCGGATATTCGCGCGGTAGTGGCGGCGCGCCCGGAGTACGACCCCAACAGTCCGCTGTATGAGCCCAATGCAATAGATCCGGACGCAGAGGCCTGGAACATCTCCACCTCCGTTAACGGTGAGGGCGCCGACCTGGATGGTTACGAAATCTCCTATCAGCAGCCACTGCGTTTCCTGCCCGGCTGGGCGAGTAATTTCGGTGTACTGGCGAACTTTACCCATGTGCACTCCAATGCCAACTTCGGCAACGGCGTGCGCGGGCCGCTGGAGGGGCTGTCTGCGGACAGTTACAACGTCGGTCTCTACTACGAGCAGGACAGGTTTGGTGGCCGCGTAATGCTCAATGGTCGCGACGATTACGTCACCGACCAGACCGGCTCCAATGGCAACGCCTCCCACGCCACCACCGGCCCCACCCGTGTGGATATGTCGGCCTTCTACGACGTGACCGAGAATATCACCGTTACCCTGGAGGGTATCAACCTCACCAACGAAACCGAGCGGCTCTACACCACTGGTCCCCTCGGTGACATGGATCTGGTGCGCGAATACAACAGCACCGGCCGCGAGGTTCTGCTGGGACTGCGAGTGAACTTCTGATCCGCAAGGCCGCCAAAGCCCTCTCCCGCTGGTGGGAGAGGGCTGTCAGTGATTTTCGGGCGAGTAAATGCACCGAAAAATCTGTAATGATTAGCCCGTCCTTGCTTGCACCGTGTCCCGTTGGACACGGTGTTCTTTTATTGAGGCCAGCACAGTGGATTCGTTTTCCAGGATGAGTATCGCCACGCTGCTTTTTTGGGCTCAGGTGGCGCTAGCCACGACGGATGACGGCTATACCAACCCCGTCATCCACGCCGACTACTCAGACCCGGACGCCGTCCGCGTCGGCGACGATTTCTATATGATCTCGTCCAGCTTCAATCACGCCCCGGCGCTGCCGATACTGCATTCCCGCGACCTTGCACTGGAAGCTGATCGGCCATGTACTGGATAGGCAGGTGCCGGGATCCCGCTACGCGGTGCCCCAGCACGGCAACGGTGTCTGGGCGCCGAGCCTGCGCCATCGCGAGGGCAAATTCTGGGTCTTCTACCCGGATCCCGACCAGGGTATTTTCGTCACCACCGCCGAGGATATCCGCGGGCCCTGGACAGAGCCGCACCTGTTGCTGCCGGGCAAGGGCATTATCGACCCCACGCCCCTGTGGGACGACGATGGCAAGGCCTACCTGATGCACGCCTGGGCCAAGAGCCGCGCCGGCTTCAACAATATACTCACGTTGCACCGCATGAGCGCCGACGCGCGCAGGGTTCTCGACAAGGGAAAAGTGGTGATCGACGGCAATAAACTCCCCGGCTATCGCACCCTGGAAGGGCCCAAGTTCTACAAGCGCGATGGCTATTACTATGTGTTCGCGCCCGCGGGTGGTGTCACCCAGGGCTGGCAATCGGTATTCCGCGCAAAAAATATTGACGGCCCCTACGAGGTCAGGGTGGTCATGGCCCAGGGCAATACCCCGATCAACGGCCCGCACCAGGGATCCTGGGTGGGCACTGAAAGCGGCGAGGACTGGTTCCTGCACTTCCAGGACAGGGACGCCTACGGCCGCATAGTGCACCTGCAGCCGATGCAATGGCGCGACGGCTGGCCGGTGATCGGCACGGACCCGGATGGCGACGGCCGCGGCGAACCGGTGCTGAGCCATGCCAGCCCTAAAGTTGCCGAAGCTTCGCCGGACGTCTATCCGCTTACCAGCGACGAGTTCGATACCGAAACACTGCTGCCCCAGTGGCAGTGGAACGCCAACTGGCGGGATGACTGGTACTCGCTGACGGAGAACCCTGGCAAGCTGCGCCTCTTCGCCCAGCCCGCGGCCGTGGATACGGCGAATCTGTGGGGACAGCCGTCGCTGCTGCTGCAGAAGTTCCCCGCGGAGGAGTTCCGCGTGCACACCAAACTGCAACTGGCGGGCGAGAGGACCGAGGCCGGACTGCTTGTCTACGGCACTGACTACGCTTGGCTGGGAATGCGCCGTGAAGGCGGCAAAAACCAACTGGTTTACAGTGTCTGCATCGGAGCGCGGAGCGGATGCAAGACACATGAGGTAATAGTCGAGGATCTGCCGCAGCCTCAGGCGGAAGTGGGGATCAGCGTCTTTCCCGAGGGCCGCACCGTGTTCTCCTATCGCAAGGCGGATGGCGACTGGAAAACCCTGGATGAGGGTTTTATCGCCCAGCCCGGACGCTGGGTGGGTGCCCGCTTCGGCCTCTTCGCTCTGGGTGACAGCGGCCACGCGGACTTCGATTACCTGAGGGTCGACTGATCTGTGTTGGATCGCTCCTGCACCATGCCCCCTTAACCCCACTTAGTAGCACTGTCAACCAGGGAAAAGAACAATGAACCGGCTCTCCTTCTTTATAGCAGTATTGCCGTCGCTGATGTTGGTCTCTTCAACCAGCTTTGCGCAAAACCCACTGGATTTCGGCAGCAATATAAGAACGGCCGACCCGTCTGGCCATGTCTGGGCCGATGGAAAAATGTACCTCTACACGTCCCACGATGAAGAGTGCCAGGAAGATTTCTGGATGAAAGACTGGTACGCCTTTTCGTCGGACGATCTTGTCAACTGGGAAAGTCACGGTCCCATTTTGTCGGTGGACGATCTCTCCTGGGCGGACAATTATGCCTGGGCACCGGACGCGGCCTACAAGAACGGCAAATACTATCTGGTCTTTCCGGCGGGCACGGGCGTGAAGGACCGGCAGAATCCGAAGAACAGCACCAAGTGGATGGGGATTGGTGTTGCCATAAGCGATTCACCAACCGGCCCCTTCAAGGATGCAATCGGCGGGCCGCTGTGGAGAGATCCCTACGCGAATGACCCCAGTCTTTTCATCGACGACGATGGCAAGGCCTATTTGTATTTTCATGGTGCCGGTAAGGACTACCATGTGGCGGAGATGGCGGATGACCTGCTGAGCGTAAAGGGCGAATTCCAGAAAATGGATATGGGCGGCTATGAGCCGAAAATGGAGGGGCCCTGGGTATTCAAGAGAAACGGGATTTACTATTTCACCATGCCGGAAAACAACCGGGTCCTGACTTACTACATGAGCGATTCACCCAAGGGGCCGTGGAAGTACCAGGGCGTCATCATGGAGGAAGAGGCCAGCAGCAACAATCACCACTCCATTGTCGATTACAAGGGGCAATGGGTTCTGTTTTATCACCGCTGGCTGGAAACGCCGGAATCAAATTGTGGCAAGAGGCAGCGACACGTTGCCGCCGAATATATCCACTTCAACGACGACGGAACCATTCAGACAGTCGAGCGGACCGATGAGGGTATCGGCGACTTCCCCCGCAGAATGGCGGAGGCGGAGTAATCGTAGGGTGCGCCCCGCGCACCGGTTGGTCGAAAGCGCGCTACTCCGTGGTGCGCACGGCGCATCCTACGGAATCCGGCTTCACATGACTAAAGGTGCGGAGTCCAGTCCCCAAGGATTTTTTCTCGCGTGTATTCCCCGGCCTCCTCAGTGGTCAGCTGTCGACGCTTGGGGCCTGCCGCAGCCCCGGGGCCGCGGCTTTTGTACTCGAAGAAGCGGGAACCCTCCGGTGTGAATACCGCGCTTTTGGTCCCGTCCCGGGCGGTTCCACGCATCGAGGCCCAGCCGTCCCGGGCTATGTGGTCGTCCATCCAGGTGTTGATAAACACACTCGCGCCTATCGCATCCGGGTCCGCGTAGCGGCCGTCGGCGAAGTTGGTGGTGGGGTGCCAGGGGCGGCCCAGGGGAACGGAGCCCGCCGGGACACCGTCTTCCTTCAGCAGGCGGCAGTTCAGGAATACCAGGCCGAAATCATTGTGGATATTGGTGCTGGGGGCGGTGACGTAACCGGTGGTATCCATTTCCCGGGCGCGCCTGCGGTTGACGATATCGCTGTTCTCGAACAGCGCGGTGCCCGCGCCAAAAATAAAGTCCACATTGCCCTCGATGACGCTGTCGAGGAAGTAGCTGCGGCCGCTGTTGGCGTAGAGGGTATCCTGGTAGCCGGACAGACGCACGTTGCGGAAGGCGGCGCGGTCGCTGTCTTGCGCCAGGGTCAGGGCCACCGCCTGGGTACCGCCTACTTTTTCCGTGGCATCCGGGTCCAGGGCGTCGTTGGCGAGGAAGTCGAAACCGTTTTCTATGGTGAGATCTTGCGCGCGGAAGCCGGGCGCATACACGGAAAGGGTGGCGGAGCGGAAGGTGCCCCAGGTTTCGTCCGATCCAGGCATCTTCTGGCCGGCATAGGCGTCGTAGGCGATCACCGTGTTGTCCCGGTCTTCGCCCAGCAGGGCGATGTTGGGCTTGTCCACGGTGAGCTTTTCCCGGTAGTGGCCGTTGCGGATATAAATGGTATAGGGCCTGTCCGCCGCGGCCGGTGCGGCTTCCAGGGCCGCGCCTATCGTTTGGTAAATTTTTTGTTCGGACTCAGTGCCGCCCTCCGGGTCTACGATGGCCTGGTAGTCGGGATTGGCCATGGCAGAGTGGAAAAATCCAGTCAGAATGGCAGAGATCAGTAAACGCATAGCGGCTTCACCGGATTTTGTTGGTGCTTCTGTAGGAGCGGCCCATGGCCGCGATCGGAGTAGGGGGTTACCGGAAAATCGATCACGGCCATGGGCGGATAGCCGCCCCCGCCGTTCCTGTATGAACGTTGTCAGTATTTGAAGGTCAGGTGCTTGGCCTCCGGCTCGCGCAGTTTTTTAGCCAGCGGGTGGCCCATTTTTTTCATTTCCTTCAGTGCCAGCTGCGCCACTTCCCGCGCGCCCAACTGGTTCAGGTGGGTGTCGTCGCGCACGCCGTTGGGATAGTTGGGGTGGGTGTCGGGCTTTATGTGCAGGAAACGCAGGGCGGAGTTCTCGTTGCCCTGTTGCTGGAAGTGTTCGCGGGTAATGGCTTCCATATCGATAAAATCCACCTTTTCCTCCTCGGCCACTTCGCGGCTTAGCGGGGCGTAGGGGTGGGTGTGTTTGATGGTGCCGTCTTCGTTGAAATAGCGTCGGGTGATTGGGCTCATCAATAGTGGCGTGGCGCCCTTGGCACGGGCTTCGCGGATAAAGCGGGCCAGGTTGGCCTTGTATTGTTCCGGGGGCGTGTAGCGATCCTTCTTTTGTTCCGACTCGTCGTTGTGGCCGAACTGGATGATGACGAAGTCGCCGGACTGCAGGGACTTTTCGATACTCTCCCAGCGCCCCTCCTCGATAAAAGTGCGGGTGCTGCGGCCGTTCATCGCGCGGTTTTCCACTTTGATACTGTCATCGAAAAACAGCGAGAAGGGCATACCCCAGCCGGTTTCCGGGTGGTCCTTGACCGGCTTGAAGGCCATGGTGGAGTCGCCAGCCATGTAGATGGTTTCGGCCTGGGCGAGTACCGGGAAAATGAATGGGAGAATGCAGAGTATTTTTTTCATCTCTAGCTCCACGGAGCTTGGGCAGGATGGGCAAAACGCAGCGTGCCCATCATGCTGGTGGTTGGTGGACACGCTGCGCTTTGCCCATCCTACGAAATTACACTGTAGGAGCTTGTTTGCAGGTGCACATTGCCGGGCTTCGTCAACGTACTTTATTCGCCTGCAAGCAGGCTCCTACATCGATAGCGTGTTTGTTACTGGCAGGACACCTTGCCCAGGCCCAGTACATAGTTCATATCGTTGGCCAGCGGCGAGTTGAAGGGCGCTTCGCCGTACTTGCCCGCGGTGGCGCTGACGTAGTCTGCCAGTTCCTGGCCGGCTTCGCTTTTCACCGCGTCCACTGAATAGGTTGGTGCCTCGACGGTGCCCCAGGCCACAGTGATTTCCCGAGAGTCGGAGGTGTCCAGGTTGCAGGCGCTGTCGGAATGCCACACGATGGTGCCCTCCGCCTTGAAGCTGCTATTGTTGCTGCTGTTGTCGTCACTGTAATTATCCCTCGCCAGGTCTGATTGCAGGCTGTCCAGCGACACGCCGTGTTCCGTGTTCATCAGCAGCACATTGTCTTGCCACAGCACCTGGGCGCCCCAGCGCGCACTGAACACATCCTTGCGAT
Organism: Microbulbifer sp. SE14; assembly: GCF_059834885.1. Lineage (NCBI taxonomy): Bacteria > Pseudomonadati > Pseudomonadota > Gammaproteobacteria > Cellvibrionales > Microbulbiferaceae > Microbulbifer > Microbulbifer sp. SE14. Next base: position 112,428 of record NZ_JCBAJA010000010.1, on the reverse strand, counting down.
AGTTCATGAACAGGTTGTTGAACGCATGGGTGCGGCCGCGGCGAATCAGCGGTACCCGCCGGGCGGTACCGGAGAAGGTGCTGTAGAGACCGTCGCGGGTGACGAAAGCGTTGTGGTGCATGGTGGTGCGGATGTCCGCGTTTTCCGTGCGGTCATCACTGGAGCCGTGCAGGCTTGCGCGCTTCACGTCCATCAGCCGGTTGAAGGACATGGTGATATGGTGGGCGCCGCGCTTGACATCGAAGGCGGAGTCGCCGGTCAGGTCGAAGCTGTTCTTGTGGATCCAGATATCCCGGGAGCCGCCGGTGGAGCGGATCATATCCGGATCCAGGCCGTGGTCCTCGGTATGGCCGGCGCCGCGGAAATCCAGGTGGGTCAGGATCACATTGTCAGAGCCGTTACTGTCGGTGCCCACCGCGAAGCCGTTGAAGCGGAAATAGGCGTTGCTGAGGCGGCCATCAATGGTCTTGTTGGCGCCGATCACCGGGTTGCGGATCGGCAGATTGCCGTCGTTCAGGCGGGTGTTGAAGAATTCCGTCAAGCATGCGCTCTCGGTATCGAAGTCGTTGTCGGTGCACCATTGGCGGTAGTCGATACACTGGGCTTCGTCGGCGACGCCGATTGCGCTCTGCACCGAGGCGTCGCCACAGTAGTTGCGATACATGGCGACTTCGGTTTCGTCAGCGAAATCGAATTTGTCGAATACTATCCAGTTGTGTCCGTCGCCATCGATGGCGTCGAGGATTTGCTCTTCTATTGTGCGGCCCTCGGCATCGCTTGCCTGATCGACGATCACGGTCAGTACGCTGTTGCCGTTCGGGTCGTAACCACCGAGGGCCTTTTCACCGTAGCCGATGGCGCGCCCCAGGGTTTGGGACAGGCACTCGACGATCTCCTGGTCCGTATCCAGTTCCGTGGAATCACGCCAGTTGACATTGGGATCGGTGGCCAGGCTCTGGCAGGCTGCGCTGATATCGGCGGAGCCGGGGTTGCCACCGGAAGAGGAAGTGGAACTGCTGCTGGAAGACGAGGAACTCGACGAGGAGGAGCTGGAGGAGGATGAGCTCGACGAGGACGAACTGGATGAGCCGGTGTCATTGGCCGGCGGGATGGTTTCATTGGAGCCCCCACCTCCGCCGCAGGCGGAGAGCAGGAGGGAAGCGGTCAGGGCCAGTGGTAAAGCACAGAACTTCATCGTCGAATTCCTCACGACTTGAAACAATAACGCTTGTGGGAGGACGCGAGGCCGCCGTGGGGGGCGTTCCAGATGATGTGCCTTCGTTCACCCCAATTAACTTCATATTTATCTTGCAAAAAATTGCCTCGTGGTACTGCGATGCGAGGCGGATTCCGAAATGCTTCCGGCATGCCCGCGGCAAGGGAAAAATGGCCCCGCGAGTACGGGGCAAGTACGGGCATAGGGCGCTCAAGCGTTTAGAAATCCATGGTCAGGCCCAGCTGGTAGCCGGGCCCGTATTGCTCTACGTCGAAAAGTATGCGTCCGCCGGAGAACTGGTTGCCGGTGAAGTAATACTGGTCGACATTGTCGGTGATGTTGATGGCATCCAGGTAAACCCGCACATTATCCATTACCCGATATGTGGCCTTGATATCGAAGGTCACCGACTCGTCCTGGTACACGTCCGCCCAGGCCTGGCACTCGGTCGGTAGGCCGGACAGGGCATCCGCAGCCATGTCTGCCTCGGTACAGCTGCCGATGCGCTTCAGGATTTCGCTGGTGTAGTTGGCGATAAAACGCAGGGAAAGGTCGTCGTTCTCCCAGCCGAGGGTCAGGTTGGCTGCCATGTCAGCCTGTTCCGGTAGCTGGATGTTGTCGGCGCGCACTGTATCACCCACCTTGCCGTCGCTCTTCTGCAAGGTGAGGTTGGACTGGATGAAAATATTGTCCAGCCAGCGACCAATCTTGTGGTCCTCCCAGCGGCCGTCGAAATACTGGCTGTAGCTGAGTTCCGCACCGTACACCTTGGCGCTTTCACCATTCAGGTAGGTGTTGGCATTGGTGATGGTGAGGTCGGCGGGGATGTTGAACAGGGTTACCTGCTCTACCGGCAGGTGGAAAGGGAGCTCAGAAATACGCACATCCACACCGGTGGCATCGACGATAAAGTCCTTGATGTCCTTGTAGAAGAGGGCACCTTCGAGGAAGGTATCCTCGCCGTAGTAGCTCAGGGACAGGTCCAGGTTGGTGGCCCGCATCGGATCCAGGCTGGGATTGCCGATGCGCACCGAGTTGTCCGGAGACATCTCGAACCACTGCGCCTGGTAGTCCAGGTCGCCACGAGTGGAACCGATATCGGCTGGATCCTCGTTACAGCGCTCTTCACCGGTGTAAGCCGGATCCGTGTTGCAGAAGACCACGCGGTCGGTCACCTCGAAGAAGGCGCGGCTCTTGCCGAAATCCGGGCGGCTGAAGCTGGTCCAGAGGGCGGCACGGCCCAGCAGCTTTTCGCTCAGCTCGTGGCGGTAGTGCAACGCTGGCAGGAAGTTGTTGTACTTATTGCCGACATTGTCCAGCGGCAGGGCTATATCGAGGGACTGCAGGCCGTCGCCCTCCTCGTTGCGGTCGTTGCGCAGGGCCATGTAGCCGGTGGACTCAAACTCGGTGCGTTCATAACGGGCACCGGCTATCAGGGTGGCCTCCGGCAGTACCTGGAATTCCGCCATCAGGTAGGCGGCGGAAGTATCTTCGCTCAGATCGTAGTCCAGTTTGGTGGAATCCACCTCGCGCTCCGCCTGATCGTACTGGTCGCCGATGGCCCGGGTGGCGGCGAGCAGGCGTTCGGCTTCACTCCGGGTGATGAACGCGTGATCGAAGTTGGCGTTCTCGGGGATATAGGTGGCGAAATCCCCCAAGGTCGAACTGGCCAGGTCCTCGCACACGGCGTCGTCGCCGCAGCCGGCATCCGCCTTGTCGTCAGGCACTATGCTTGCGCGGTTTTTATCGTTGCTGCGATCCCGTTGCTGCAGCTTGACGCCGCCCTTGATGTAGTTGAGGAGACCGCCATCCGCCCAGTCCTTGCGCAGATTGAGGGCGAACTGGTCCACCGCGTCCTCGCGCAGACTGTCTTCCAAGAAGAGGTTGTCGTAGCGCATATTGGCCTGGGAGACTTCGCCGAACTGGTAGCCTGCGCCATCCTGGCCGCCGGTGCCGGAGACGCTCTTGCCGCTCACTTCCTCCAGCCAGTCCCGGTCCACTATCTGGCCGTTAATGTAGCCGTCGCCATAGCGACCGATGGCTCCCAGTTCGCGCACGCGGAACTGCACCCGACGGCCGTCCGGCTTCTCATTTTCGCTGCGGGAGGTTACCAAGTCGTAATCCACCTCCCAGCCGTCGCCGAAGCGGTTCTCGCCGCCGAGAGCGATGGTGTTGGTGCTCACCTCCGATTCCTGGATGAAGAATTGGTGCTGCAAATCCACGCTGCCGCCGCCGAAGACATTGTTACCCGGATCCAGGTAGACCAGGTCGTCGGAGTCGCTGTAGTTGTAGCGGTAGTACTCGCGCAGTGCGATATCTTCGTCCGAGTAGCTGGTGTGGTTGATTTTCAGGTGGTAGCGGCTGTTGTCGCTGGGCTGGTACTCGAGGTTCAGCAGTGCCGCCACCCGCTCGCGCTCGGCATTTTCCTGGCGGGTTTCGAACTCCCAGGGAATCAACATGGTTGTACCGTCAACGGTGACGTGCCGGGGGAGTGAGGTGGCGTGGTGGCGGGTCTCATAACCCTGGGTCACGCGCTTTTCCTGTGACACGGTATAGGCAACGCCGAGGGTATCGTCCAGGAACAGATTGGTGCCCTGCAGGGTGAGCTTGGGGGAGTTCTCCTCCGCTTGGTCCTGATAATAGCTCTGTGCGCGTATCTTGAAGGTGTTTTTGCCGCGATCCAGGGCGGACAGGGTCTTCACATTGATACTGCCGCCGATAGCGTCTAGGTCCATGTCCGGGGTCAGGGACTTATTCACCTCGATGGATTGCAATACGTCGGAGGGCAGGCTGTCCAAGGAGAAGGCGCGGTCCTCCAGGGTTTCATTGGCGCCGCCACCGGCGTTCGCCATGGTGCCGCCGTCCATGCGCACGCTCACCATGCCCGGGCCCAGGCCGCGCAGGGAGACGAATTTACCCTCCCCCTCACTCTTCTGCAGGGTGATGCCGGGCATCCGCTGTAGCAGCTCCGCGGCGTTCTGGTCGGAGAAGTTGCCGGCATCGTCCTGGGTGACGATGGAGCTGAAGTTATCCTTGTTGCGTTCGGCGGCACGGGCATTGACGTCGGCGCTGCGCACTCCTTCCACGTAGACTTCTTCCAGCGACGCATCGTAGTCGGTGTTTTCACTTTCCTGTTGAGAAAATGCCTGGGCACTGGCCAGTGCGATGGCCAAGGGCAGGACTTTTTTGCTTTGGAGTTTCATTATTTTCTCTCCTTGCCGGGCAGCGCGGTTGTTTCGCTGCCGCCTTTATTTTTTTGCGCGGACCCTCGGGCCCCGCCGTTCGCCTGCAAGCAGGCTCCTACAAGATTACGGTGCGGGGGCGTAGGCGCCGAGTTCGCCGATACCCTCCGGCAATTGGCCTGCGAGTTCGGCGGGTGTCATGGCCGCGGTGCTTGCGTCATCGGTCCAGATCAGCCAGTCCACATCAGCTTTGAAAGCGCTGGAGCTGCCTTCGCCAATTCGCAGGCGCGGGGAACTGCTACCACCGTCGCGGCCGGTACCGCTGATTTCTGTGGATGTCGTGTCACCGGCGAACAGGTGGGAGATATTCTCGCCGTCGCGGTAGACGCGTGCGGTGATGTCTGCCGCTGTGTTCAGGGTGAAGGCGAGGTGGTAGATGTGATAGCCGTCGTCCTCGGTGTTGTCCGGGTCCTTGTCCATGGGGACATCGGCCTGGGCGGTCGCAGATCCGTCGATAAACTTCTCCAGTTGGATGCGCCCTTTCCGGCCATCGGTGTCTCCCTGGTCCGGACGAAGGATGGCCTTCACCCGGCGACCGTCCTCCTCGCCGAAGGAGATCTCCACCTCGAAGCCGCGATAGTCGCTACTCGGTGTATTGATCCGGCCTATCCATGTGAAGTGGCGCGGGTAGCCGCTGCTGGAATCGGCCATAACGCCGCTGAGGTCGGCGTTGGGTTTCAGCGCCGTGTCACTGGTGGTGTCGAGGCTGGTGGTGCCGTCCTCATTGGCGGTGTAGTAGAGCTCGTTGCCTTCGCTCAGGGTGAAGTTTCCGATCTCGCTGCCATTCACCACCACGGCTCCGGCCTCATTGGGCGCCAGGCAGCCGTCCCACACGTCCCACGGAATGCTGGTGCTGACGGAGGTTGTGGGCGAGCAGCCGGCGGGCTCTTCGGGCGTGGCGGCGGCAGAGGGGCCCCAGTCGCCGGGGCCGGCGGCATTGACCCCGCGCAGGAACACGAAGTACTGGACTCCATTCTCAAGCCCGTCGATCTGGTGACTGGTTCCGTCGATGCCCTCGATCAGAGTGGCGCCTTCGATGCTGTCACTGGTGTTGTATGCCAAGTCGTAGGTGCTGGCCTTGAGCAGGCTGTCCCAAGTGGCGGACAGGGCACCGTCGCGGGGGGTGAGTGCCGGTGCGGATTCCGGGGCGTCCGGCGGCGCGGCGTCGGTAAAGGTGTTACAGGCTGGTAAATTGGCTTGGCCGTTGTCGCCCTGGGACTCGATCAGCAGGTCGTCGATGATCACCTGGACGCCACCGCTGCTGGGCACGCGGAACTGCAGGAAGGAGGTGGCACTGCCAATCTGGTCGCCGCCGGTATCCTCGGGGACATTGATCTCGAACCGCTCGCCCGCCACCAGGTTGTCGGTGCTGGCGGCGAGGATACGCGGGCTGCTGTGGATGGAGGTGCCGGTGGCGGTGCTGCTCTGGTTGCTGTCGACGTAGACCTCCAGAGTGCCGCCGGTGCCGCGCACCGCCTTGACGCAGAAGGAGATCCGGTAGGGCTGGCTCAGGTCGAACTCTCCCCAGCTACCGGTTTCGGCGGTGGCGTCGCCGGCGGTGGAGTCTCTCTTGGGATCTGTGTTTTCCGCACTTTTGGCGGTGGGGTTGGCCAGCTCTGAGCGGGTCTGTCCGACGGTGACACGGGCGTTGCTGATCAGCAGGGACGGGTTGCCGTCGTCGCTGACGATACCCAGGCGGGCTTCGTGATCCACCGTGATGTTGGCCGGATCCGGGTTGTTGTCGTCCTCGAAGAAACAGCAGGACGGGTACCAGAGGGCGGGGTAGGAATCCTCGTAGTCGCTGTTCTCCTGGGCCGTCATCAGGCTTTTGTACTGGGCGCTGAAGAAGTAAATGGTATCGGCCTGATCGAAGGCGGTGAACAGGCCGTCGCCGAAGTCTTCGTGGAAGGGCAGCGGGGTGTTGGCTATGCCGTTGGGCGCATCGACCGGTGCTTCCTGCTGGGCTGGCGGGTCCAGGGCAACCACGTCCCCCTCGTTATTCGAATCTGCACCTCCACCGCTGCAGGCGGTCAGGCTGGAAAGCAGGAACAGGGATGCCGCTTTACCGGCATAAGGCTTGGGCCAGGGTTTCATGGTGGCTCCTCTCTAGGTCATCGCTAATTATTTTTATCGAGCTCGAGTGCACAGAGGCTCGGTTTTGGAAACCGCTTTGGATAGGCAGTGTAAGCAAATTGGCTTGACCATATCAAGTGGTTTGTGACTTTGGTCAAGCCTGATTGGTTGCCATTTGTACGGATTGGTGCTTTCTTGTCGATTGATGCTCTCGCTGGGCCGCTACCCCTGTTCCCCCTCGAGTCGAGCCCGCCAGCGGCAGTAGTGCTTCTCCAGCTTGGCCGGCGTGGTGCGGTACCAGCCGTAGCCGAGCCTGCGCTCCTCGGACAGCTGCATCACATCGTGATAAACGTTGCCGTCGCGGTCGCCGAACAATGGCTCGTTGGTGGCCGGGTCGCAGAACCTGGCCCAGGTGGGTTTGGTGTGGGTCCGGGATCAGGCCGTCGCGCCTGTCCCAGTGCAGGCCGTCGATGCGCGTGGTGCGAAACCAGGCCATGGCCGCTTCGACCGCCTGCACCAGTTGCGCCGGGGGATCCGGCTGCTCCATCAGGAACAGCAGATTGCGGTGCTCTCACTCGTGGACAGCGCCGCCGGCTCGAAGGCGCGGGTTCGAAGGTGATGGGATTCTGCTGTGCGCCCCAGATGGTGCGCCGGCCGTCGACCGGCACCTGGCTCGCCAGCAGCCCCTCGACGCCGCGGCTCACGGCCCTCTGCGCTCTGAAAGAATTCCGCAGGCGCTTCCGGATCGAGGCCGAAATCCCTGGCGCCCTGGTGATCACCAGCAGCTTGCGGAGGTCTCTGGTGTCCGGGGGTATCTCCCGCCCTATCTGTTCCAGTTCGTGCCTGATGCCTTCCATGTCCAGCGCCCACAGTTTATCCGAGCGCTCGCGCCAGGCCGCCACTGAGCCTCCGCGCCTGTCTCCGCTGCCGTCCCGATTTTTTCTGCGGGTTGGTTTTCGGCTTCGCTGCCCCTGCCGTCGCTTTCTGTACCGCAGCCGGCCAGTAACAGCGATGACGACAGCAGTGAAACAAACAGGGGGGGCGGTAAGGCGCACGGGAAGAAATTTCATGGGGGTTACTGCTCCTGTTTGGGCGCGTTTTCGGCAAGCGCGGAGGAAAGGAAGTCGTCCAGCTGTTGTGCCCGGCCGGCGCCGTATGAAGTGTGCATGAATTGCGCATGATTGTTCTCCCCGAAAGGCCCCGCGCCGCGGGGCCTGGCTTATTTCAGGTTTATTCCCCGCTGGTGCCGTTTATATTGAAATCGTAAATGGCGAGGTACTTTCCGGTGTTGCCGGCGGAATTCCATGGGAAGATCCGTACGTACAGGGTATTCTCCGGAGATACCGGAATGGTCACGCCATACTCCTTCAGGGTCATCGTATCCTTGGTAAAGGACATGGCTTCATCGAGCCTGACCGGGTTGCTGAAGTCGCCGGATAGCGAATACTCGATATCCGCCTGTACCGTCGAGCCGCCGCTGGAGGTGAGGTAGGCGGAGATGGTATCGACATAGAATGTCTGCGACTCGGCGGTGACGGCGAACTGCAGGTAGCGGTCATCGCTGCGGGCGACCATCTCGGGTCCTTCCACCCGGTAGCGGGCAACGCTGGTATCCTGCCCGTCCACTGCCAGCGTCTTGGTGCTGCCCGCCTCCAGGTTGTTCGCCAGGGCATCGCTGGCGCTGACCATGCCGTCGCTGATGGCGGTGGTGGAGGAACCTTCGGTAAACCAGCTGGAATAGGAATCCACGCCTTCGCCGGCCGCGACGCCGGTGCCCGACACGGCCACTTTGCCCAACTCGGTGCCTTCCAGTGCAAAGCTCACGTCTCCCGTATAGGCTTGCTCGTTCTCCGCAGTAAATTGCACGTAGAGGTTGGAGGTGAAAGCGCCATTGGTGAAATCAATGGCAGTGGAGCTGCTCCATACCCCGGAGTCCGCGGAATCGCTCAACAGGAATCCGCCCGGTGCGGTTACATCGACGGCGCTGGACTCCGGCTCGAGGTCGAAGGCGGAAATGGTGAGTTTTTTGCTGTTGGGAACACCGACATGGCGATTTCCCCAGTCCAGGTTGTCGGGGCTGGCCACCAGGTAGGTCGCCTCGACAATATGTTCCTCCATCAGGCCATGGGACTTCAGGCCCTCAACGGCGGCCCTGGCGATCAGGGTGGCAAAGAGTACCTGCGGGTGGGTGCTGTCGGCAGCGATGTACAGGTGCTCCGTGGCCGCCTCGTCACCATAGCTTTCCACGATGGCTTTGGTCTCGGCAGTGAGGTCCACGAGCGGCACATCGTACGCCTGCGCAACCGCTTTCATCGCGGCCGGGTAGTTGCCCCGTGGGTGCTCTTCTCCGGTATTGGCGACTTGCAGGTTGTGCTGCCCTTTTTCGGTAATGGAATCGCCGCTGAAGTATTTGCGCACTATCGGTGTCATCAGTATCGGCGTCGCGCCTTTTTCCCGTGTTTCGAGCACATATTTTTTCAGGAACTGGTAATACGAATGTTCAGAGTCGATACAGTTCTCTCCGTCTTCGGTGCCGTCGCTACAGAAGGCATAGGTGCCATACTCTTCGTAGTCGCCGCCGGTTTTCTGGTCGTTGTGGCCGAACTGGATGATGACGTAATCGCCTTCTTCAATGCTTGTCAGAGCTGTCGGCCAACGGGAGGCCTCGTAGTAGAAACTGAGGGAACTGCGACCGCCCCTGGCCCAGTTGATGATCTCCGATTCCTCGCTGAAGAACATCGGCATTGCCTCACCCCACCCCATCTGAGGTCTGCGCTCTTCGCCGTAATCGGTCATGGTGGAGTCGCCGAGCATATGGATGGTCGGCGCTTCGCCGGTGGCGCCGCCGGAACTGCTCGAGGAGCTGCTGGAACTGCTTGAAGAGCTGCTCGAAGAACTGCTGCTTGAAGAACTGCTCGAGGTGTCGTCGGGGTCCGAACCGCTGCCGGAGGCACCGCCACAGGCGGCCAGGCCGGCACACATGATCACCGCGAATACGATTTTTCTTATGTTCATGGGAGAACCTCAAATCGAATTATTAAATTATTTAAAAGGAGGTTGCGGGCCGGGTAATTCCCGACCCGCTGCTGTTGCTTATTGCACCAGTTGGATGTCTTCGAAGGTGAAGCTCTGATTGTCGTAGTAGGGTGCGGCGAAGAGGCCTACTTTCACCGTATCCGGCAGGCCGGTACCGGTGAAGGTATTAGCGCCTAACTGGCTGTAGCTGGCGCCGCCGTCAGAGGAATAGTGGACATAGTAGGCCTGGCCCTGGCGTTCCAACTTGAAGTAGAGGTCTTCGCCGGGAGTGACTACGTTGCCACCGTCCTTGGCCCAACCACTTCCGTCCTCCAGCACATGTCCGTACTGAGTCACCCAATCGGTGCCTGACAGGTGCATGCCCACATGTGCCAGCGGTGAGGTGGTGCCACTGGTGGTGTCGCACTCGCACATCATCAGGCCCACGGGGAACTGGTTCGCAGCGTAGGGCACGCCGGCGGACTTCAGCTGGGCGGTGAGGACGAAGTCACCGGTGACTTCCTGCGATACCAGGTAGAAGCTGATTTCCGTGGTTTCGAACTTGCCGTCGCTGGCGGTGAAGGTGACGCTGGTATCGGACTGCGCATCTATACTGCCGCTGGCGGTGATTGAGCTTCCGCCGCTGCCCATCACCAGGCCCGTATCGCTCCAGGTTTCGGTCGAGCTCGCCGGATCGGCGCAATGGTCGTCACTGGTGTCCTCCGGGAGGGGATCCCAGCCCTCGCCGGCGTTCCAGCCGGCGAAGACCTGTGCCCGCGAACAGAAGCGTTCGGCCACTTCCGCCTCGCTCAGCAGATAGCAGCTGCCGTCGCCGTTACAGCGATTGGAGAGGTCCAGCGGGCTGCCGGAGAGGTCCATGCTGCCGTACTCGCGCCAGCCGGCATCGGCACTGGCGGTGGCCGGGTTGGGGGTCCGGTCCGGATGCCAGCCGATATCGGCCACGTGGGTGTCCATCATGGTGTTGATAAAGGCGATGTTGTCGTAGTAGCTGCTGCTGCCGCCACTGCGCGCCAGATAGTGGGTGCCATCACCCACGCCTTCATCGCGGGTCAGGGCGGAGTTCAGGAACACGAAGCCCGGCGAGCTTTCAGCGGTGCGCGCCTGGAGCAGGTAACCGCCCTGGCCACCGTCGGTGCGGGCCAGGGTGCGGATCTCGCTGTCTTCGAACACCGCCGCCTGGGCCGTGCCCCAGATGAAGTCCACGTTGCCAGCCACCAGGCTGTTGTAGAACCAGCTCCACCCTTTCAGCAGCAGGGTGTCCTGCTCGCTGATGAATACGGCGTTGGTGGCGATGAGGCGACCTCCGTCGTTGTTGAAGTAGATGGTTTCCGCCTGGCCGCCCTCGCCGATCAGGGTGGTGTTGATCAGGGAGAGATCCTTGAGGGTGAGCATGTCGGCGCTCTCCGCCAGGAAGATAGGCCGTGTGCTGGTGCCGGGATTGAGCGCGTTGTTGTTGCTGTAGCGGATCACCGTCGCCCCGGAACCTGAGCCCTGGATGGTGAGGTTGTGCTTGCCGCGCAGGAACAACACCTCGCGGTAGTCGCCCGCGCTGATGGTGATGGTGGCCGGGTCGTTCGCGCCCACATTCTCCATCACATGGTTCAGCGCTCCCTGCACCGTGCGGAAGTCTGCGGTGGTGCCGTCGTCGTCCACCGTCACGTCGGCACCGCTGGGGGCGGCGGTGCGGGTGGTGAAGGTCCAGCCGGCGTCTTTGCCCAGGCCCACAAAGTCGGCGCCGTTCAGCTGTACGCCCTGCACCAGGTTGCTGCTGATGGCTACATAGTACTCGACACCGTAGTCCAGTGCGCCGGTGTGGGGCGAGATGGTCAGGGTGTTGCCGTCTATCTCGAACGGATTGACGTTGAGGGTGCGAGTATTGCTCTGTCCTTCGTAGCCGAGGGTGTCCGTCTCGCCGCCGGCGCGGATGGCGTCCACCTCGGTGTCGTCCTTGGCGCGGAAGATGCGCACCGAGCCGATCTCGGCGAGGGTGGGAGCGCCGTCGAAGGTGATGCTCAGGCGGGTGTCCTCGTACTCGTTGGTATTGCCCGGAACCGGGCTGACCCGGGTGCTGAGGTCGCCGTAGGTGGCGGTGGGCATTTCGAAGGCCTTGGCCACGCTGACTTCGATGGCCTTCTGCAGGCTGGAATCGGAGCCGCTGGTAAAGGTGACGGTGGCATCGCCCTCGGCCAGCGGAGTCAGGGTCACTGTGTTGTCGGTGACATCCACGGAAACCGCCGCCTTATTGCTGGACTCGACGGTAAAGGTGTCGGCAGTGACGCCATCGCTCTGTATCGCGGTGACGTTCACTTCCAGCGCCGGATCGCCGGCGGTGGTAACCCAGGTGGATTCCGCATAGTCCAGGGTGAGCTGCACCGGTTTGATGCTGGGGTCGCCCACCTTCACATAATCCACCTCGAAGGAGCGGTTATAGGTGAAGAAGCCGATGCGTCCGGCGGTCTGGTAGAGGCTGTCGGGGTCGGTAAAGGAGCCCAGTTCCTCGCCGTCGAGGTAGAGGGTGACAGTAGAGCCCACCATATCGAAGCGCACCGTGTACCAGGTGCCGTCAGTGCCGCCCTGGGTGCCGAGCTCCAGCGGCTTTTTCGTCTGTGCCAGGCGACTGACGCCGCCACTGGTGGCCAGGCCCGCCTCAACCTGGGTGGTATCAGGGGTGTTCTGCATATTCAGGCCGCCGAAGTACCACTGCAGCGGCCCCTGGTAGCGGCCCATGGCGAACAGGTACTTGTTGCCGGTGTTGCCGTTGGCCCGCGGGCGTATGCGGTATTCCACGGAGTAGTCCGCGGGTACGCCGGAGAAGGCCGCCTCCTTGGCCAGGATCAGCTCGCCCTCGCTCAGGTTTTCGCCGCGGGTGCCAGCGGTGAAGCGCAGGGACTTGCCGGCATCGCCCTCGTCGAGAATGTCGAATTTGCCGGGATTCTCCAGGCCGTAGCCGTCGATCACCGCATCCCAGGTGTCGGCGAATTCGCCGTCTTCGAAGTCGTCGCAGAAATACAGCCCGGTTTCCGGGCAGGTGAAGGCGGTGGTGCCGCCGGAACTGCTCGAGGAACTGCTGGACGAGCTGCTGGAGCTGCTTGACGAACTGCTGGAACTGCTCGACGAGCTGCTGCTTGAAGAGCTGCTCGAGGTACCGCCGGGGTCCGAACCGCCACCGGAACTGCCGCCGCCACAGGCGGCAAGCCATCCGGATAGGACGATTAGTGCGAGTAGGGAAGGGGTTTTCATGGGACTTGCTCCTCATCATCTTTATTCTTTTGGTGAGCAATACCGCAGGCCGCTTATTGTTATTGGTCCGGCCAAATTGCCGGGCGAGGATAGCTTTGCTTTTCATGGTAAGTCCAGTTTGGACAGTCCAATTTAGACTAAAGTCTAATTCCTTTGTGGATACACCTATAGCCGGGGAGCTTGCTGTCCACGGCCGGCCCTTGGGGATGTGCTGCACCAAAAAGGCGCCCGGCGGGGCGCCAATGGCGATGCGTCGACCAGGGGGATGATGGGGCCAGCTTCAGCTGGCCGAAGGCCGAGCCACAAGGGGGGAGTCATCGCCAGGACTAAAAAGCCGTTGTTTGGAAGCGGCTTTAAACAGGGATTTTTGTGGTTCGGAATCTGCCTCGCCGGGGGAAATTTTGTTTGTCAGTAACCGACGCTCTCGGCATAGGAGATTATTTTTTCTCCGTAACTGCCACCCCAACTATAACCTTCGCGGCGCTCTTCCGAGATATCCATGATGTCATCGTACTTGCCACCATCGCGATCACTGAAGAAGCCTTCGTTGGTATCCAGGTCGTAGAGGCGATACCACATTCTGTCGCCGGGTGAGTGAACGATTTTTTCTGCGGTGGATTTATCGTAGGTGTAATCCTCCAGGATGGTCTCCGGACTGCGATACCAGGCCAGGGCGGCTTTCACTGCGGTTTCAATTTCCGCTGTCTGCGGTTGAGTCATCAGGAAACCGATGATTTCAACCGATTCACTGCCGCTGATTGATTCAAGTTCGTAGGCGCGTGCGGATTTCGGCAGGTAATCCGTTGCATCGTGCTGCGCACACCAGGCGGTCAGTACACCGTTTTGTTTCCACTGCGAACGCAGGATATATTCCAACCCTTTGTCGATGGCAGCCCGGAATTGTGCGCGGTCACTGCTGTTGAATATATCGCTATCAAAAGGTACTGCAGCTTTCTCGGCGTGATACAGAACCGTCAAAACGCGCGACATGGCGTCATCGTTAAAGGTGACGTGATCTGCGTAGCCACCTTTCAGGGGGTAAAACTGCGGCCAGCCACCTGTGGAATATTGCATCTCCAGCAGGTAATCCATCGCCTTTCTGGCGGAATCGCGGTAGCTGGCATTGCCCGTGCGCTTATACATTTCCGCCATGTAGGTCATTTCCGTTGTGGTCGCGCCGTTGTCGATGGTGGCGGAACCGCTGCCGCCGCTGCCCATGCTGCTGTAGGACTGGTTTTTCGGCCAACCGTCGTTGTCGTACTGATGGGAGAGAATAATATCCGCCTGGCTGGTGCTCAGGCTCCACTCCGTCAAATACTTGTTGAAGCGGTCGTGTACCGGGTTGCCCTCCTGTGATAGCAGCGGGGCGCTGGCGCTGCCACCACTGCTGCTATAGCTCGGCACCCAGGAGCCAAAGATACTGTCCACGGTATAGTCCGCAGCTTCCGCAAAGGACAACTGCCTGGACTGGGACACCCGCTGCGAAGTATCCGCGCCGGGCCCGCTATTCTGGTACTCGGCAAAACGCGCGGTATCCAGCGTGTTGCTGCCCATGGGTCTCCAACCCTCAGGCAGGATATGTGCACCCAGCTCCACGCCCAGATAGGTTGTCGAACCGTAGGGACGCCAGTTCCTGCCGAGGGCAACACTGTCGTCGCTGACGGAAGAGGAGGCTGTCACCTGCCCGCCGAGGAAGACGATGCCGTGGGGCTGTGCCTGGTCCGTGCTGGGCGCGGTAATCGCCGTTCCGCCGCCGACACTGTGAATCACGCAGTTATCGAAGACCGCAGTGGCGCCACCGAAGATATAGTCGACGGTGCCCTCGACATAACAGTCCTTGAAGTACTGGGAACCGCTGTGCACATAGAGGGTATCCTGGTTGCCGAGGAAGCGGGCATTGCGGAACTGCACCCGGTCCGCGGCGATACGCACGGCAACCGCCTGGATCCCCGGGCCGTGACTGTTTTCCATGGTGATATTTTCAACCGAAATATCGTCCGCATTGATGGCAATACTCGTACTGCCGGAAGTGCCGAGCGTGCCGCCGTTCCCGTCCGGTGTATCCGAGGCGTCGTCGTAGGTCAGAAGGGTTGCAGCGGTTTGCCCGCTCTCGCCGCACAGGGTCAGGTTCGGCCGGTCGATAAGGAGTTTTTCGCGGTAGACGCCGGGCTTGATGCGAATCTGTGTCGGCTGGCTGTTCGAGGACGAAACGCTGTTGATCGCGGCCTGCACCGTGCTGTATTGCCCGCTGCCGTCCTGAGCGACCGTTATGACCGGTACACCTGTGACGTCATTACAATCCTGTGCGGTGCTGGCACCGCAGGCTCCCGGGGCCAAACTGCCGCCAGTAGCCGCCAGGGAGTCGATGTTGGGCAATCCGTCTGCGGTTCGCGCAATCAACCTGATGGTGTTCTCCCCCGCCTGCAGGGGAATGGTGACGCTTTCGCTGGTCCAGCTTGTCCAGGCCCCGGTCGAAGTAAAATTGACTGTGCCCGCTAGGGAACCGTTCACCTCGATATCTGCAGGGCGATTGCTGGCCGACGCATAGCGGATGTCGGCCTGTACATTCTGCGCGTAATCCGCATCAAGGCTGTAGACGACACCTGCCCCGAGTTTATTGTCTGTATTGACAAACCCACTGCCGGTAAAACCGCTGTGATTGCTATCTATTGAACCATCCACCGAGCAGAAACCGTCGCTTTCCTGCAGGGCCAGCGTTGTTGTGGTGGCGATAACCGCATCATCACCATTGGAATTGAAGGCGTTACCGCTGGTATCGGTGATTTTGATCCAGTAGTAGGTGCCATCGGCCAGGTCGCGGTCGGTGTAGCTGTTTCCCGCGACACTGGCGGCGATGCGGGAACGACCCTGCGGGTTTGGATCGGTATTGCGGTAGACGGATTGGTATGCGACGTCGATATTGCTGACGTCCCAGTTCAGGGTCGCGTCATCACCGGAAACACTCACGGCGAGGTTTACGCTTCCGCTCGCACCGGAAGAGCTGTTTTCATAGGTTTCGAACTCGGCAACCGCCGGTGTGCCGTTGCTGCTCTGGATGACGAAGTTCAGCTTGGTGAGGCTGGTGCTGTCGAAATTGATTGTGCCTGCGCCCGAGCCCTCTGCAAGAATGTCACCGGTGTTGTGGTTGACCATCTGCCACGAACCGATATTGCCCTCGAAGCCTGTGGCCTCGCGAATCACTGCGCTGCTGACAGTGGTCGCCGAAGGCCATTTCACGGATACGCGACCCGTTGAACCGTCGGGGGCCCAGTAGGTATTGATGTCGCCATCAATGACATTGCCATAGCTGCTGCCGCTCACCTTCGATGAGCCGTCGGCGCCGGCGCCTATGGATAGATTGTCTGTTTGTGCTTGCAGGCTCGCAGACCCGAACAGGAATAGCGTGAGCCCCAGGCCATACAGGCCCTTTTTCTTTGACGTGATCATTTCTTTAATCGCCTTGTTATCGATTATTGGAAAGGCCGCGGGAGTTTCCCGGCATCGCTGTACCACCGGGATGCTGGCTGCCAACATGAAAAATTGGCAAAACCAAATTGGATTCAGAGTGTTAGCGGTATCAGAAAGCTTGTAAAGCCAGTTGACGTGACGTTCGGCACAAAATTGTCAATAGGTGACACGAAAAAAGGGCGCCCCGCAGGGCGCCAGTGACGATGCGTCGATCAAGAGGAGGGGAGGCTACTGGCAGGGAACCTTGCCCAGCCCGAGCACATAGTTGATATCGTTGGCCAGCGGCGAGTTGAACGGCATTTCGCCGTATTTGCCCGCGGTGGCGGCGATATAGTCCGTCAGGTTCTGGCCGGCTGGCAGCCGGTTGGCGGAAATTACATCCCGCGATGCCTGTGCGTAATCCTGGCTCAGGTCGCCCACGGAGCCGGAGGCGTCGGTGATGTCGCGGGCGAAGGCCGGATCCAGGTTGCACTGGGCGTCGGAGAACCAAAGGCGCACGCCGTCGGCGCGGAAGTTGCCGCCGTCCACATCCCGCGCCAGCTCCGCGGCTCTCTCGTCCAGGGCCTGGTCCGGATCGTCCTTCTCCTGGTGGTCGCGGTTGATCAGCAGGGTGTTGTCCTCCCACAGCACACTGGCACCGACGCGCACGCTGAGAATGTCCTTGCGGTAGTTCCAGAACAGGTTGTTGAACATATGCGAGGTGCCGCGGCGGATCAGCGGTATGCGCCGCAGTGTATTGCCCAGGGTGAAGTAGTCCCCGTCGGTGGTGACGAAGGCATTGTGGTGCATGGTGGTGCGGATCTGCTCATTGATGGTGCGGCTGTCGCTGGAGCCGTGCAGGGATGCGCGCTTCACGTTCACCAGGCGGTTGAAGGACATGGTGATGTGGTGCGCGCCCACTTTCACGTCAAATGCCGAGTCGCCGGTGGTGTCGAAGCTGTTCTTGTGAATCCAGATATCCCGGGAGGCGCCGGTGGCGCGGATCATATCCGGGTCCAGGCCGTGGTCTTCCGTGTGGCCGGCGCCGCGGAACTCCAGGTGGGTGAGGATCACATTGTCCGACGTCTGGGTGGGGGAACCGGAGCTGTCCGCGCCTATGGCGAAGCCGCTGAAGCGGAAGTAGGCGTTGCTCATGCGTCCGTCGAGGGTGGTGTTGGCACCGATCACCGGATTGCGGATGGGCAGGTCGCCATCATTCAGGCGGTTGTTGAAGAACTCCTGCAGGCAGGATTCCCCGGAGCCATGGCCGTTGCCGGAGCACCACTGCCGGTAGTCGATACACTGGGCTTGTGTGCCGCCGATCGCGCTCTGCACCGGGGAATCGCCGCAGAAGTTGCGGTACATGGCCACCTCGGTTTCCTGGGCGAAATCGAACTTGTCGAAGACTATCCAGTTGTGTCCGTCGCCGGTGATGGCGTCGAGGATTTGCTGTTCCATCGAGCGGCCCTGGGGATCGTTCTTGCGGATCACCGTCAGCACACTGTTGCCGCCCGGATCGTAGCCGCCGAGGGCGTTTTCGCCGTAGCCCACGGCACGGCCAAGGGTCTGCGACAGGCACTCGACGATTTCCTGATCGGTAAGCAGCTCGGCGGAATCCCGCCAGTTGACGTTCGGATCGGTGGCCAGAACGTAGCAGGCATTGCTGATCTCGCCGCTGCCTCCGGAAGAGCCCCCTGAACTGCCAGAGCCCGAAGAGCTGCCTCCGGAAGACGAACTGGAGCTGCCGCTGCCACCGGACGAACCGCCGCTGGAGGAAGAAGAGCTGCCGCCGGAAGAACTGGAACTGCCGCCGGAGGAGCTGGAAGAACTGGAACTGCTCGAGGAGCCGCCGTTGCAGTCACCCGGCTGCGGGTCGGTGCCGGTCACGGAAAGGCTGTCGATATTGGCCAAACCGGAACTGCCGCTGGCCTGCAGGCGAATGGTGTTGTAGCCCGCGCTCAGGCCCACTACTACCTGGCCGCTGTCCGCGTAACTGGTCCAGGTACCGGTTCCGGCCATGGCCACATCGGTCTCCTGGCCACCGTTGATCAACACATCCCCGGGGCGGTCGCCGGAGCCGTTGGCGTAGCGCCACTGCAGTGTGTAGAGACCCGCTTCCGGAACCACCACCGACCACTCGATCGCGGTGCCGAATACGTTGTCGGTATTGGCGTAGCCGCTGCCGGTGAAGCCGGCGTGTTCGCTCTCGACAGCGCCATCCACGGAGCAGAAGCCCGTCGCGTTTTCCTGCAGCGCCAGTGTGCCTGTGGCGCCGCCGCCGGAACTGCTGGAGCCGCCGGAAGAGGATGAGGAGGAGCTGCCGGAGCCGCCGCTCGCGTTGTAGATCTCGAACTCCGCGATCTGCGGCGCGCTGCTGGCGCTGTCGATCATCAGGTTGATCTTGTACAGGTTCCGGTCACCGACGGTCACCTGCATCTCGGTGCCTATGCCATTGCCGGACGCCAGTTCCTCGCCGCTGTCGTGGTCCACCAGCCGCCAGTTCTGCACTGCGCTGCCGATCTCGCGCAGGACCACGGTATTGAAACTGCCGCCGAAGTTTTTCACCGAGATGCGCTCGCCGCTGCTTGAGGCGGGCTGCCAGTAACTCTGCAGGTCGCCGTCGTTCACATCGCCGTAGCTGGAGCCGCTGGCCTTGCTGCTGCCGTCGGCGCCACCACTGAGGGCCAGGTTGGTGCCGAGTTCCTGGGCCGATACCCAGGCCGACGCGAGCAAACCGCCCAGCAATGCGCCGAGCACTGCCGGAATTTTCGCTGTGGTTTTCATGGGATTGTCCGAATTTATTTTTTGCCAGTAAGGCAGGCGCCCGCGAGGGGCGCCTTCATCCTGTGAGGATGGAACGGAGTGGAAGCGGTCAGTTGCAGCTGCCCGGTTGCGGGCTGCTGCCGGTGACGTCCAGGTGGTCGATATTGGCGAGACCGCTGCTGCCGGTGGCCTGCAGGCGCAGCTGGTTGCTGCCGGCATTCAGGCCCACGTCCACGCTGCCGCTGTCGGCGTAGCTGTTCCAGGCACCGGTGGCGCCCATGGTGATGCTGGCGACGATGCTGCCGTTAACCAATATGTCCGCGGGCCTGTCGCTGCCGCCGTTGGCGAAGCGCCACTGCAGGGTGTAGACGCCGGCCGAGGGTGCGGATACGGCCCAGTTCACGCCGTTGCCGGAAGCGTTATCGGTATTGGCGTAGCCGCTGCCGGTGTAGCCTGCCCACTCACTTTCAACTGCGCCGTTCACCGAGCAGAAGCCGCTGGCGTTTTCCTCGATGGTGATGGTACCGGTGCTGCCGCCCGAAGAGGAGCCACCGGAACTGGAACTGCTGGAGGCAGAGCCGCCAGTCGCGTTGTAGACCTCGAACTCGGCGATCTGCGGTGCGCCGGAGGCGCTGTCGATCATCAGGTTGATCTTGCTCATGTTGACATCGCCGAGGTAGACCTGCATGGCCGAACCTATGCCGGTGCCGGAGGCCAGCTCCGCGCCGGTATCGTGGTTCACCAGGCGCCAGTTCTGCGCCGCGCTGCCGATCTCGCGAATGATCACGGTATTGAATGCGGTGGCACTGCTCCACTTCACGGAAACGCGCTCCCCGCTGCTGGAGGTGGGTTGCCAGTAAGTCTGCAGGTCGCCGTCGCGCACGTTGCCGTAGCTGGTGCCGCTGGCCTTGCTGCTGCCGTCGGAGCCGGCGCCGATGGCGAGGTTGGTGCCCAGCTCACCGCCGGAACCGCCGGAAGAGCTCGAGGAACTGGAACTGCTCGATGAAGAGCTGGAACTGCTCGACGAGCTGCCCCCTGAAGAGGAACCGCCCTGGCTCTGGCAGTTGCCGTCGGATTCCAGCAGGCCGGTGTTGGCGCCGGCGGTGGCCAGCACTATCTGCGGTACGCAGCCGGCATCGTCCAGCGGGTAGGAGTAGGGGATGTTGATGGTGGTCGTCGACACCGGATTCGGGCCGGCCGGGTGGTTGTCGTCGCCCTCCTCCGTCCAGGTGACATTGGAATAGACGTTTCCATTCACATGCCAGTAGCCCATGTCGTTGGTGTAGAAGGTGCCCAGCACATCCTTGGAGTCCTCGAAGTAGTTGTGGTCCGCGCGGATGCGGCCGCCGATGCGCGGATTCATGCCGGACCCCCAGATCCCGCGATAGTAGTTGTTGAACGCGTGGGCGGTGGCGTGGCGCAACAGCGGCACCCGCGACTTCAGGTTTTCGAACAGATTGTGGTGGTAAGTCACGGGTCCGTTGGTGTCGTCGCTGTCGCTGGAGCCGACCAGGCCGCCGCGGTCCGAGCCGCGCAGGATGCTGTAGGACAGGGTGACGTACTTGGTGGTGGCCTTCATATCGAAGAGCGCGTCGTAGCCGTCGCTCTCGCCGCCGGATGCCTCGAGGGTCAGATGGTCCGCCCACACATTGAATACATTGCTCTCCATGCCGATGGCGTCGCCGCCGTTGGACGTCGGCGAGCCGGATTTCTTCACATTGCGCACATGCAGGTTCTGCAGAATGATGTTGGAGGCGCTGCGCAGGTGGATACCCAACTCATCGAACAGGGCGCCGCTGCCGACGCCGACAAGCGTGACGTTGCTGACCTCCTTGATCTCGATTACGCCGTCGGCGGTGTTACAGCTGCTGCCTGACACCTTGCTGGTGTTGCCGTGGTTAATAGTTCCTTCGACCTGGATGATGATGGGGGTGTCGCTGGAGGCGCGGTTGCACAGTGCCGCGTGGATCTCGGTGCCGGTGGTGGCGTAGACGACCTGGCCCCCCGCGCCGCCGGTAGTGCCGCCGTTTAGCGTGGCATAACCCACCGGCTGCGCCGACAGCGAAGTGGAACTCAACAGACCGCCCAGCAGTGCGGCGAGCGCTGCCGGAATTTTCGCTTTGGTTTTCATGTGACTATCCGAATTTATTATTGGAGTTTGATTGGTTGGACGATCAGTCACTGCGGCCGGGAGTATCTGAGAAGGAGTTGCCGGCTGATCATCATCGCTGAACTGCTATCCCACAGTCCCTGACATTGGGGTGGGGGTTTTTGGTCTGCCTGTTGCTTATGTTTGGCAAGGCCAAAAACGAAAAAGAGGTTAGTCAGATAAATGATTTCTGTAAAGCCTCTTGGCGTGAATTTCCTCGAAGCGTGTCGTTCTCTCTGGAGGAAGTGCGTGCCGTTCCACACTGTTGGGTGTGAATTCGCGCCATCGCGGGTTTATCCCCATCTAGACTTGTAGCTCTCACCCGACTCTGAGGAGAGCCCCATGGCCCTGTTGGACGACCGCCTGCTCTGGATCGGTGGCCAGTATGTTGCCGCCAGCGACGACAGTTTCTTCGATACCCTCAATCCCGCCACCGGCGAGGTCATCTGCCGGGTAGCCCGTGCCAATGCCGAGGATGTGGACAAGGCGGTGGCGGCCGCCGAGCTGGGGCAGCGGGAGTGGGGGGCGATGAGCGGTGCCGAGCGCGGCCGCGTGCTGACACGCGCCGCGCAGCTGTTGCGCCAGCACTGCGACGAAATTGCGCGGCTGGAATCCCTCGACGGCGGCAAGCCGATCGCGGAGACGCCGGAGGCGGACGTGGGTTCTGCGGCGGACTGCCTGGAATTCTTTGCCGGCCAGGCCTCGTCGCTGCACGGGGAATACCAGCCGGTGTCCGGTGGCTTCTTCTACACCCGCCCGGAACCCCTGGGCATCTGCGCGGGCTTGGGTGCCTGGAATTACCCGCTGCAGATAGCCGCGTGGAAATCGGCCCCGGTACTGGCAGCGGGCAATGCGATGATCTTCAAGCCGGCGGAGCTGACGCCGCTGTCGGCGCTGCGCCTGGCGGAACTCTTCAAGGATGCCGGCCTGCCGGACGGCGTCTTCAATGTGGTGCAGGGCTTTGCCGAAACCGGCCAGGCGCTGACCGCCCACCCGCATATCGCCAAGGTGTCGCTGACCGGGGAGGTGGGCACCGGCAAGGCGGTGATGCGCGCCGCCGCCGATACCCTGAAGGGCGTCACCCTGGAGCTGGGTGGAAAGTCGCCGCTGATCGTTTTCGAGGACGCCAACCTGGACAACGCCGTGGGCGCGGCCCTGCTCGGTAACTTCTACACCCAGGGGCAGGTATGCACCAACAGCACGCGGGTGTTCGTGCAGGAATCCGTCAAGGAAAAATTCATCAACAAGCTGGTCGCCCGGGCGGGCAGGATGAAAGTGGGCGATCCGCTGGACCCGGACACGGACGTGGGCCCGCTGATCAGCGCCGGGCATATGCAGAATGTGCTCAGCTATATCGAAAAGGGCGTGGAAGAGGGCGGTGTGCTGTTGCTCGGTGGCGGGCCGGCCGAGGTGCCCGGCTGCGAGGGCGGTAACTTCGTGCAGCCGACCATCTTCGACGGCTTGCGCGATGACATGACCATTGTACGCGAGGAAATCTTCGGCCCGGTGCTGTCCCTGCTCAGTTTCCGCGACGAGAGTGAAGTCCTGGCCCGAGCCAACGCCACCGAATTCGGCCTGGCCGGCGGCGTCTTCACCCGCGATATCCAGCGTGCCCACCGGGTGGCGGATAGACTCGAGGCTGGTATCGTCTGGATCAATCACTACAACCTGACGCCGGTGGAAATGCCCTTCGGCGGTTTCAAGCAATCCGGTATTGGCAAGGAGAACAGCAGGCGGGCATTGGAGCACTGTACGCGGCTGAAGACCGTCTACGTCGCCGAGGGGGATGTGGATTCGCCATATTGAAATGCGGAATGTGGATGGCCGCCCCGCCGCTACTACAGGGAGAAACTCCCGGATCCCCTATTTCAACGGCCGCTCCGGCTTCCCCTCCCGCTGCGAATTTTCCCAGTCCTCCGCCAAACCCACCTCTGCGGTGGACGGCTGCAGCATTTTCCTGCCGAGTATATGATCCGCCCCTTTTTCCCCGATCATGATCGTCGGCGCATTCAGGTTGCCGTTGGTCACCGTGGGAATGATCGACGAGTCCACCACGCGCAGGTTCTCCACGCCGCGCACCCGGCACTCCGGATCCACCACCGCCAGTTCGTCTGTGCCCATGCGGCAGCTGCCACAGGGGTGGTAGGCGGTCTCGCAGCTCTCGGCGAGCCAGTTGTCGATCTCGTCGTTGCTCTGCACATCCGGCCCCGGTGAGATTTCTCTGCCGCGGTAGGGATCCATGGCGCGCTGGGCGAATATCTCGCGGGTGAAGTGCAGGCCGGCGCGGAAGGCCTGTTTGTCCTCCTCCTGGGCCAGGTAGTTGAACACCATTTCCGGTGCCGCCTCCGGGTCCTTCGATTTCAGTTTTACCCAGCCGCGGCTCAACGGCTTGTTGGCCCCCAGGTGCACTTGGAAACCGTGGCCCTCGACCGCGCTGGAGCCGTCGTAGGCGATGGCGCCGGCGAGGAAGTGATACTGGATGTCCGGGTATTTCAGCCCGGCGCGACTGCGGATATAGCCGTTGGATTCGAAGTGATTGGTTGCCCCCAGGCCGCGCTTGAACAACAGCCAGTTGACGCCTATCCAGGCCTTGGCCAGCGGCCCCAGCCAGCCGTTCAATGTGATCTTCTGGGTGCACTCCTGCTGCACCCAGCACTCCAGGTGGTCGTGCAGGTTCTGGCCCACGCCGGGCAGGTCGTGCACCACTTCTATGCCGTGTTCCTTCAGGTGTTCTGCCGGACCTATACCGGACAGCATCAGCAACTTGGGGGAATTGAAGGCGCTGGCGGAGAGAATCACTTCCTTGTTGGCCCTGGCTTTGAAGGTCTTGCCGTGCTGGCGGTACTCGATGCCCACCGCCTTTTTTCCTTCCATGATCACCCTGGTGGTGAGTGCGTGCATCTTCAGGTCGAGGTTCCCGCGCCCCCGCGCCGGCTTCAGGTAGGCCAGCGCGGTGGAGCAGCGCACGCCGTCGCGCACCGTCATGTCCATACGCCCGAAGCCCTCCTGGCGGCGGCCATTGTAGTCCTCGGTAAAGCCGTAGCCCGCCTGCTTGCCCGCCTCGATAAAGGCGCGGTACAGGGGATTTTTCATATTGTTGCCGTTGCAGGTGGTCAGGGGGCCATCCGCACCGCGGTACTCGTCGGCGCCGTATACACAGCCCTCGGCGCGCTTGAAGTAGGGCAGCACGTCGGCGTAGCCCCAGCCACTCGCACCCATTTCCACCCATTCGTCGTAATCCCCGGCGCAGCCGCGTACATAGACCATGCCGTTGATGGCGGAGGAGCCGCCGATCACCTTGCCCCTGGCCTGGTGGATGCGCCGCCCGTGCAGCCCCGGCTCCGGTTCGGTATGAAAGCCCCAGTCGAACTTCGGCATGTTCAACGGGATCGAGAAGGCAGTGGGCATCTGGATGTAGATGGAGTTGTCGCGGCCGCCGAACTCCAGCAGCAGTACGGAATATTTTTCACCCTCGCTGAGCCGGTTGGCCAATACCGCACCGGCGGAGCCGGCGCCGACGATGATGTAGTCGTAGCTGTGGTCGAACGCTGTTGTTTCGCTCATTTTTTCTATCCCTATTGCGCGCCCGGCTGGCCTTCCTCTCCCGGTGTGCGCGCGGCCAGCTCGCGGCGCATATGCAGGTACTGCAGGTGCGCCTCGAAGTGGTCGACGATATCGCCAATCACCTGCTCGCGGGTGTAGCCCATCAGGTCGTAGGTCAGGCCGCCCTCGCGCAGGTGCGGTTCCAGCCGGTAGTAGCTGGAGCGCGGTTTTTCCGCGAGCAGCGTAAAGGCCGGCATGGAGCACTGGCGCGGCCACACCTGGTAGGTGAAATCCACCTCGCCGCCCAGGTCCACATCCAGCGACAGGTGGAGCTTGTCACCGGTGTCGCCGCCGATACTGACCGGGTAGCCCTTTTCGCTGAGCTCCTCCTTCACCGCTTCAAATGCCGGCCGCACGGTGCGCTCGATGAACTGCTCCACCTGCAGCCGGGTGGGAAAGCTGATCGCGCGCGCCAGCCGCTGTGCCCAGTTGCTCTGTCCCTCCCGCGACATGGTGCGGCCGGACAGGTGCCCGGAAAGGGCATCCTGCATACTGGCGGTTTTCAGTCCCTCGAGCCGCAGGGCCTTGTAGAGGCTCAGCATCATCAGTATCAGCACGAAAGTGAACGGCAGGCCCATGATTACCACCGCACCCTGCAATGCGGACAGGCCACCGGTCATCAACAGCGCCACCGTGACTATGCCGATGATGGCCGCCCAGGCGATGCGCATCCACGGCGGCGCATCGTGGTTCGGGTCCTCGATGCGGCTGGTCATGTTGGAGAGGACCAGCGAGCCAGAATCGCCGGAGGTGACGAAGAACACGATCGACAAAACGGTGACGGAAATGGTGGTGATCAGCGTCCAGGGCAGCTGTTCGAGGAACAGGTAGATCGCCGATCCCGGGTTCGCCATCGCCTCCTGGCCGAATTCGGTGGCGCCACCCATCACCATGTCGATTGCCGAGTTGCCCATGATCGCCATCCAGGCGGCCATAAAGGTAAACGGCAATATCAAGGTGCCGGCGACAAAGGTGCGGATGGTGCGGCCGCGGGAGATGCGCGCCAGGAATAGTCCAACGAAGGGGCCCCAGGCAATCCACCAGGCCCAGAAAAACAGCGTCCAGGCGTTCAGCCAGTCGGTGGGTGGATCGAAGGCGTAGGTGTTGAAGGACAGCTCCAGAAAGTGCTGCAGGTAGTCACCGATATTGGTGACGAAAGCGTCGAGCAGGAAGCGCGTCTTACCGCTGAAGAGCACGAACAGCATCAGCAGCACCGCCAGCAGCATGTTGAATTCCGACAGC
The DNA here is from genome assembly GCF_059834885.1 of Microbulbifer sp. SE14. Classification (NCBI taxonomy): domain Bacteria; kingdom Pseudomonadati; phylum Pseudomonadota; class Gammaproteobacteria; order Cellvibrionales; family Microbulbiferaceae; genus Microbulbifer; species Microbulbifer sp. SE14. Next base: position 86,417 of record NZ_JCBAJA010000010.1, on the reverse strand, counting down.
CGGCGGATGCCGCGCTCCACGCCGGTGGCGGCAGAAATCGCGGAGAAGACCACGATCATCACCGCCAGTGACGCCTGGGTAAGGGTGCTTTCCGGCACGCCGAACATGTATTTGAGGCCGAAGTTGAGCTGGATGATACCGATGCCCAGGCTGGTGGCCACACCGAATACGGTGCCCAGCACAGCGGCGATATCCACCGCATTGCCGAGCGAACCGTCGATGCGCCTGCCAAACAGCGCATAGAGGGAGGAGCGGATCGTCAGCGGCAGCCCGTGGCGATAGCTGAAAAACGCCAGCGCCATACCCACCAGTGTATAGACCCCCCAGCCAGAAAGGCCCCAGTGCAGGAAGGTCAGCTCCATCGCATGACGCGCCGCCTCCACGGTGCCGCCCTCGCCGACAGGCGGAGCCATAAACTGGGTCACCGGCTCGACGATGCAGTAGAAAATCAGGTCGATGCCGATACCGGCGCTGAACAGCATCGCCGCCCAGGTCACCACATTGAATTCCGGCTCCGCGTGATCCGGTCCCAGCTTGATATCGCCAAACTTCGACACGGCGACAATGATCACGAAGGCCAGGTAGGCCACCACGGCGACAAAGTAGAACCAGCCGAAGCCGCTGGAAATCCGCGCCAGCACCCAGTTGATCGCATCGCCCGCCTGCTCGGTAAACAGCATCGCCCAGAGGGAAAAGAGCACTATGCCGATAATCGAGCCGTAAAAAACCAGCGGTTTGATGTGAGCTTCGGTTTCCGTGGCCTTGGAGGAATCTTCCGATGGTTTGGCCGCGTGCATCCTTGCACTCCTGTCATCTAATGGAAGGCTAAAGAGCTGGAATGGGCTATATCGCTATCAGAATAGACAAGAGATTTGTGGCGCCGCGGAGTGGGAAAGTTAAATGGAAAGGCTGCCGGAAGCTTCGTTTGGCGGCGGCTTCAATTGAGGGGACGAAGGCAGATGCAGTTGCGGCGATAGAAGGGCAGGGGTCTTGCGACCCCTGCCGGACGGCTTAGCCGAAGTCCGGCGCGTGCGCGCTCTGGCCTTTGTCTTCGCTGGGCCTGTCGGCCACCATCACCTCGGTGGTCAGTATCAGGCCGGCGATGGACGCGGCGTTCTGCAGCGCGGAGCGGGTGACCTTGGTCGGGTCGATGATGCCCAGCCCGATCATGTCGCCGTACTCGCCGTTCTGCGCGTTGTAACCGAAGGCGGTGTTGCCGTCGGCGCGCACCTTCTCCAGCACCACGCTGCCCTCGACACCGGCGTTGGCGACTATCTGGCGGAAGGGCTCCTCCATCGCGCGCAGGGCGATGTTGATACCCACCTGCTGGTCGTCGTTGGCGCCCTTGAGGCCGGACTTGCGCAGCGCGTCGGCGACACGCACCAGGCTGATGCCGCCGCCGGGCACTATGCCTTCTTCCACCGCCGCGCGGGTCGCGTGCAGGGCGTCGTCCACCAGGTCCTTTTTCTCCTTCATCTCCACTTCGGTGGCCGCACCCACCTTGATCACGGCAACACCGCCGGCCAGCTTGGCCACGCGCTCCTGCAGCTTCTCCCGGTCGTAGTCGGAAGTGGACGCCTCAATCTCGGCGCGGATCTGGCCGACGCGGGCGTCTATGGCGGTCTTCTCGCCGGCGCCGTCGACGATGGTGGTGTTCTCCTTGCTGATCACCACCCGCTTGGCGCTGCCCAGCTGCTCCAGCTCCACCTTCTCCAGGGACAGGCCCAGCTCCTCGGAGATGACGGTGCCGCCGGTGAGTGTCGCGATATCCTGCAGCATGGCCTTGCGGCGGTCGCCGAAGCCGGGCGCCTTCACTGCCGCGACCTTGAGGATGCCGCGCAGGTTGTTGACCACCAGGGTCGCCAGGGCCTCGCCCTCGATATCCTCGGCGATCAGCAGCAGCGGGCGGCCGGCCTTGGCCACGGCTTCGAGCAGCGGCAGCAGGTCGCGGATGTTGCTGATCTTCTTGTCGAACAGCAGGATATAGGGACTGTCCAGTTCGACCAGCATCTTGTCCTGATTGGTGATGAAGTAGGGCGACAGGTAGCCGCGGTCGAACTGCATGCCCTCGACCACTTCCAGCTCGTTCTGCAGGGACTTGCCTTCCTCTACGGTGATCACGCCGTCGCGGCCCACTTTCTCCATGGCTTCGGCCAGTATCTTGCCGATATCGGTGTTCCAGTTGGCGGATACCGTCGCCACTTGGCCGATGGACTTGCTGTCGTCACAGGGCTTGGACAGCTTGCCCAGTTGCTCGGTGGCAGCTTTCACCGCGGCGTCTATGCCGCGCTTCAGGTCCATCGGGTTCATGCCCGCGGCGATGGCCTTGTGGCCCTCGCGCACGAGCGCCTGCGCCAGCACCGTGGCGGTGGTGGTGCCGTCGCCGGCCACGTCGGCGGTCTTGGAGGCGACCTCCTTCACCATCTGCGCGCCCATATTCTCGAACTTGTCCTTCAGCTCGATTTCCTTGGCCACGGACACGCCGTCCTTGGTCACCCGCGGGGCGCCGAAGCTCTTGTCGAGCACCACGTTGCGGCCCTTGGGGCCGAGGGTGGCCTTTACCGCATCGGCCAGAATATTGACCCCGGCCAGCATGCGCTCGCGGGCATCATCGGAAAACTTTACGACCTTCGCACTCATGCTGCTTGCTCCTGTACTTCGGTTTTATCCAGTATGGCCAGAATGTCGGACTCCTTGATGACCAGGTAGGTCTCGCCATCGATCTTCACTTCGGAGCCGGAGTACTGGCCAAACAGAATGCGGTCGCCCGCCTTGACGGCCAGCGGGCGCAGTTCCCCACTGTCCAGTGGAGCGCCGTCGCCCACCGCGAAAACTTCGCCCTGGCTGGACTTCTCGGCGGCCTTGTCCGGGATCACGATGCCACCCCTGGTGGTGGTTTCCGCGGGCAGACGCTTGACGAGCACCCGGTCGTAGAGCGGTCTGATACTCATTGGATTTCCTCCCATAAATAATCACAATTTCAGGTATCAGCAGAAATCACAAAGGATACGGGATGGCCGGGGATTGCGGTGTCAATCCGGGACCTCCCGAGCGGCGAAATAGGATCGCCGCCGGAATTTTCAAGGGGTGGGGACGGGCGTTTCTTATGATTTTTTTCTATAAAACTGCGGCCGGTAAAAATGGAAAGTTTGTAGATGCGGCCGCAGCTTATCGCTAGTCTGGAGAATCCGAGGAGGTGTGCAGATGTCCCTGGTACAGCAGCCTGTTTTTGAAATGACCCTGGCCGAATACTTTCGCGGGCGGCTGGAGGAATTCGGCCGGCAACTGGCGCCGCCGCCCCACGAGGATACTCTCTGGTACACGGCCGCCATGCTGGCCCGCTTCGGCGACAGTGACCAGCTCTTCAGCTACGACCATGGCGAGGTGAGCATCCGCCCCCTGGCCCTGCTCTACAAGGATGCCCACGAGACCGGCGACTTGCGGGAGCGTTGCCTGATACTGCGACAGCTGGGCGACACGGCCCTGTTCCTCGGCGCCCTCTTCCCGGAGAAGTTCGAGCGCCGCGGCATCCTCAGGGACTATTTCGTCGGCATGGGCGGCGGCGCCTACGATTACCTGTCCGAGAACGCCCGCCAGAACCGGCATATCTTTTCCGAGCTCGCGGCCATGTTCACGCGCATGCTGGACCTGGTCGCGCGGGCCTGCGCCCGCCAGAGGCTGTTCGACGCCGCCGACGTCCTGAGCCTCTACCAGCGCTGGCGCCAGAGCCGCGATCCGCGCCTGGCCTCGCAGCTGCGCGCCCTGGGGGTCAATCTGCCGGAGTCGGACCTGCCGCACTGAGGCCTGTGGTTACTTGAAATCAGTCCTTGCTGGAGTGCCGCTGGATATCGTGGTACTGCCACAGCACATTGATGATCTTCCAGTCGCCTTCCGCGTTCTTGAACAGGTGCATATAGTCAATCCAGTCGTCCGCAGTCAGCTTGACGCTGGCAACCCGCTGGTCGACGTCCAGTATTTCAATTTCAATTCTCGGCTCTGCCGGAAACCTGTCCCCATTTTTGTTGTAAGTCCCGGCTACCCTGAGCATGGTCTGGTAGTTGGTTTCGAGAATGTATTCGTCGCCTTCCTTGTTTTCCCAATAGGTTCTTTTCTTCAGGTCTGTATGCAGGCTGTTTTTCATCTGCGCGGGGGAGACCCTGTGCTGGGATTCCAGGTAGTCCCGCGCGGCCTGTTCAATGGCCTGGGTTTCGGCGGAGGCTTCTGCCAGTACAGGCAGTGTCAGGATGGACGCTACGATAAACAGGGAAAATCGTATCATCATTAATTCCTTTTCAGGTTGTATGCGGAGAGAAATGATTAGGGTCGCCACCCTTTTTGACTGCTCGTTAATGCCGCCGCTCTGTAGAGAATGGTCAGACCGCCGCCCTCTTTATAAACCCGTGGTACTGAAATGTTTCAATGACTCTCTGAACATAGAGCCAGGTAAATATTAAAGCCAGAGGCAGGCCAGTTACTGCTGTCGCCTCTGGTACTTCAATGGGAACAGAGATATCCAGATCGGATTTTGGGGCAGCATGAGGTGTTTCACTCATAATTATATTTTTCTCCGTGGCGCCCAATAGCGTATTCAATGGCGAGGCTGTCTGTGACCATGTGTCAACCTATGAATACAAGTGACTATATTTGGCCATAAATTCATTCATATGGCCATATTGGTCTTGTGTCTGTATCTGAACAGGAGAAATCGGCTTGCCTGATAGCATCAGGGTCTGCAGTTCAGTAGAGCAAAGAACAGAGGTCAGGAGCTGGTGGTAGCTATCAAGGGGGAAGTGGTGGGCCCTCCGGGACTTGAACCCAGGACCTGCCGATTATGAGTCGGATGCTCTAACCAACTGAGCTAAGGGCCCCCAATGGGATACCCGCGGTGTGGCCGCGAGAGGGATGGCAAATTACCTGATTTTTCCTTGCGGATCAACGGGTTCCTGTCCTGTATGTTGGTTGTTTCGCCCTGGGGCCACTATCTGGGCAGGTCTGAGTCCTGGGGTTCCGATCGGCACCCCCTCCCCCGCAAGCGGGGGAGGGGGTGTAAGCTACCAGGCCCAGTTGAAGCCCAGGTTGGCGCTGCCGCCATTCCAGTCCGGGTCGTCGACGGAGCGCTGGTAGCTGAGGTTGAGGTAGGCGCTGCCGGCCTCCCGCTCCAGCAGTACTATGCCGCCGCCGATCTCCGCCCAGGTTGCACCGCGGTCGTTTTCCAGAGTGACGCCGTTGCCGAACTGCAGTTCTGGGGTTCCAGGTTGATGCGCTCACTCAGCTGGACGGTAACGCCCTGTTCCACGGAAATACTCAGCTGCAGGCCGTATACGTCGTTGCCAAGCCTGCGATTGGAGTGGCTGTCCAGTCCCACCAAGACGGGATATATGGAAGAGGGCGCCCGCGTGCGGCGGGCGCGGCAAACGTGGTCAGGAGATCCAGCGCGGCAGCAGTATGCACCCCCAGGTGAAGAGCCACAGCAGCAGGGAGATGGATACGGCCGCAGAGCCGGTGTCCTTGGCGATTTTCGACAGCGGGTGCTTCTCCGGGCCTATGCGGTCTATGGCCGCCTCCACCGCGCTGTTGAGCAGCTCGACGATCATGACCAGCAGGGTGGCGCCGATCAGGATTGCGCGCTCTATGCCGCTCTCGCCGAGCCACAGGGCCAGCGGTATCAGGAAGATGGCCAGCGTCACTTCCTGGCGGAAGGCGGCCTCGTTGCGCCAGGTGGCGAGCAGGCCCTGCCAGGAGTAGTAGCTGGCGTCGATCAGCCGGGAGATGCCGGTCTTGCCGGGCTTGTTGACGAACTCTTCTTGCATGGTGTTTTTCTTTCGGCGCATTTGCCACTTGCCGATTGGGATCGCGGCCAACGGCCGCTCCCGGCCGGACCGCTCCTACTGGTAAATCCTGCCGGATGTGGCGGCGTCATCATAGTGTCACATAAAAAAGCCCGGCGGTGCCGGGCTTTAAATTGTAGCGCTTAACCCTCGTCGAGGAAGCTGCGCAGGTGCTCCGAGCGAGACGGGTGGCGCAGCTTGCGCAGGGCCTTGGCCTCGATCTGGCGGATGCGCTCGCGGGTCACGTCGAACTGCTTGCCCACTTCCTCCAGGGTGTGGTCGGTGTTCATGTCGATACCGAAGCGCATGCGCAGCACCTTGGCCTCGCGCGCGGTCAGGCCGGCGAGCACAGAGCGGGTGGCGTCGTGCAGGCCGGTCTGGGTGGCGGTGTCGATCGGGGACGCCTGGTTCTGGTCCTCGATAAAGTCGCCCAGGTGCGAGTCCTCGTCGTCGCCGATCGGGGTCTCCATGGAGATGGGCTCCTTGGCAATCTTCAGCACCTTGCGCACCTTGTCTTCCGGCATGTCCATGCGCTCGCCCAGCTCTTCCGGCGTCGGCTCGCGACCCATCTCCTGCAGCATCTGGCGGCTGATGCGATTGAGCTTGTTGATGGTCTCAATCATGTGCACAGGGATACGGATGGTGCGCGCCTGGTCGGCGATGGAGCGGGTGATCGCCTGGCGGATCCACCAGGTGGCGTAGGTCGAGAACTTGTAGCCGCGACGGTATTCGAACTTGTCCACCGCCTTCATCAGGCCGATGTTGCCCTCCTGGATCAGGTCCAGGAACTGCAGGCCGCGGTTGGTGTACTTCTTGGCGATGGAGATCACCAGGCGCAGGTTGGCCTCGACCATTTCCTTCTTGGCGCGGCGCGAACGGGCCTCGCCGATGGACATGCGGCGGTTGATCTCCTTGATCTGGCCGATGTCCAGGCCGGCGCGCTCCTGGCACTGGGCCAGTTTGCGCTGGGCGCGGATGATGTCGTCCGCCACCTGGCGCAGGGCGTCGGAGTAGTCGCGCTTCTTCTTGATGATGCCCGGGATCCAGTCCTCGTTGACCTCGTTTCCGGGAAATTCCTTGATAAAGGTCTTGCGCGGCATCTTCGCCTTTTTGATGCACAGGTTCATGACGGTGCGCTCCTGCTCGCGCACGTCGTCGAGAATGCTGCGCACCTCGTTGTACAGCGGGTCGAACTGGCGCGGGGCCAGCTTGAAATAGCGGAAGATCTCGCCCACGGCCTCCATGGCCTCGCCGGCCTGCTTGGAATCGCGGCCGTGCTTCTTGATCGCGGCGTCGGCTTTCTTCTGCGCGGCAATCAGCCTGTTCATGCGTTCGGCCAGTTCTTCCGGATCGATACCGCCGGCGCTTTCCTCTTCCTCCTGGGAGGTGGAGTCGTCGTCATCGTCGTCGGAATCACCGTTGTCGTCGCTGTCGTCGGAAGACTCGCTGCCGCTGGTCTCCGCGGCGGCCTGGCCGGTCTGTGCGCCGGGGGGCACGTCTTCGGCCGGGTCCAGCCAGCCGGCGATCACGTCGGGGATGCGGCGCTCTTCCTTCTCGATCAGCTGGTACTCGTCGATCACCTGTTGCACGGCGCCGGGCCAGTAGGCCAGGGCGGCCATCAGCTCGCGCAGACCCTCTTCGATACGCTTGGCAATGGCGATCTCGCCCTCGCGCGTGAGCAGCTCTACGGTGCCCATTTCGCGCATATACATGCGTACCGGGTCGGTGGTGCGGCCCACATCGGATTCCACCGCGGCCAGGGCGGCGGCGGCTTCTGCGGCGGCGATCTCATCGGCGGAGCTGTCGCCCTCGGCCATCAACAACTCTTCGGCATCCGGTGCGCTTTCGAACACCTTGATGCCCATGTCGTTGATCATGCCAATGATGTCTTCCACCTGATCGGGATCGGAGATGTCCTCCGGCAGGTGGTCGTTTACTTCGGCGTAGGTCAGATAGCCCTGCTCTTTACCGCGGGCGATCAGCTCCTTGATACGGGAAGTCTGCTGTTGGGTGTTGTCGGTCATGCACAACCCTGAAATCTGGGGATGAAAATACGGGACAAAGACGCGGGATTATAGCGTATTTGCGATAGCAATAACCACTCTGGCTGTCAAGTGACGCCTTGGTGCGATGTGTGTGGGCTCATGGGTTCCCGATCCCGTCCGGGGGTGACTGATTATGGTGCTGCATCTGGCGTTTTCAAGGGCGGCACCGGTGATTTTTCAGCCGGACTAGTCGCGCTTGCGCCAGTTGGCCAGCAGGGCCAGCTGCTCCTCGGCGCTGAGTTGGGCGCCGGCCTTCAGCTGCAGCAGCAGGTCGCGGTTGCGCCTTTTCTGCTCGGCCAGCTCCAGGCGCCGCAGGCAGTCGGCAAACTCCGCCTGGGGATCGTACTCCAGCTTGGCGTCGCCCTGGGCCAGCTGGCGCACACCGCTGACCAGGGGAGTATTGGCCAGTTCCTCGAGGGTTTCGTGGGAGCCGTCGCTGAAATTGCCGCGCCAGTGGCCGAATAGTTGGAACATCGACAGGCCGGGACGGGACTGAATGACTTCCACAAGCCTGCCGAACAGCTGCAGGTCCGGGTGGCCGCTAGTGCGGTAGGGTTCGGGGTCCTCGATCTTCGCCGCAAGTTCCGGGTGGTGCAGCAGCAGGGCGATCAGCATGCGCTCCGCCGGCAGCCGGTACTGGCCGCTGCGGCGCGGCTGCGCCGGTGTGGGCCTCTGGGGGGCAAACCCTGCCGGAGTGGGCCCCGGGGGGGGTATTTCGCCGGCAAATTCCGGTGGAACGGCCGGCTCCGGTGCCCGCTCGAGTTCCTGCGACGGCTGGGGTTGGGCCCGGTGCTGCAGTTGGGCTTGTGCCTGTGCAGCGCGGGCCTTCTCAGCGTTGATCACTTCCTGCAAGGTGTCCCTGTCCAGGCCGGTGCGGGCGGCCAACTGCTGGAACATCAGCTGGCGGTAGACGCCCTCCGGCAACTGGTCCAGCAGCGGCGCCGCCAGTTTGGACAGGCGCGCGCGGCCGTCCATGGTCTGCAGGTTGATGCCCTCGCCGAGCAGGTCAAAGAGGAAGTCCTCCAGCGGCCGCGCCTGCTCGTCCAGCAACTGGTGGAAGCGCTCCCCGCCCACCTGGCGCACCAGGGTGTCCGGGTCCTCGCCCTCCGGCAGCAGCAGGAAGCGCAGGCTGCGGCCGTCCTGCATCTGCGGCAGCGCCGCCTCCAGGGCGCGGCGTGCGGCGGCGCGGCCGGCCCGGTCGCCGTCGAAACAGAACACCAGTTCCGGCGCGTGGCGAAAGGCCAACTGTATATGTTCCTCGCCGCAGGCGGTGCCCAGGGTGGCCACGGCGCAGCGGATGCCGAACTGGGCCAGCGCCACCACGTCCATATAGCCCTCCACCACGATCAGCCGCTCCAGGCTGCGGTTGGCCTGGCGCGCCTCCCACAGGCCGTAGAGTTCGCGGCTCTTGTGGAAGATGGGGGTTTCCGGGGAGTTCAGGTACTTCGGCTTCTCGTCCCCCAGCACCCGCCCGCCGAAGGCGATGGCGCGGCCGCGCTGGTCGCGAATCGGGAAGATGATGCGGTCGCGGAAGCGGTCGTAGTGGTGGCGCTTGCCCGGTTCTGTCCGTCCGTCGCTGTCCTGGCGGCGGATGGCGAGGCCGGCCTGTTCCAGCAGGTCGGCCTTCTGCGGCGTATCGCCCAGCTCGTTCAGCAGGTTGTCCCAGCCCGGCGGCGCCAGGCCGATACCGAAATCCCGCGCAATCTCGCCGGACAGGCCGCGGTTGCGCAGATAGGCCACGGCGCGGCCGGCGGAGGGGTGTTCCCGCAGTTGGCTGCGGTAGTAGTCGGCGGCCTTCTCGGTGAGCTGGTAGAGGGGCTGGCTCTCCCGCTGGCGCTTCTCCTGGCCCGGGGCCAGCTGCTCCCGCGGCACTTCCAGGCCCCGGCTGGCGGCCAGCTTCTCCACCGCCTCGGGGAAGCCCAGGCGGTCGTACTCCATCAGGAAGCCGATGGCATTGCCGTTGGCGCCGCAGCCGAAGCAGTAGTAGAACTGCTTGTCTGGGCTTACGGTGAAGGACGGGGTTTTTTCGTCGTGGAACGGGCAGCAGGCGGAATAATTTTTTCCCGTCTTGCGCAGCTTGACCCGGCTGTCCACCAGCTCGACGATATCCGCCCGCGCGAGCAGGTCGTCGATAAAGTGCTGGGGTATCTTGCCGGCCATAGATTCTCACTGCCTGCGGGCGGTCAGCCCAGCTGCGCCTTGACCAGCTTGCTGACCGCGCCCATATCCGCGCGGCCCTGCACCTGGGGTTTCACCAGGGCCATGACCTTGCCCATATCGGCCATGCCGGCAGCGCCGGTCTCCTTCACCGCGGCGGCCACTATCTCGGCGATTTCCGCTTCGGACAGCTGTTCCGGCAGGAATTCCTGGATCACGTCTATCTCCGCCTGCTCCACCGCCGCCAGTTCGGCGCGGCCGGCCTTCTCGTACTGGACGATGGAGTCGCGGCGCTGCTTGGTCATCTTGTCGAGCAGGGCCAGGATGCGGGCGTCGTCCAGCTCGATGCGTTCATCCACCTCCACGCGTTTGATTTCGGCGTTGATCAGGCGCAGGGTTGCCAGGCGCTCCTTGGCGCGGGCCTTCATCGCGTCTTTGGTGGCCTGGGCCAGGGTTTCCTTGAGGGTGGTGCTCATGGTTGTTGTTCCGTTTCCGTGTGGGGTTCACAGGTTTTGTAGGAGCGGCGGGGCGGCCGTCCGCCCATGGCCGCGATCGGGATTTGGCGTTGGCTGGTAACCCGATCGCTGCCATGGGCCGCTTCCGGCCGGGCCGCTCCTGCAGGGGGCGTTATAAGCCCGCAAGAATAGCGCTTTCCCCGCAAACAAAAAACGGCGTGCGAGTCTGGCTCGCACGCCGTTTTCGGATACCGCTGCGGACTGTCCGCCCGCCCGGCGACTGCTGATTAATACAGGCGCTGGAACTTGCGGTTTTCGCGCTGCAGCTTCTTGGCGTGGCGCTTCACGGCAGCGGCCGCCTTGCGCTTGCGTACGGCAGTCGGCTTCTCGTAGAACTCGCGGCGACGTACTTCAGACAGTACACCGGCTTTCTCACAGGAGCGCTTGAAGCGGCGCAGGGCGATATCAAAGGGTTCGTTGTCTTTCAGTCGTACTGATGGCATTGGTTTACCTGTAATTCGTTTCTCTCGGCCTTTCCGGCAAATGCTTCTCGCAGTTGCAACCCGGCGGCCGGTTCACAGCGAGGGCGCAAATTCTAAACACTCCCCCACGGGATCGCAACCCCATTTTCCAGTATGATAGCGGCCCTTTCAGGCAGCCACGATTAAAGAGGGCAAGTGCGAGTTCTGGGTATTGAAACCTCCTGCGACGAGACCGGCGTCGCCATTTACGACACCGAGAAGGGACTGCTTGGTCACGCATTGTTCAGCCAGGTGGATCTGCACGCCGAATACGGCGGAGTGGTGCCGGAACTGGCCAGTCGCGACCATGTGCGCAAGCTGCTGCCGCTGGTGCGCCAGGTGATGCGCAAGACGGATACCCGCCCGAGCGACCTGGACGGTATTGCCTATACCGCCGGCCCCGGCCTGGTGGGCGCCCTGATGGTGGGCGCCTGCGCCGGCCGCGCCCTGGCCTACGGCTGGGGCATTCCCGCGGTGGCCGTCCATCATATGGAGGGCCACCTGCTGGCACCGATGCTGGAGGAGCATCCGCCGGTCTTTCCCTTTGTCGCCCTGCTGGTATCCGGTGGTCACACCCAACTGGTGGATGTGCGCGGCCTCGGCGAGTATGAACTGATGGGGGAATCCCTGGACGACGCCGCCGGCGAGGCCTTCGACAAGGCGGCCAAGATGCTGGACCTGGACTACCCCGGTGGCCCGCGCCTGGCGGCGCTGGCGGAGAAGGGGGATCCGCAGCGCTTCACCTTCCCGCGGCCGATGACCGACAGGCCCGGCCTGGACTTCAGCTTCTCCGGCCTCAAGACCTATACCCTGACCACCGTGCGCGACCACGCCCAGGCGGACGGCCTGCCGGACGAGCAGACCTGCGCCGATATCGCCGCCGCCTTCCAGGAGGCGGTGGTGGACACCCTGGTGATCAAGTGCCGCCGCGCCATCAAGGCGTCCGGCCACAAGACGTTGATAGTCGCCGGCGGCGTGTCCGCCAACAAGCTGCTGCGCGCGCGGCTGGAGGCGAAGTTGCGCGAGGACGGCGCCACCGCCTTCTATCCGCGCCACGAGTTCTGCACCGACAATGGCGCCATGATCGCCTATGCCGGCTGCCTGCGCCTGCAGGCGGGGGAGCGGTCCGGGCTGGCGATTGAAGTGCGGCCGCGCTGGCCGATGACTGAATTAAAGGGGAGTCTCAGCTGATCCATGGATATCGTTTATATACGGGACCTGAAGGTGGATACCATTATCGGTATCTATGACTGGGAGCGGGAAGTGCGCCAGACGGTGAGCCTGGACCTGGAGATGGCCTTCGATATCGGTGAGGCCGCGCGCACCGACAATATCGAACACACCCTCAACTACAAGGCGGTGGCCAAGCGGCTGATCGCCTTTATCGAGGGCAGCGAGTTCCTGCTGGTGGAAACCATGGCGGAGCAGGCCGCGGCCATAGTGCGCGACGAGTTCGGCGTGTCCTGGCTGCGCCTGCGCCTTTCCAAGCCCGGTGCGGTGCGCGGTTCCCGCGATGTGGGTGTAATCATCGAGCGCGGCGATCGCCCGGCTGTTGGCGCGGCGGCGGCAGTTTGAAGGTGAGGGTGAGTGTGGCAAAAGTTTTCCTGAGCCTCGGCAGCAATATCGATCGCGAGCGGCATATCCGCGCCGGGCTCGACGCGCTGGCGGCACAGTTCGGTGAGCTGCGGGTCTCCCGCGTCTTCGAGAGTGTGGCCGTGGGATTCGATGGCGACAATTTCTATAACCTGGTGGTGGGCATTCAAACCGACCTGCCGGTGGGCCAGCTGGCCCTGCGCCTGCGCGAAATCGAGGATGCCAACGGCCGCCTGCGCGCCGGCCCCAAGTTCAGCGCCCGCACATTGGATATCGATATCCTGCTCTATGACGACCTGACCGGCACCGTCGATGGCGTGAAGCTGCCGCGGGCGGAAATCGAGAAGAACGCCTTCGTGCTGCAGCCGCTGGCGGAGCTGGCGCCGGATCATATCCACCCGCTGACAGGCAAGAGTTTTGCGCAGATGTGGGCTGAGTACGACAAGTCGAAGCAGAGGCTGTGGCCTGTGCCATTTGTTTGGCCCTGATATCCACAACCCTCTCTTTACCCCTCACTTGCAGGGGGGCATTGCCATTCCCTGCCGCCGGGAAGCCAACAAACTCCTGTTCAAGTTGCGCCGGGCGATTGAGCCCCGGCCACCGATGGTGTGGTTTCGGGTTCCACATTGGTCCAGCCGAAATCCTCCAGGATGCTGTACAGGCAGGGCACCACGAACAGCACCAGCAGGGTGGAGCTGGCGATGCCGAATACGATGCTGGTGGCCAGCGGAATCAGCACCTGGGCCTGCAGGCTGGTTTCGAACATCAGCGGCGTCATGCCGGCGATGGTGGTCAGCGAGGTGATGAGCACGGCGCGGAAGCGGTCGTGGCTGGCCTTGGCGGCGGCGTCGTGAACGTGCATGCCCTGGGCCACGCGCCTTTTCACAAACTCCACCAGCAGGATGGAGTCGTTCACCACGATTCCCGCCAGGGACACCAGTCCAACGATGGACGGCATGGAGATATCCAGGCCCATCAGCAGGTGCCCGAATACCACGCCGATGTAGGCCAGCGGGATGTTGACGATCACGATCAGCGGTTCGATGTAGGAGCGGAACTGGAAGCTGAGCAGGGCGAAGATGCCGATCAGCGCCAGTACGAATGCCAGCCGCAGTGACGACTGGGTTTTGCCGCCCTCGGCCGACTCGCCCTCGACGCTGAAGGTGATGTCAGGGTGGCGCTGCCGGAACCCGGGCAGGAAACGCGCTTTCGTGTCGGCGAGAATCTCCGCGGTGTTGTTCAGTCCGGTGTCTACGTCGCCGATGATGGTGACCGCGCGCCGGTTGTCCACCCTGTGAATCCGGGAGTAGCCGCGGGCCGGGACCACCTCCGCCACATTGCCCAGCGGCACCGCGGCGCCGGTGCCCGGATGCACGATGGGAAAATCGTCGAAGTCCCTGAGCTCGTCGCTGGACGCTTCATCCAGTGATACCACCACCTCGTAGTTTTCCTGCCCGATGTTGGTCTCCACCACCTTGGAGCCCTCGAACGCGGCGCGCAGCTGTGCGGAGACCGCCTGCGCGTTGAGCCCCAGGCTGTAGGCGCCCTGTTTCAGGTGCAGGGTGAACTCCGGCGTGCCGGGGCGCAGATCGTCCATCAGGTTGTTCACCCCGGGGTAGCCGCCCAGCCAGGCGCGCAGCTCCTGGGAAGCCCTGGCCAGGCGGTCCAGGTCCTGCCCCTGCAGGCGCAGCTCGATGGCCCGGCCCGCCGGCCCGATGCTGGGCTCGGTGATGGCGACCTGCCAGGCGTCGCGGATCTGGCCGGCTCTTTCCAGCCAGGCCTGCTTGAGCTCACCCAGGGAGTAGTTGCGCTCTTCGGCAGTCAGCAGGTCGACGCTGATGGTGGCCAGGTGCGGGCCGGTTTCAAAGGCGTCCTGATTCTGGCCGTAGTAGACGGTAACCGCCTTGATCGCGGGTGCCTCCTGGCGCTCGTCTAACTCCGTTGCGATTTCCCGCAGCTGGGACGTGAGCTGCTCCACCACCCGCTCGGTTTCGTTCAGCGGCGTGCCCGTGGGCATGATGAGCCGCGCTTGGAGTACGTCGCCCTCCACCGATGGGAAAACGGCAAATTTCACCACGCCGGCAACCTGCAGTCCCACGGTGACGATCAACAGGGCGATGACGCCGCCGACAAAGCGGTAGCGCCGGGCGATAAAGCGGGCCACCAGGCCGTCCACCCGGCTGTGCACGGATGCGAACCAGTGGCCGAAGTGCTCCCGAACTTTGTGGTTGGTTTCCCGCCGGGCGTGCTCCAGGGAGTGGTACAGGTGGTGCGGTAGAATGAAAAACGCCTCGATCAGCGACACGGTGATCACCGACAGCAGCACGATGGGGATAGCCATCATCAGCTGGCCGACATTGCCTTTCATCACCAGCAGGCCGGAAAAGACCAGCAGGGTGGTGACGAACGAGGACAGCACCCCGCGCGAGACGGTGAGTGTGCCGTCGATGGCTGCTTGCAGCGGCTTTTTGCCTTCGCGGAGTTTCTGGCCGATGCTTTCGCTGATGACGATGGAGTCGTCCATCAGGATGCCGATCGCCAGCAGCATGGCCACCATGGAAATCATGTTGATGCTCACGCCCAGCAGGTTGAGCACGAAAAAGCTGGCCAGAAACGACACCGGCAGGCCCATCACCACCCAGAAGGCGTAGCGGGTGCCGAAAAACAGCCACATCACGGCAAACACCAGCAACAGCCCTTGCCAGGCGTTTTCCACCAGCATCTTGAGCCGGTCGCGGATGATGCTGGTGTTGTCCTTGGTGAGGTACAGCCCCACCTCCGGCGGCAGGCGCTTGCGCTCCTGCTCGACAAAATGCTTGACCGAGTCGAGCACCCGCAGGCTGTCGTCGCGACTGTTCTTGCGGATGGCGAGAAAGGCCGCCGGTTGACCGTTGTAGGTGACCTTGTCCTCGGCGTCGGCGAAACCGCTCTCCACGGTGCCTATATCACCCAGGCGGACCTCACCTTTTTGCTCACCGTGGAGCAGGATCAGGTTCGCCAGCTCGCCGGTGGTGCGCTTTTCGTCACTGAAACGGATCTGGTATTCGCGCCTGGCGGTGGTGAGGGTGCCGGCCGGCATGTCGATGTTCTGGGCAGCCAGGCGATCGGCGATGTCCTGCAGGCTCAGGCCGTACTGCCGCAGGTTGTGCTGCGGGATTCTCACCTGGAACTCGCGCTGCGAAAAACCTTCGATTTCCACCAGGGGGATATCGGTGGTCTGTTGCATGCGCTGTTTGATCTGCTCGGCCAGGGTTTTCAATTCCCGGAGGGGCAGATCGGCGGTGACGGCCAGGGTAATCACGTCCTGGGTACGGCCCAGCTCCCGGATCACCGGCGGCTCACTTTCCGGGGGGAAATTGTCGATGCCGTCCACGGCACTGTCGATGTCTTCCTTGAACTGGTCGAAGTCGCCTTCTTCCCGCATCTTCAGGGTCATGATGCCGACGCCGCTGCGCGCCTGGCAGCGCTTTTCGTCCGTGAAACTGATGCCGTCGGTGGCGTCCTCCAGCGGCTTGCAGATACCCAGCTCCACATCGCCCGGCGTGGCGCCCGGGTAGGGCACGGTGACCTGCACCTCGTAGGAGTCGATTTCCGGAAAGGTCTCGCGCTTGAGATCGGGCATCGAAAAGAGTCCGACCACGAGCAGCAGCACCATCAACAGGTTGGCGGCGGTGGGGTGCGCGGTGATGTATCGCAGCATGCTATTGCGCCTCCACCCACTTGGCGATGCGCGAGGGGGTGTCGGTATCGGCGTAGGGTGCCAGCAACCTGCCGTCTATGGCCGGGAACAGGTCCGAGGTGACCAGCCGTTCGCCCTCGGAGACGCCGTCGCTCACCAGCAGCATATCGTTCTGCGGGTGACCGGTGACCCGGCGGCGCGCCAGGCGGTTGTCGTCGTCCAGCAAAAACAGCTCGCCCTCGTGCACCGCCTCGCGGGGAATCGGGAAGTAGGGACGCGGCGCGCTGCTGATGGTCACTTCCATGTACATGCCTTCGACCAGCGGCGGTTTGATGCCAGGCTGGATATCGCGGTAGGGGTGTTCGACGTAGACGATGATCCCCGCGGTGCGCGACTGTGGATCCAGGTTGCTGTCGATACGCGCCACACGCGCCGGCCAGTGGGCGGAGCCGTTGCCCGCCAGGCGCGCGCTGGCCTTGAAACCCATTTGCGCGACCAGCTCTTTCCAGACACTGCTGCGCTCACCCGTTTCGGTGTCCTCGTTCCCGCTCAGCAGCTGGTCCAACGCCAGGTTGGGGCTTTGTCCGTGCACCAGCCGCTCCAGGCTCCGAATGGGTACCTGCACGTTGATTTGCACCCGGTCGATGTTTTGCGCGGTAAACAGCCGCGAGGCGCGGGAGACCATCTGGCCGGCTTCGACCGCGACACTGGTGATGCGGGCGGTGAAGGGCAGGCGGATCTCCGTGCGCGCCAGGTTGCGCTGCTGGGTCTGCACGTCCGCTTCGGCGATGGCGATCTGCGCTTTCTGTGTTTCGATCTGGTGGGGCAGGCTCTCCAGCCTGCCGGTCAGGCCCTGCACTTCCTGCTGCAGCTGCAGGGTGCTGGTGCGGACTTTTTCATAGCCGGAGTGCGACAGGCCGCCCTTGTCCAACAGCGCCTTGTTGCGCTCGAGATCGCGCTCGGCCAGCGCGAGCTTCTCCTTCGCCAGCTTCAGGTCCGTGCGGGTGTTGGACAGGCCCAATTGCAGTTCTTCCAGTTGTGCACGGCCCTGGGCCAGCCTGGCCTCGGCCTGTCCCAGCGCGAGGCGATGGTCCTGCGGGTCGATTTTTGCCACCAGGGTGCCTTCGGGCAGCAGGGCGCCCTGCTTGAGCTCCGGGTGCAGGTAGGTGAGGGTGCCGTTCACCTCCGCCAGGGTGTCCAGCAGGACATCGGGCTCGACTTCGCCGTAGCCCACGATGCGCGGGCGCACCGCTTGCTTTTGCAGTTCGATCACCCCGGCCACCTGACCGGCCTCGCTCCGGTCGGTGTGCTCCGGATCACCGCCGAAGAGGTTGAGTGCGGCGGTGACGGCGAGGCCCGCGGCGATGGGGATGAGAAACGCCCGGTATCGGTTCTGCCTGTTAACTTTCATGGAGGCTGACTCCGCGCATAAACAATTGATAGATGTGTTCTGCCCAGGCGTCGCCGGTGATTTGCTCGTGGCTGATTTCCCAGGCGGACTCGCGCACCGGGGCGGCGATAAAGGGGGTGACCAACATGGTTAGCAGGGAGAAAGCGGCCCATTTCGGGTCCAGGTCGGCGCGCAGGCGGCCTTTGGCCTGCTCGGTCCGCATCACCTCCGGCAATATCTGCGCCATGCGCCGGGGCAGGAGGTTGATAAAGCGTTCCCGCAACTGACTGTCCCGGAACAGGATCTCGTCGGCGATAAAACGAATCAGGGGCAGGTTTTTGCCGAACAGGTCGAGCGCCGTGCGGATGAAGGCGCGAACGGGATCGTCGGCTGCGAATACCTGCAGGAAGCGCTCGCTGTTTCGATGTGTGTATTGCTCCAGCGTGGCGAGCACCAAATCCTCCTTGCTGCCGAAGTAGTAGCTGATCATGGCGGATTTCATGCCCGCGCGCTCGGCGATCTCCCGAATGGTGAGGCTGCGGTAACTCTTCTCCGCAAGCAGCTGAAAGGTCGCCGTTATCAGACGTTCACGCCGCGCCTGCTGCTGCGCGGGGTCCTGGGGGCGGCCGCGGGGGCCGGGATTGTTTGGCACGGGGAGTTATATTTGATCGCTTGATTAATTTAATCGAACGATAAAACAAGTGGGCAAAAATGCAACGGAAGTTTGCGACCAATCACTGTTGATTGGTCACAAGGGGGCGACGAAAGAACTCGACCGGCTGTTCGAGGCGGCGCAGGCAGGTGAGTGTTGAGGCGTCCGTGCCATAGTTCCGCTCTTCTTCGCTCTCCCATTTTTGGGGGAGAGTTATTGGGCCTCGTATTTCTTGGCTCGCGCCAGCAGCTGCACAGTATCCAGAAACTTCCCAATCTCGCCGCGCATAGCGGCCACTATGCCGTGCATCGCCAATAGGCGCCGGTCGATCGCACTGCCTTGCCGCTGCGCCAACTGTTGCAGCTTTTTCCCTGCCATCCCCATTCCCTGTCGTTCATAGGCCAGCAGTATCTCCACGGTGTTTTCCGCCGGGGTGATCGCGCGCGGAATCGGCTTGTAGCCCAGTGCCTCCACCATGGCCTCGGCCAGTGGCCAGGTTGACCAGGGGTTCTGCCCTGTCAGCAGTTGGCCGTCGATGCTGACCTGTTTCAGGTAGGCCGGGCCCGGCTCGAAAACGGCCCCCCTCTTGCGCAGCCGGTCCTCCAGTAGAAAGGGAAATACTTCCCGGGCATCGGGAATCAGGAACAATTCCTCTTCGTTGGTAAAACCGGTTACCCGGCGATTGGTCAACAGTGGTTCGCCGTTTTCCAGTGTAACGTTGGCCAGTGCCGCCGGCCCGTGGCACACGGCGCCGATCACCTTGCCGTTGCTGTAGAGATCGCGAACCAGCCGCTGTATGGCCGGGTTGTCGGGAAAGTCGTACATGGCGCCCTTGCCGCCGACAAAGAATACGGCCCGGTAATCTGCGGCCGGAACCTGTTCGACCGGAATGCTGTTTTTCAGCTTTTCCTGCGCTCCCGGGTCATTGAGGAAGGCGTAGTCGAAGGGGCCCATATCATCTTTATCGATCACAGCCGGGGGTTCTCCGCCCGCGGGGCTGGCGATATCCACTTCGAAGCCGTTGGCGGCAAATACATAGTAGGGGCGGGACAGTTCGGTCAGCTCGTAGCCGGTGGATTTCCCGCTGCCGCCCATGATCCCGGTGCTGGTGACCACCGCGAGTATTTTGCCCCGGTTTTCGGCCGGCCTCTGTCGGAGGTAGTCCAGGTCGGCGGGAAGGGTCTGGGCAAGCACCTTGTGATTCTGTGGCGGCGGAATAAGGCCCTTTAGCCAGAGCCCGGTTCCGACCAGTGATAAAGAAAAAATAGAAAAGATAAGTAGCAGTTTTTTACCCATGGTAGGTTCTCCTGATTGACAGGGGAACCTTAAGCACCGGCAGGTAAAATCCGGGTGAAGATGCGGGAATTTCAGGTCAGGCTGTGGAGCCCTCGGGAATTATCGAGTACCTGAACAGGCCGTCGGTGCAGTCGACGGTAAATTCCCAGTTTAGCGCTGTCAGTATTCTCCTGACCAGGAAGAGTCCCTGGCCCAGGCCGTCACTCTGTTGGCTTTTTTCACCCGGAAGGAAAGATATGTCCGTATCGAAGTTTTCCGCTATAGGGTTCTCGAAAACCAGGACATCTCTATCTGCATAGATGTGCACTTCGGGCGGCGATGCGTGGCGGATGGCGTTGTTGAGCAGGTTGTCGATCAGCAGCGCGGCCAGGTGACGGTTGCCGAGGGCGCGGCGTTTGTCGGGTAGATCCAGTCGAACCCGAAACTGCATTTCCGCAATCCTGCGGTGCTGGGCGAGTATGCGCTCTTCCAGCAGCGACCGGAGTTCCAGCGGCTCCCGCTCTATGGATTCGGCCCGGGCCAGTGCCAGCAGCGCCGAGACGGTATTCTCCATCTCCTCTAGTGTGTTGTGCAGCTCTTCCTTTTCCCCTTGTGACAGCTCTCGCCGGAGCGCCAGCGCCAGGGTATTTTTGGCGATGGTGATGGCGGTGCGCAGTTCGTGGCTGGCGTCCCGGGTAAATTCGGATTCTCGCTGCAGGGCGAGTTTGAGCTGGTTGAGGGCAGTTTCCAGGGTCCTGGCCAGGAAACCGATTTCATCCTTTGCGCCAGTGGCGGCGAGGGATAGCGGCGCATCGTCTTTCTGCCGGCTTTTGACTTCCTCGGCCAGGGCGACCACCGGCCTGATGGTTCGGGATGAGATCCGGTAGGCGATCCACAGGGCCAGGGCGAGAGTGGCCAGCAGGGCGGCAAAAATCAGCCACAGCAGGCTGCCGGACTGGCGGGAAACGGTGAGCAGCCGGCTCACCTCGGCAGCAAGTATCGGCGCCGTGCCCTCGTCCAGGTTCAGTCTGCGCAAGTGGAAGTGTTGCTCGGCATCGCCGAACCACTCGGCCCTGGTCGCGCCTTCGGGCAGGGCGGCGCGAATGCCGGTCGGGGCCGGGTTGCTGTCGGAATAGAGCTTGATATAGGGAAGTCGCGGCCGGGGAATTTCACCGCTGGCGCGATACTGCTGCTCGATATGGCCGGCTTCATCGGCGAGCAGATTATCCAGCACCTGGTCCTCGATGACATAGGCCACCAGCATGCAGATCGCGGCATAGACGAGGCAGAGCAACAGTGTGAAGGCGCCGAAGGTGGCGAAGACGCGTCGCTGCAGGCTGTTATTGATCTGCACCGGGATCCTCCAGCTGGTAACCCAGGTTGGTGATGGTCTTGAGCATTGGGGACGGGAAGGCTTTGTCCAGGACCTTACGCAGGCTGTAGATATGGGATTTCAGTGCGTCGGTTTCCGGTGGATCGTCTCCCCATATCTGGTGTGTGAGGGCCGAGCGGCTCACCGGCTCCGGGTGGGCCCCGGCGAGGATGGACAAGATGCGGAAGCCGATGGATGTGAGTTTGAGCGGCTGCCCGGCCCTTTCCGCCCTGTGTTCGCGGCGGCGGATGGTGAGTTCGC
Organism: Microbulbifer sp. SE14; assembly: GCF_059834885.1. Taxonomy (NCBI): domain Bacteria; kingdom Pseudomonadati; phylum Pseudomonadota; class Gammaproteobacteria; order Cellvibrionales; family Microbulbiferaceae; genus Microbulbifer; species Microbulbifer sp. SE14. The sequence continues at coordinate 65,189 of NZ_JCBAJA010000010.1, read as the reverse complement.
CGATACAGATGCGGTCGCTCCGGTGCAGCTGGTTGCGCCGCGCCAGGGCGCGGCAGCGCAGGGCCAGTTCCCGCGGATCGAAGGGTTTGCACAGGTAGTCGTCGGCGCCGGTTTCGAAGCCCCGGGCCTTGTCGGCAAAGGCGTCCCGCGCCGTGAGCATCAGTACCGGCATATTGACCGGTGCCTGCTGCTTGATCTGCAGGCAAACCTCCAGGCCGTCGATATCCGGCAGGCCCAGGTCCAGGATGACCAGGTCGTAGACCTGCTCCAGCGCCAGGCGCCCGCCGAGGCGGCCGCTGTGGGCGAAATCGACCTGCCAGCCGTGGGCCCGCAGGAACTCACCCGTCTGGCGGGCGAGGGTGGGGTTGTCTTCGATCAGCAGTATCTTGAGGGGATTCACCGGTGTGTTTCTTGTAGTTTGCCCATCGGGCCATTGTGACAAGATGCGGGTGAAATTGAAGTGAAGGCGGGGGTCAGATGTTCAGGTTGCGACCGCCGTCCACCGGGATCACCTGGCCGCTGATATAGGGGGCCTCGCTGACGAGGAAGCGCAGGGTGCGCGCTATATCCCTCTCGCTGCCGGTGCGGCCCAGCGGAATGCGCTCAACTATTCGCGCCCGTGTTTCCTCGTCCACCGCCTCCTGTTCCGGCCAGAGTATGGCGCCGGGGGCCACGGCGTTGACCCGCACTTCGGGCGCCAGCTCCAGCGCCAGGCTCTTGGTCAGCATCACCAGGCCGGCCTTGGCAGCGCAGTAGATGGGGTGCCCGGGCATGGGGCGGTCGGCGTGGATGTCCGCCATGTTGACGATACAGCCGTTGTGCCTTTTCAGGCTAGGGGCCAATGCCTGGCTCAGGAAGAAAGGCGCCTTCAGGTTGCTGCCGATCAGCTGGTCCCAGGCGGTTTCGTCGGCACTGCCCAGCGGGGTTGGGAAGAAGGCGGAGGCGTTGTTGACCAGCACATCTATGCCGCCCCACCGGTCCGCGGCCTGTGCGGCCAGTTGCTCGCAGTTGGCGGCCGATCCCAGTTCGCTCTGCAGGGCGGCGGCCGAGTCCGGGCGTATGCGGTTCAACTCCTCCACCAGTTCCCGTGCCGCGTCAAAGGAGCTGCGGTAGTGCACGATCACCCGGTGGTCCCGGTGTAACTCGCAGGCAATGGCGCGGCCGAGGCGGGCGGCGGCGCCTGTAACGAGGGCGTTACGCATCGGGGTACTCTTCCTTTACCTTGGTGATGGCGCGGACCCGCGCCCGGTCCAGGGCCTTGCCCAGTTCGGCGCCCTCGTAGCCCTGTTCCATCAGTTCGTCGGGCGTGACCTCCGCCGCGGCCTCGCGCACGGCGCGCAGGTAGTCCACCTGGGGGTAGTCGCGGTCCTGCAGACCCTTGCGGCCGCGGGCATCCGCTTCGCAGGCGAGCAGGAACTGCTCGAATCTCTCCGGGCGGCGCAGGGCATCCAGGGCGCGCAGCATCTTCATCAGTGTCTGCGGGCGCAGCTCGAAGGCCTTGTGGCAGTGCAGATGGTATTCGCAGACACCGGTGGCCAGGGCGGTCAGCTGCTTGGGGACGCGCCAGCGGTGGCACACATCGCGCACCAGCGGCAGGCCGGCGCGCTCGTGGCCGCGGTGGCTGGGCAGTATCTCCTCGGGAGTGATGCCCTTGCCCAGGTCGTGCACCAGTACCGCGAAGCGCACCGGCAGCTCCGGGGTGGAGGTGTGCAGGGCCATCAGTACGTGTTCGCCGGTATCGATTTCCGGGTGGTGCTGGGCCGGCTGGGGTACCCCGAACAGGCGGTCCAGTTCCGGCAACAGTACCTCCAGGGCGCCGCAGTCGCGCAGTACGCGGATAAAGATATCGGGATCCGGCTCGGTCAGGGCGCGGCTGATTTCCTTCCACACCCGCTCCGCCACCAGGTGCTGTACCTCGCCCTCGTCCACCATCTGCCGCATCAGCGCCATGGTCTCGTCCGCGACAGTGAAGCCCAGGTGGTGGTAGCGGGCGGCGAAGCGGGCCACGCGCAGTATGCGCAGGGGGTCTTCGGCGAAGGCGGGGGACACGTGGCGCAGCAGGCGCGCCTCAAGGTCAGCGCGGCCGCCGTAGGGGTCGATCAGCTCGCCGTCCTCACTCTCGGCCATGGCGTTGATGGTGAGGTCGCGGCGCAGCAGGTCCTGCTCCAGGGTGACATCCGGGCTGGCGTGGACGGTGAAGCCGCCGTAGCCGTGACCGCTCTTGCGTTCGGTGCGCGCCAGGGCGTACTCCTCGCCGGTTTCGGGATGCAGGAACACCGGGAAGTCCCTGCCCACCGGGCTGAAGCCCAGCGCCCGCATCTGCGCCTCGTCGGCGCCTACCACTACCCAGTCGCGCTCGTGAACCGGCCGCCGGAGCAGCCTGTCGCGCACGGCGCCGCCAACCAGGTAGGTCTTCACGGGGAGAGCCCCAGGGAGAGGGGGGTACAGGCTTGCCGGGATGAACTGTGCACTGCCATAAATCCAATAGTTCCGGCGCCGCCCGTGGGCGGATAGGGAAGGAGAGTGAAATCTGGAGTTGCGGCAAGATAAAAAAAAGGCCCCGAAAATACAAGGGGGCCCAGGGTCTTAGGGTATTCGGTAGGGAATATCCATTCGCCATTCAAAGAGACTGATGCCCCACTTGCCGTGTGGAGAGAGGGGCCACCGCCCTGCGGGCGGCTCGGCATCCAACTGCTCTGCCGATTCGTGACCATTCTAGTTAACCTGTCATAACTGTCAACTCTATCTTTCAGGATTTTTTGAGGGGGTTCCTTCGTCATTCGTTAATAAAGTACATAGCCCGAGTTTCAAGCTGGTTTTGCAGTATTGAGCAGCATAATTTATAAGGGTATTTCGAAAAAACAGGATAATTTCGCGTTAAAATGTGGATTTCAGCCGCTTGTTGCGCGATTTGTTTCTAACTGGGAGCCGAGTACCTGCCAGTCATTGCAGGATGTTGGGGGAATAATAAAGATGAACGAACTGCATGTGCTTACCACCGGGGAGGCAGCGAGATACTGCGGGGTGAACTTCCGCACCGTGATTCGCTGGATAGAGCGGGGTCAGCTCAAGGCTTACAAGCTGCCCGGCCGCGGCGATCACCGTATCTGCGTGGAGGACTTTGTCGGTTTTCTGCGCGATAATGCCATGCCCGTGCCCAGCGAGCTGGCCGCCGCCAGCCGCAAGGTGCTGCTGCTGGCGAACGACCCGGAGCTTACTGCCGCTGGCCGCCAGGCCCTGCAGCAGGCCGGTTGCGACGTCGAGGTGGCCGGCGACAGCTTTACCGCAGGCACCCTGATGGCGGGCTGCAAGCCGGCGCTGATGGTGATAGATGCGAGCCTGGTAGGGGTGAACGGTTTCCAGATCCTGGATCACCTGCGCTCCCGCAGCGAATACGCCAATGTGCGCATAGTGGTGATAGCGCCGGCCGGCGAGCGGGACCAGCAGCGCTGGCTCGATGCCGGTGCCGATGCCCTGGTGGCCCACCCGGGCGAGCGCAGCGAGCTGGCGGCCAAAGTGAAGTTGCTGCTGGACGTTTGATTGAATGCGGACAAATCTGTCGGGAACAGATTTGGACGCCGAAGGCGCCCGAAGGGTGAGCGCCAAGGATGGCGCGAATCAATGCGGAATGATGAATGCGGAATGGCAGCAGCCAGCGACTATTCCGCATTTCGCATTGCTAGATGGGTTTCGGAACCAGCATAGACTCCTCTTCCCTCTCGGAGCGGTCGCGGCCCATTTCCGGGCAGTGATGGCTGGCGGTTATTTCGTCGCCGTTCAGGCTGTGCAGGTGCACGTCGAAGCCCCACAGCCGGTGCAGGTGCTTCAGCACCTCGCCGGTGTCCTTGCCCAGGGGGCGACGGCGGTGCTGGGTGTGGTGCAGGGTCATTGAGCGGTCGCCGCGGGTGTTTACCGAGTAGACCTGGATATTGGGCTCCCGGTTGCCCAGGTTGTACTGGCCAGCCAGATTGGCGCGTACCTGGCGGTAGCCGTCCTCATCGTGAATGGCGCTGACCACTATCTCGTTCTCGCGATCATCGTCGCTGATGCAGAAGAGCTTCAGGTCGCGTATCACCTTGGGCGACAGGAACTGCAGGATAAAGCTCTCGTCCTTGAAGTCGCGCATTGCGAACTGCAGTGTCTCCTTCCAGTTGCTCCCCGCTATATCCGGAAACCACTGGCGGTCCTCGTCGGTGGGGTTTTCGCAGATGCGCCGCAGGTCGCTAAAGATGCTGAAGCCCAGTGTGTAGGGGTTGATGCCGTTGTAGTAGGGGCTGTCGAACGGCGGTTGGTAGATCACATTGGTGTGGCTCTGCAGGAACTCCATCATGAAGCCGTCGGTCACCCGCCCGCGCCGGTAGAGCTCGGTGAGCAGAGTGTAGTGCCAGAAGCTGGCCCAGCCCTCGTTCATCACCTGGGTCTGGCGCTGGGGATAGAAATACTGTGCCAGCTTGCGCACTATGCGCACCAGTTCCCGCTGCCAGTTCTCCAGCAGTGGCGCATTCTTCTCGACAAAATAGAGGATGTTCTCCTGGGGTTCCTCTGGGAAGCGCCGCACTTCGGCCGCCTCCTCACCCTCGCCCATTTTCGGGATGGTCCGCCACAGGTCGTTCAGTTGGCGCTGGCGGTATTCCTCCCGCTCCTTCTGGCGGCGCTCCTCCTCCACCGCGGAGATGGGATAGGGCCGCTTGTAGCGGTCGACGCCGTAGTTCATCAGTGCGTGACAGGAGTCCAGAATCGCCTCCACCTCGTCCAGCCCGTGGCGCTCCTCACAGCGGGCGATATAGTTCTTGGCGAAGATCAGGTAATCGATGATGCTGCTGGCGTCGGTCCAGCTGCGGAACAGGTAATTGCCCTTGAAGAAGGAGTTGTGCCCGTAGCTGGCGTGGGCGATCACCAGCGCCTGCATGGTCATGGTGTTTTCTTCCATGAGGTAGGCGATGCAGGGATTGGAGTTGATCACTATCTCATAGGCCAGCCCCATCAGGCCGCGCTGGTAGTTGTTCTCGACACTGATGAACTGCTTGCCGAAGGACCAGTGGTGGTAGCCCACCGGCATGCCCACCGAGGAATAGGCGTCCATCATCTGCTCGGAGCTGATCACCTCAATCTGGTTGGGGTAGGTGTCCAGGCCGAACTCCTCCGCCAGCTCTCCGATGGCGCGGTCGTACTCCTGAATCAGTTCGAAGGTCCACTCGGAGCTGGTAGAGATGGGGCCGCCGGATTCGGGCTTGGGTGCTTCGGAGCCGGTGGTGCCGCCGGGGCCTGTGGTGTAGTTATCGAGCATCAGGCGGACACCTTCTGGCTGAACAGTTGGCGGAATACCGGGTATATGTCCTGTACGTCCACTATCTGCTCCATGGCAAAGTGATTCGGGAAGAGGGCGCGCACGCTCTCGTATTCCTCCCAAAGTGCCTGGTGATCCCGTGGCGTTATCTCTACATAGGAGTAGTACTGAACGTGGGGCATGATGTCGTCGATCAGTATCTTGTGGCAGGTGCTGGAGTCGTCGTTCCAGTTGTCGCCGTCGGAGGCCTGGGCGCCGTAGATATTCCACTCGCTGGCGGGATAGCGCTCGCGCATGATGCGGCGCATCAGTTTCAGCGCGCTGGAGACGATGGTGCCGCCGGTCTCACGGGAGTAGAAAAACTCCTCCTCATCCACTTCCTTGGCGCTGGTGTGGTGGCGAATAAATACTACTTCCGTGTATTCATAGCTGCGCTGCAAAAACAGGTACAACAGGAGGAAGAAACGCTTGGCCATATCCTTGGTGGCCTGGTTCATGGAGCCGGACACGTCCATCAGGCAGAACATCACCGCGCGGGAGCGCGGGCGCGGCTGGCGCACCAGCAGGTTGTACTTGAGGTCGAAATCGTCCAGGTAGGGCACCCGCCCAATACGGGCGCGGATCTCGGTGATCTTGCCTTTCAACATATCTATCCTGCGCTGGTCGCGCAGGGCGGGATCCTTGGTCTCCTCCAGTTCCAGCTCCTGTTCCATTTCGCGGATATTGCGCCGCTTGCTGCTGGTCAGTGCTATGCGGCGCGCATTGGCTGCGCGCAGGGAACGCACTACGTTGAGGCGACCCGGAGTGCCCTCGTTGCTGATACCGGCGCGTACCACCTGGAAGGATTCGTTGCCGGCCAGGCGGCGTTTGATCATGTTCGGCAGCTGCAACCCCTCGAACATGAAGTCGAGGAATTCTTCCTGGGAGATCTGGAAGACGAAATCGTCCACCCCCTCGCCGCTGTCACTGGCACCACCGCCGCCCCCGCCGCTGCCGGCCTGCTGGCCCTGCCGTGGAACGCGGTCGCCGGCAATAAATTCCTTGTTGCCGGGTAATACCCGCTCCACGTGGCCACCGGAGCCGTGGGAGAAGATGGGTTCGCTGATATCCCGGGTGGGAATGCTGATGCGCTCGCCCTTGTCCATATCGGTGATGGAGCGGCTGTTCATGGCCTCGCCGACGGCCTTCTTGATATGGGCCTTGTAACGGCGCAGGAAGCGTTGGCGGTTTACCGTGCTCTTCTTCTTGCCGTTCAGGCGGCGGTCGATGATATAACTCATATTACTGCCTCTGCTTCGAACCAAACCCTGCTGCAGTGGCGGCTCTGCTGCCGGGGGCAATTTGCGAGACACGCCGTGAATCCGTCCCTGGGGGCTTGTCGGCGAGGTGGCCCGGCCGCTCCAGGTATTCACGGCGCCTTCGGCCCCTCTCGCCAACAGTCTCGCAAATTGCCCCCAGCATCAGAGCCTTCGCATCAGCAATCGAGTACTATTCGCCAACGATCGCTCCTTTACCCTACTGCGACTTGCGCACCCGCAGATACCACTCCGAAAGCAGTCGTACCTGCTTCTCCGTATAGCCCCGCTCCACCATGCGTGCGACAAAATCGGCGTGCTTCTTCTTGTCGTCGGCGGAGGCCTTGGTGTTGAAGGAGATTACCGGCAGCAGGTCCTCGGTATTGGAGAACATCTTCTTCTCGATCACTGCACGCAGTTTTTCGTAGGAGCGCCAGTCCGGGTTCTTGCCTTGGTTGTTGGCGCGGGCGCGCAGCACGAAGTTGACTATCTCGTTGCGGAAATCCTTCGGGTTGGAAATGCCCGCGGGTTTCTCGGTTTTTTCCAGCTCCTCGTTCAGAGCACCACGGTCGAGTATCTCGCCGGTTTCCGGATCGCGGTATTCCTGGTCCTGGATCCAGAAGTCGGCGTAGGTGACATAGCGGTCGAACAGATTCTGGCCGTACTCGGCATAGGATTCCAGGTAAGCGGTCTGGATTTCCTTGCCGATAAATTCCACATAGCGCGGCGCCAGGTATTCCTTGATAAAGCCCAGGTAGTTTTCCTGCACTTCCGGCGGGAACTGTTCCTGCTCTATCTGTTGCTCCAGCACATAGAGCAGGTGTACCGGGTTGGCCGCCACTTCGGTGGCGTCGAAGTTAAAGACCTTGGACAATATCTTGAACGCGAAGCGGGTGGAGAGGCCGTTCATGCCCTCGTCGACTCCGGCGTTGTCCCGGTATTCCTGCATGGTCTTCGCTTTCGGGTCCGTATCTTTCAGGTTCTCGCCGTCGTAGACGCGCATCTTGGAGTAGAGGCTGGAGTTCTCCGGATTCTTGATCCGGGACAGCACCGAGAACTGCGCCAGCATGCGCAGTGTGTCCGGTGCGCAGGGGGCCTTGGACAGGGAGCTGTTCTCCAGCAGCTTGCCGTAGATCTTGATCTCTTCCTGCACCCGCACGCAGTAGGGCACCTTGACGATATAGATGCGGTCGAGGAAGGCCTCGTTGTTGCGGTTGTTGCGGAAGGACTGCCACTCGGACTCGTTGGAGTGGGCGAGGATGGTGCCGGTGAATGGAATGGAGCCGAGTCCCTCGGTGCTGTTGTAGTTGCCCTCCTGGGTGGCGGTCAGTAACGGGTGCAGCACCTTGATCGGCGCCTTGAACATCTCGACGAATTCCATCAGCCCCTGATTGGCGCGGCACAGGCTGCCGGAGAAGCTGTAGGCATCCGGGTCGTTCTGGGGGAAATCCTCCAGCTTGCGGATATCGATCTTGCCGACCAGGGAGGAGATATCCTGGTTGTTCTCGTCGCCCGGTTCCGTCTTGGATATGGCCACCTGGTCGAGAATCGACGGGCGGATTTTCACCACGCGGAATTTGCTGATATCGCCCTTGTATTCGTGCAGCCGCTTCACCGCCCAGGGTGACATGATAGTATTCACGTAGCGCCGCGCTATGCCGTAGTCCTCTTCCAGTATCTGGCCGTCCTCGTTCGGCGAGAAGAGGCTCAGCGGCGATTCGAACACCGGCGAGCCCTTGATGGCGTAGATGGGGATTTTCTCCATCAGTGCCTTGAGGCGCTCCGCCAGGGACGACTTGCCGCCGCCCACCGGGCCCAACAGGTAGAGGATCTGTTTCTTCTCCTCCAGCCCCTGGGCGGCGTGGCGGAAGAAGGAGACTATCTGCTCTATCGCCTCCTCCATGCCGTAGAACTCGCTGAAGGCCTCGTAGCGCTTGATCACCTTGTTGGAGAAGATGCGCGACAGGCGCGGGTCGCGGGAGGTGTCCACCAGCTCCGCCTCGCCAATGGCCATCAGCATACGCTCGGCGGGGGAGGCGTAGGCACTGCGGTCTGTTTTGCACAGCTCCAGGTACTCCTGGATGCTGAGCTCTTCATCCTGGATGGACTCGTACCTCTCCAGGTAGTGATTGAAAATCGTCATGATGTACAGCTCCCTGTAGCGTGTCGGACAGCGTTCGGCGTCCTGCCGGCCGCCCCGGGTGAGCGCGCAGCCTACTGCGTCAAATGTGCGTCTAACCCGTCGGGCCGGCGACCTGACCGCGAACCTGCTCCGCAGAATTCACGTTTGCTGGAGTGCGCGTGCGCGCGAAACACTATCTTTATTACCGGTGGCAGGGGGCACCTCCCTGCTGCGCGGAAGCGACGCGAAATCAGCTCCCGCACTTCCAGCATAGTTCCCCATCTAGTCTCGGCGTCGAATTTTCTGCCAATATAGAAGTTGAACTGGGCGGCAGGTTTGCGCTCTACTAGGCGCCTTCTTTAGAACTCGAAGCGATTGAGGGAGTCGTTATGGCGATCCTGGTCACCGGCGGCGCCGGTTATATTGGCAGCCACACCTGCGTCGAACTGCTTGCCGCGGGCTGGGAACCCGTCGTGGCAGACAACCTGGCCAACAGCAGCGAAGAGTCCCTGCACCGGGTCGAGGCCATCGCCGGGTGCCGGGTGCCCTTCCACAGGGTGGATATCGGCGATGCCGAGGGACTGGGTGAAATTTTTTCCCGCTACGACATAGAGGCGGTAATCCATTTTGCCGGCCTCAAGGCCGTAGGCGAGTCCGTGGCGCAGCCGTTGCGCTATTACCAGAACAATGTTGCCGGCACCCTGGCCCTGTGCCGGGTGATGGAGGATTTTGGGGTGCGCCAGCTGATCTTCAGCTCCTCCGCCACCGTCTACGGCGACCCGGCCAGCGTGCCCATCCGCGAGGACTTCCCCACCGGCGCCACCAATCCCTATGGCGCCAGCAAGCTGATGGTGGAGGGCATGCTGCGCGATCTCTGCGCGGCGCCGGACAGTCAGTGGAAGGTCAGCCTGCTGCGCTACTTCAATCCCATCGGTGCCCACGAGAGCGGCACCATCGGCGAGGATCCGCGGGGCATCCCCAACAACCTGCTGCCCTACGTGGCCCAGGTCGCGGTGGGCCGCCTGCCGCAGCTGCAGGTGTTCGGCGACGACTACGACACCGTCGACGGTACCGGCGTGCGCGACTATATCCACGTGGTGGACCTGGCCCGCGGGCACCTGGCGGCGCTGGAGAAACTGCGGCGGGGAGAGACAAAGGACGGCTGCTACACCTACAACCTGGGCACGGGCCGCGGCAGTTCCGTGCTGGAGATAGTGCGCGCCTTCGAGCAGGCCAGTGGCCGCCAGGTGCCCTACAAGATAGCCCCGCGCCGTCCCGGCGATATCGCCGAGTGCTATGCCGATCCGGCACTGGCGGAACAGGAGCTGGGCTGGAAGGCCAGGTACGACCTCGAGCGGATGGTCGCGGACACCTGGCGCTGGCAGTTCCGGAACCCGAACGGCTACGCAGCGGGTTAAGGATCGCTACCAGCTCAACAGGAAAGTCTCCCCATCCTCCGATGACCGCAGTGCCGCCCCCAACTGGCGGCACTCGCGGTCCAGGGTGCCGAGCAGCCAGTCTCGATCGTCTCTTGTCGGTTTCTGCAGGCGAAAGCGCCGCATCTCAAGCGGAATCACCTCAAGCCGCCGCAGGGCCCCGCTTCCCCGGTCCAGGTCGACGCAGTAGAGCGGCCGCAGGTGCGAGCGGTACTCCTCGTGGCCGCTGATCCCCTCGTAGTCATTGATCAGGTCCCCGCAGCCATACAGAATCGCCCGCTCCCGGTAGACTTCGATACCTTGGGGGTGGTGGGAGGAATGGCCGTGCACCAGGTCCACGCCGGCGTCGATCAGGCGGTGGGCGAATTCCCGCTGTCGACGCGCGATACGATAGCCCCAGTTGCCGCCCCAGTGGATGGAGACAATGATCAGGTCTTCGGGCTCTCGATAGACATCTATCTGCTGCACCAGGCTCTGCGAGACTTCCTCGGATAAATCGCCAACAAAGTACACGCCGGCTTTATTTCCCGTCGCCGCCCATTCCTCCGGAATGCCGCTGCTGTAGTGGCCGCAAGCAAAAGACAACAGCCGCTTGTTCCCGAGATCGATCAGCGCCGGTGCCGCCGCCGAGCGGGCATCAGCTCCCGCACCGGCGGTTTTCAGTCCCGACTGCTGTAGGCAGCGAAGGGTTTCCTCCAGGCCATCGTAACCCCAGTCCAGCACATGGTTGTTGGCCAGGCCGCAGATATCGATCTGCGCGGCAGTGATGGCCGGAATGTTGCCCGGGTGCATGCGGTAGTTGATCCCCTTGCCCGGCCAGGCGTCGTCGCAGCTGGTCACGGCGGTTTCCAGATTGATGATCCTGCAATCCGGCTCCCGCGCCGCGATGGCACCGAGCGCCTCGCCCCACAGGTAATCGAAAGGCACCGGTGCCGGAATACTGCCATTGCGTTCTTCCGCCAGCGCCACATAGCCCTTGGCGGAGCGCATGTAGGATTCATGGATCTGCGGATCACCGGCGCAGGGCAGCACCTGGTCGATGCCGCGCCCGGTCATCACGTCGCCGGTCAGGATCAGCCTGAAGTCATTGAACCGCAAGTTGCACCCATATCCTGAATTAACAGCTCAAAGCGTACAGTCGCGAAGGGGGAAATGGTCGCGGGAGTAGTCGGGTTTCGGTCTATCTAAAGGCCGCAATCCGCGCAGAAAAACTTCTCGTCACTGAGCCGCATCGCGGTCAGGTACCCTCCCCAGACACAGCCGGTATCCAGCGCATAGACATTCTTCGTATCGGCCCTGCCTTCCAGCGCAGCCCAGTGGCCGAAGATGATTTTGTCTTTTTTGGTCTTGCGTTCGGGAAAGCTGAACCAGGGTTTGAACTCGCCGTGGGCGGCCTGGGGGCCGCGTTTGGTGACCAGGTCGAGGGTGCCGTCGGCCTTGCAGAAGCGCATGCGCGTGAAGTAATTGGTGATGGAGCGCAGTCGCTCGATTCCCAATAAATGTTCGCTCCAACAGTGGGGCTCGTTGCCGTACATGCCGTAGAAATAGGCCTTGGCCAGGGCGTCGTCGGCCAGGGCCCGATGCACTTCGCCGGAGAGTTCCAGTGCCTTGGTGACACTCCAGATCGGTGGTATGCCAGCATGCACCATGGTGAAGCCTTTCTTGTGCACCACCAGCGGCAGGCCCTGCAGCCAGCCCAGCAGCTTGTCGGCGTCCCTGGCGCGCAGCACCTTTGCCAAATCGTGTTCCCTGTCGGTCAGGCGCTTGGCGCCGTGGGCCAGGGCCAGCAGGTGCAGGTCGTGGTTGCCGAGCACCGCGGTGACCTGGTGGCGGTGCTCGTAGAGAAAGCGCAGGGTGCCCAGGCTGTCGTGACCGCGGTGCACCATATCGCCGGCGAGCCACAGTTTGTCGCGGTCGGGGCGGAAGTGGATTTTCTTCAGCAGCCGCTGCAGCGGCTCAAAACAGCCCTGTATATCGCCGATAGCGTAGGTGGCCAAAACTCAATCCCGAATCCGGTTTTCTGGTTATCTGTTCTCGAACTCAGCGCAGTAGTTTGCCAGCTCTACAAATTCCTGCACGCTGAAAGTTTCCGGGCGGCGCCCGGCGTCCACCGGCAACTGCCCGGTGTCCAGGTCAGGATACAGGGGTTTCAGCGCATTGCGCAGGGTCTTGCGGCGCTGTTGGAAGGCGACATTGACGATGCGCTCCAGCAGCTGCTCGTCCTGTGCCGGGTAGGGCGGGGTGGCGTGGGGGACCATGCGCACTATCGCGGATTCCACCTTGGGGGCCGGGCGGAAGGACTGCGGCGGCACCGGGAACAATCCCTGCACACGGCAGTGGTACTGCACCATCACGCTGAGGCGGCCATAGGACTTGCTGCCGGGGGTGGCGCTGAGGCGGTCCACGACTTCCTTCTGCAGCATGAAGTGCATGTCCTGCACTTTGCCCCTGAAGCTGAGCAGGTGGAACAGCAGCGGCGTGGAAATGTTGTAGGGCAGGTTGCCGACGATACGCAGCTTATCGCCGCCGGCGAATTCACCAAAATCGAACTTGAGCGCATCCTTCTCGATGATGCTGAATTCCGGGTAGTCGCGGAACTTGAATTTCAGCAGCGGTATCAGGTCGCGGTCCAGTTCCACCGCGGTCAGCGACGGGCAGCGCTGCAGCAGTAACCGGGTGATGGCGCCCTGGCCGGGGCCTATCTCCACCAGCTTGTCGGTTTCCTTCGGCGCTACGGCGCGCACTATGCGCTCGATGATATTTTCATCGACGAGGAAGTTCTGGCCGAAGCGCTTGCGGGCCTTGTGTTGGAAAAAATTGTCCATTAAAAGATATTCGCTTGGTTTTCGTAGAATGGGCAAAGCGCAGTATGCCCATCGGAGGCCAGTGATGGGCACGTCGCTGCGCTCCTTTGCCCATCCTACAGGTGGCGTAAACGTGCTAGTTCGATTGCCTGGGACAGGGCCGCCTGCAGGCTGCCGCTGTCGGCCACGCCCTGGCCGGCGATATTGAGGGCGGTACCGTGGTCCACCGAGGTGCGGATAAACGGCAGCCCGAGGGTAATGTTCACCGCATGGCCGAAACCCTTGAATTTTAACACCGGCAGGCCCTGGTCGTGGTACATGGCCAGCACCGCGTCGCAGCGCGCCAGTTGCGGCGGGGTGAACAGGGTGTCGGCGGGCAGCGGGCCTGTCAGCTGCAGGCCGAGGGCGCGCAGTTTGTCCAGCGCCGGCTCTATGACTTCGATCTCCTCGCGCCCCAGGTGGCCGCCCTCGCCAGCGTGGGGGTTGAGGCCGCAGACGCCGATGCGCGGCCTCTCTATGCGGAACTGATCGCGCAGGCTGCGGTGCAGTATGGTGATGATCTGCTCCAGCCGCTCGCCGGTGATCGCGGCACTGACATCCTTGAGCGGCAGGTGGGTGGTGGCCAGGGCCACCCTGAGTTCGTCCGCCGCCAGCATCATCACCACCCGCTCGACGCCGGCCAGGCCGGCGAAGAATTCGGTGTGGCCGCTGAAGGCGATGCCGGCGTCGTTGATCACGCCTTTGTGCACCGGGCCGGTTACCAGGGCGTCGAAGCGCCGCGCCAGGCAGCCCTCGGCGGCGCTGCGCAAAGTGTCGAGCACATAGTTGGCGTTGGCGGTGTTGAGCAGGCCCGCCCGGGCGGGCTCAGCCATCGGAATCGGCTGGACATAGAGGCTACCGGTGGGGGTGGCCTCGGAGGGGGCGAGGGGATCAAACGGCAGCAGCTCGAGGGGCAGGCGCAATTGGGCGGCGGTCTGCTCGAGCAGCCCCGCATCGCAAACCGCGACCATCTGTGCGGCGCTGCCGGCGCTGGCGAGTTTGACGGCCAGCTCCGGGCCTATGCCGGCGGGCTCGCCGGGGGTGAGGGCGATTCTCGGGATCATGGTTGCGCCGGTCTGTTCAATAAAAATACCGGGCAGCGGGTGCCCGGTATTGTGACTGCAAGCAGGCCGCTACTGCTGTTCGGCGTCCCCGGATTCTTCCTGCATGTCCGGCAGCTTGATCTCCACATAGGCCTGGTCGCGGATTTCCTGGCGCCAGTTCTGCAGTTCCTCCTCGTAGCGGCGGTTGCGCAGCAGGTTGGCGGCCTGGTTGCGGATGTACTGGTCGGTCATGTCCTGCTTGCGGCGGCCCTCCACCTGGAGGATGTGCCAGCCGAACTGGCTGCGGAAGGGCATGCTCACCTCACCCACCGGGGTGCTGTCCATGGCCTGGGTGAACTCGGGCACGAACTGGCCGGGCATGGACCAGCCCAGGTCGCCGCCCTGCAGCATGGTGCCTATGTCCTCGGAATTCTCCCGCGCCAGTTCGCCGAAGTCGGCGCCGTCCAGTATCTGCTGGCGCAGCTCGACCAGCTTGTTGTAGGCGTCGTCGTCGCTGAGGATGGCAGAGGGCTTGACCAGTATATGGCGCACCTTGGTCTGCTCTACCACCTGCTCGGTGGAGCCGCGCTGGGCGTGGATCTTCAGCAGGTGGAAGCCGGCGTCGCTACGGAAGGGCTCGGTGACATCGCCCACCTTCAGGCCCTCGAGGGCATCGGCAAACAGGGTCGGCAGCTCCACCGTCTTGCGCCAGCCCAGGTCGCCGCCGGACAGAGCATTCTGGCCGGCGGAATTGGCGATGGCCAGGCGACGGAAGTCGGCGCCGCCACGGATTTGCTGAACCAGCTGCCCGGCCTTCTCCCGCGCCTGTGTGACCTCGTTGGCGGGGGCGCTGGAGCTGACGGGAATCAGGATATGGCCCAGCTCGTACTGGGGCGATTTCCAGAACTCGCCCTCCTTGGAGCGCAGGAAGTTGTCGATATCCTGGTCGGTGATCTGGATGCGGCGGTTGACGCTGCCCTGCTCGACGCGACGGATCAGCAACTCCTGGCGGATCTGCTGGCGGAAACTCTTCATGGACAGGCCGTCGGCGGCCAGCCGCTGGCGGAATTCCTCCGGGCTGACACCGGCGTTCTGCTGCACCCGCGCTATGGCCTGGTCCAGTTCTGCCTCGGAGATGGTGACGCCGGCGCGGGAGGCCATCTGCAGCTGCAGTCGTTCGATAATCAGTTGCTCCAGCACCTGGCGGCGCAGTATATCCATCGGCGGTGCCTGCACCTGCTGGGCCTGTATCTGGCTCACGATGGTGTTCAGGCGCTGCTGCAGTTCACTGGCCATCACCACGTCGTCGTCCACCACGGCAACCACCCGGTCGAGTGTCTGCACCTGGGCCCTGGCGATACTGGCGGCCAGGGCGCAGAGCGCAACCAGCGCCAGCAGGCCGCTTTTGAGCGCGGATTTATGCATTATTGTCATCACTGTTTCAGTACTTCTCTCTGATCAAAGTTGGCGATGCCCTGGCTGAGCATGCGGGTGACGGTGGTGCCGAGTCCGGCGAGCCCCTTCAATTGCAGTTCCAGGTAGACCCCCTCGTCGAACTCCAGGTCCTCCGGATCCACCACGTCCGCCAGGTCGTTGTCCAGGGAGCGGCGCCACACCAGGCGCGCGCGATAGCAGCAGTTGTCATATTCGACGCCGGCCAGGTATTCCAGTTCCCGGTTGTAGGTGAAATCGTAGTTGGCGCCCGCCAGTATAGAAGTGCGGGCGTTGACCGGTAAAACCGCGGAGGCATTGCCCTGGCGGATGGATCTGTCCGTCACCTCGCCGTCGGCGAGGGTGACTTCAGCGTCGTTGCGCTGGTAGACGTAGCCCAGGTTGAAGATGCGGAAGTCCTCGTCCAGGTAGCGCAGGCTGAAGTTGCCGCGGTTGATGTTCTGCTCGCTGTCGTCGTAGACGATCTCGCTGCCGATTCGCAGCGACTGGATGGGGCGGCTCTCCAGGCGTGCGGCCAGTTCCGAGCGGGGGGAGTCCTCGATGAAGCCGGTGCGGCCGATCCGTGTGTCGTCGGAATAGAAGATCTGGCCGACGCTGGCGGACAGCAGGTCGCGGCCGCTGGACGGATCGATGAAACGCGTGGTGAGGCCCAGGGCCACCCGGTCGGCGTCGTCGATGCGGTCATTGCCGGTAAAGCGGCTGTCGCGGAACAGCTGGTCGTAGCTGAAGGTGAACAGCGAGGTGTCGAACAGCAGGTCGTTGCCGCCATCAAGCGGACTCTGGCTGATATCGATAAAGTCGCTCTGGTCGGCGTCGCTGCTGACCAGGACAAACAGGCGCGGCTCCAGGGTCTGCACATAGTCGCGGCCGAAGGCGTTGCTGTCGCGCTCGAAGAAGAGCCCCGTGTCCAGGGTGAACTGGCCTGCCGAGACCTCCGGGGTATCGCTGCTCTCCGGCTTCAGGAACTGGTCGTCCAGGCGGTAGCTCAGGTAGCGCGCCGCCACGCCGGGCTTGATATAGCCCCACAGCCACTGTTGGTCCCAGTAGAACTCGTAGTCCAGGCGGTAGCGCTCACCGGTGACGAAGTCCCGGGTGATATCCCTGACACTGTTCGGGTCCGAGGTGTCGCGGATGACCTGAATCGTCTGGGTGTCGTCGTGGTCCCAACTGGTGACCTCGTTCTGCATCGACAGCAGCCAGTCGCCCCAGCGGTAGTTGCCGTCCACGTCCAGGCGCGGCAACTGGGCGTAGGTGTCGAACCTGTCCTTTTGCAGCAGTTGGTAATCCTGGCCGCGCAGGGTCGCCTGCCAGTGTTCACTGCTGAGTGTGCCCTGTACCGTCTGGTTGACCTGGGTCTCGGCGGACACACTCAGGTTGGCGGTGTCCAGGTCGCGGAAGTAGTCGGGGTCGCTGACCTTGGTGTAATCGATATTGGTACGCCAGAAACTGTCGCTGCCGCCCTGCTGTTCCAGGTTCAGCAGCCAGCGGTCGGTGCCCTTGGCCGGATTGACAAGGTCCTCCGGGAAACCGGCCTGGATCAGCTCGCGGGCATCCTCGTCGTCGCCGCCCTTGTCATTCGGCAGGCCGGCGACGCGCACTTCGGTATTGAACAGCCGGCTCAGGTGGCGCACTTCCACTTCCGCACCTGTGCCGCGGTACTGGATATAGCGCGGCACTATGGTGGCGTCCATCTGCGGGGCGATATTCCAGTAGTAGGGGATGGCGACATCCCAGCCGTTCTCGTCGCTGTGGCTGACGGCGGGAAACAGCAGTCCGGACAGGCGCGCGTCCCCCACCGGGAAGCGCAGGTAGGGGAAGTAGAAGACCGGCACATCGAGGATCTCCAGGCGTACGTCCCGCGCCACCCCCTGGCGTTCCACATTGTCGATGGTGATCTGGCCGCCGCTGACGCGCCAGATCTCCTCGCCCGGCTCGCAGCGGGTGTAGCTGCCCCGGGTCAGGATCAGTTCGCCGCTGGCCTCGCGGGCGGCGTGGCTGGCGCTGCCGTGCACGAAGGCATCGTGCATCACATAGGTCGCGTCCTCAATGGCCGCGGCCCTGCTGTCGGTGTGCACCTCCGCGGCCTTGCCGCGCACCAGCAGGTTGGGCTCGCGCATCTCGATGGCGCCGCGCAGGTAGGCGGTGTTCTCGTTGCGGTTGACATCCACCTGGTCGGCAAACAGCTGGCGGTGGCCCTGGGTGATATGCACGTTGCCGCGCAGCTGCGCCGTGCCGTCGTCCAGCCACTTGGACTCGTCGGCGGTGGCGCGCAGCGGCGCCTCCTCCGGGAGCAGGTCTGCGCCTATGTAGTTGCGCGGCGGCGCCACGAAGGCGCCGGAGCAGACCGCCGGCATGGCGGCGCGCTGTTCCGGAGTCAGCTGCCACTTGGGCAACCAGTCCAGGTAGAGGTAGGGGTTGTATTCCAGCCCGGCTTCGGCGGCAGCGGCATCCGCGGGCTCTTCCGCCGCGCCGGCCCACAGCGGTTGCGCGGCGATCAGGCCGATGGCGAGGGAGCGCGGGCGCGAGATTTGTCCGATTGCCAGCGCCAGGCGGCGCCACCGGGAAGCTTCCAGCATCAGGTGATATGTTCCGGCTATCTTTAGTGTTTCCTAAGAGGGGACTGCGCTCTTCCCGCCGCTTTTTTTTGGGGAGTGGGGGTGCGCAAAAATCAGCGGACGATTCTACTTGAATGTAGGGGTGGTTAACACTAATGGCTTGGTTCCGGGGCAAAACTGCCGGGAATTGCGCCGCCGTTGCTGGACGGCGCCGGCGGCCCGGTTACAATGCGGCCAAACCATCTGAGTAGTACCGGTGCATGAGTGAGCCTTCGACAGACGCGGCGGCTGGCAAGATAGACGCGACAGGCGCAACAGACGCAACAGATAAGAGGCGCGAGGCACTGGGCCTCTGGGCCGGTCGCGCGCTGCACGCTGGCAGTGCGGTGCCGCTGCGAACGCTGGCCGGCGACGCCGGCTTCCGCCGCTATTTCCGCGCCCTGACGGAGCCGCCGCTGATCGCGGTGGATTCACCGCCCGAACGCACCAACCCCGCACGCTTCGTCGCCGTGGCGGACTACCTGCGCCGCCACGGTATCCACACGCCGATGGTGGCGGAGGCGGATGTGGAACACGGCTTTATGCTGCTCGAGGATCTGGGCGACCAGCAGCTGCTCGGCCTCCTCGACGAAGACAGCGTCGAGGGCCTCTACGCCGAGGTGCTGAGCGAGCTGCTGTGCCTGCAGCAGATACCGCCGGCGGACGACCTCTTCCCGCCCTACAGTCGCGAACTGCTGTTGACGGAGATGCGCATACTGCCGGAGTGGCTGGCGGGCAAGCTGCTCGGCTACCGGCTGAGCGAGGCGGACGAGCGGCTGCTGGAGGACACCTTCAGCCTGCTGCTGGACAGTGCCGCCGAGCAGCCCCAGGTGCTGGTGCACCGGGACTACCACAGCCGCAACCTGATGATCCGCGACGGCGAGCGCCCGGGTGTGGTGGATTTCCAGGACGCCGTCTGGGGGCCCGTCACCTACGACCTGGCCTCGCTGCTGCGCGACTGCTATATACGCTGGCCGCGGGAGCGGGTGGAGCGCTGGGCCCTGGCCTACGCCGCCACCGCCGAGGCGGCCGGAGTGCTGGAGCCGGTGGCACCGGAGACTTTCCTGCGCTGGTTCGACTGGATGGGCCTGCAGCGGCATATCAAGGTGCTGGGCCTCTTCCCGCGCCTCTACCTGCGCGACGGCAAGCGGGGCTACCTGCCGGACCTGCCGCTGGTGATCCGCTACGCGCTGGAGGTGGCGGACCGCTACCCGGAGCTGAAGCCCTTCGCCGACTGGTTCCGCGCCGAACTGCTGCCGCTGGCCGAGGGTCAGGACTGGTACCGGGACTACCGCAGCGCCGGTAACCGTTAGAGAGAAGAGAACAGAATATCCCGATGACCGACAGTACAGATAACCCGATTCCCGCCGCCATGGTGCTGGCCGCCGGCTTCGGCAAGCGCATGCGCCCGCTGACCGACAACCTGCCCAAGCCGCTGCTGCCAGTGGATGGCAAGCCGCTGATCGAGTATGCCCTGGAGCGGCTGGCGCGTGTCGGTGTCAAGCGCGTGGTGATCAACCTGGGCCACCTGGGGCACAAGATCCGCGAGCGGCTGGGCGACGGCGCGCGCTGGGAGCTGGATATCCGCTACTCGGTGGAGAGGGAGGAGGAGCCCCTGGAGACTGCCGGCGGTATATTGAAGGCCCTGCCGCTGTTGGGCGAGGGGCCCTTCCTGGTGGTCAACGGCGATGTCTGGTGTGACTTCGATCTGTCCCAGTGGATCGAGCGGCCACTGCCCGCGGGCTGCCCCGGGCGCCTGCTGATGGTGCCCAACCCGCCGCACAATCCCGAGGGCGACTTCGGCATCGATGAGGGCCTGCTGTCCGGAACCGCCAAGCCCCGCTACACCTTCGCCGGCATCAGCTGGCTGCGCCCGCAGGTGCTGACCGAATACCCCCACGCGCGCGACTGTTTCGGCCTCGGCGAGGTATTCACCTACAACGAGGACCGATTGCAGGCGGAGCTCTACGAGGGCGACTGGTGCGATGTGGGCACTCCGGAACGCCTGGAACGGCTGGATACACGCCTGGCAGAAAGCAAAGCGAACAAATAAGGATTTCGAAATGTCGGATTACAGGATTGCCCCTTCCATTCTCTCCGCCAACTTCGCCCGCCTGGGCGAGGAAGTGGACGCGGTACTGGCCGCCGGCGCCGACTGGGTGCACTTCGATGTGATGGACAACCACTATGTGCCCAACCTGACCATAGGTCCGATGGTGTGCCAGGCCCTGCGCAAGCACGGGGTGGAGGCGCCCATCGACGTGCACCTGATGGTGGAGCCGGTGGACGACATGATCCGCATGTTCGCCGATGCCGGCGCCACCTACATCACCTTCCACCCGGAGGCCTCGCGCCATGTGGACAGGTCCCTGCAGCTGATCCGCAGCCTCGGTTGCAAGGCCGGCCTGGTGTTCAACCCGGCCACCGGCCTGGACGCGGCCAAGTACGTGATGGACAAGCTGGATATGATCCTGCTGATGTCGGTCAACCCGGGTTTCGGCGGGCAGAAATTCATCCCTGCGACCCTGGACAAGCTGCGCGAGGCGCGGGCGCTGATCGACAAGTCGGGCCAGGAGATCCGCCTGGAGATCGACGGCGGCGTGACCCGCGACAATATCGCCGAGATAGCCGCCGCTGGCGCCGACACCTTTGTGGCCGGGTCGGCGATCTTCAACGCGGATGACTACGCGGAAGTGATTGGGGCCATGCGCCGGGAATTGGCAAGATAAGTTCTGTAGGGTGGATGAGCGTCAAGGCAGAAAGCTGCTCCCTGCGTTTTCTGCATGACTGCCATCCATGGCGGCTTCGCATCCGCGGCATGATGGTGGATGCGCTTAGAGCTTATCCACCCTACGAGTCCCCTGTTTCCAAAACCCTTGCCCGCCCCAACATGGATTTGTACACTTGAGCGCCTGCAACGAGGGAATGTCCGTGAACCACACTATCCCCCACAACACCAGCTGGCGATGGCGCCCCTGATCCGCTGAGGCCAAAATCGGTAATCGATACCGTCCGGCCGCCTTTCCCGTGGGCGCTTTCCCCTTCTGTACCAGGGTTTGGCCGCCCGCCAACCGAATCTCGATAAGCAATTCCGAACCCTGGAGTCGTCAACCATGACCCCAAGTGAATACGCCCAACTTGCGTCCGCGGGTTACAACCGCATACCGCTGGTGCGCCGCGTGCTGGCGGATATCGAAACGCCGCTGTCCACCTACCTGAAACTGGCCGCGGGCCGTTACAGCTATCTGCTGGAATCGGTGCAGGGCGGCGAGAAGTGGGGCCGCTACTCGATTATCGGCCTGCCGGCGCGGACGCTTCTCCGTGTGCGTGGACATGCAATCACGGTGGAGCGCGACGGCGACGTGGTGGAGCGGTGCGAGTCCGACGACCCACTGGCCTTCGTCGAGGAGTTCCAGCGCCGCTACCGGGTGCCGGAGCTGCCGGGCCTGCCGCGCTTCAACGGCGGCCTGGTGGGTTATTTCGGCTACGATTGCGTGCGCTATATAGAGCCGCGCCTGGCCGATAGTGCGCCGCCTGACACCCTCGGCAATCCGGATATACTGCTGATGGTCAGCGACGAGCTGGTGGTGTTCGACAACCTGGCCGGGGCGGTGATCTTTATCGTGCACGCGGATCCGGGGCAGGAGAAGGCCTTCGAACGCACCCAGCAACGCCTGGACGAACTGGTGCGCAAACTGGCGCAGCCGCTGCCGGACACTGTGCCGCTGGACCTGGACGGCAACGCCATCGACGAGTCCGCGTTCAGGTCCCACTTCGGCGAGGCCGCCTTCAAGCGCGGTGTCGGCCGGGTGAAGGAATACATCCTCGCCGGTGACGTGATGCAGGTGGTGCCGTCCCAGCGGCTGTCCGCCCCCTTCGACGCGCCGCCGCTGAATTTCTACCGCGCCCTGCGCAGCCTGAACCCGTCTCCCTACATGTACTTCCTCGACCTGGACGATCACCAGGTGGTTGGTTCCAGTCCGGAGATCCTGGTGCACCTGGAGGAGGGCGAGATGACCGTACGACCGCTGGCCGGTACCCGCCGCCGCGGGGTCAGCGAGGAGGAGGATCAGGCGCTGGAGCAGGAGTTGCTGGCGGACCCCAAGGAGATCGCCGAGCACCTGATGCTGATCGACCTGGGGCGCAACGACGTGGGCCGGGTGGCGGAGACCGGCAGTGTGCAGGTTACAGAGAAGATGGTGGTCGAGCGCTACTCCCACGTAATGCATATCACCTCCAATGTCACCGGCAAACTGAAAGCCGGCCTCAGCGGCATAGACGCGCTGCGCGCGGCCCTGCCGGCCGGCACTCTATCGGGCGCGCCGAAGATCCGCGCCATGGAGATCATCGACGAGCTGGAGCCGGAAAAGCGCGGTATCTACGGCGGCGCCGTGGGCTACCTGGCCTGGAACGGCAATATGGACACCGCCATCGCGATACGAACTGCGGTCATCAAGGATGGTCAGTTATATATCCAGGCCGGCGCCGGCCTGGTGGCCGACTCGGATCCCCAGTCCGAGTGGGACGAAACCATGAACAAGGCCCGCGCGCTCTTCCGCGCCGCTGCGATGGCATTGTCCAGTAACAACCGTGACACAGTGAAAACCACCTGCGATGAACGAAGTTAGTATCCCGCAAAAATTGACTCTGGCCGAACGCTGCGAGCGCATCGTCGCCGCGCCGCTGTTCAACCAGGTCGTCATCGGCCTGATCCTGCTGAACGGCGTCGCCGTGGGCCTGGAGACCTCCACCTGGGTCACCGAGCGTTTCGGTGAACTGCTGGGGGCAATCAACCAGCTGATCCTGACCGCCTTCGTCGTCGAGGCGGTGGTCAAGATGGCTGCCCACGGCAACCGCCCCTGGCGTTATTTCGCCAGCGGCTGGAACTGCTTCGATTTCAGCATAATCGCCCTGAGCCTGATTCCGGCGGCCGGGCCCCTGGCGACACTGGCGCGCCTGGTGCGGGTACTGCGGGTACTGCGCCTGGTGTCGGCCTTCCCGGAGCTGCGCCTGCTGGTGGACACGTTGCTGAAGAGCCTGCCGAGCATGTTCCACATAGCGCTGCTGATGGGCATCATCTTCTATATCTACGGCGTGGCCGGCTATTTCCTGTTCCACGAAATAGACCCGACCCACTGGCGCAGCCTGCCCATCGCGCTGCTGAGCCTGTTCCGCATCGTCACCTTCGAGGACTGGACCGACATCATGTACACGGCCATGGAGTCCATGCCCTGGGCCTGGCTCTACTTCATCAGCTTCGTGGTGATGGGCGCCTTCGTGATGATCAACCTGTTTATCGGCGTGGTGCTGAACAACCTGGAAGAGGCCAAGCTGCGCCGCCTGGATGAACTGCAGCTGCCGCCCAGCCAGACCGAAATACTGCGCGAGCTACGCGCGACCCAGGAGGCCCTGGCACGCCTGCAGCGGCGCATGGAAAAATCCAGAGGAGGAGCCGCCCAATGATTCTGATGATCGACAACTACGACTCCTTCACCTGGAATGTGGTGCAGTACCTGGCGGAGCTGGGTGCGAACGTGAAGGTAGTGCGTAACGACGAGATAGGGGTTGAGGACATTGACACGCTGGGGCCGGAGAAAATCGTCATTTCCCCCGGTCCCTGCACGCCGAACGAGGCAGGTATCTCGATGGATACCATTCGCCGTTTCGCCGGGCAGATCCCGATCCTGGGTATTTGCCTCGGCCACCAGAGCATCGGCCAGGTGTTCGGCGGCAAGGTGGTGCGGGCGCGCCAAGTGATGCACGGCAAGACCTCGCCGATAGTGCACAACAATCTGGGGGTCTTCCACGGCCTGTCCAACCCTTTCGAGGCCACCCGCTACCACTCGCTGGTGGTGGAGAAAGACAGCCTGCCGGAGTGCCTGGAGATCACCGCCTGGACTGAAACCGAAGACGGCGAGATAGACGAAATCATGGGTTTGCGCCATCGCGAGCTGGAGGTGGAGGGCGTGCAGTTCCACCCCGAATCCATATTGACTCAGCACGGCCACGATATGCTGAGAAACTTTTTGGAATCTTGACCGGATCCCTGTGTTGGGGTTCGCTGCGCTCACCCCAACCTACAATCTCAGCGGCATAGCCGTAGGTGGGGTTGAGCTTTGCGACCAGTTTGCCGGGAGCAAATTGGAGCACCGAAGGCGCCCGAAGGGTGAGCGCCATGGGTGGCGCGAGTCAAGCCCAACGACCAGGGCCGCCACAGTGCCCGACCACAGGGGAGGAGGAAGAATAATGAATATCCAACAGGCCATCGCCAAACTGGTCGACGGCGAACACCTGAGTCGCGCGGAGATGCGCGGGGCTGTGGGCCAGATAATGCGCGGCGAGGCAGAGGAGGCGCAGATAGGTGCCTTGCTGGTCGCGCTGCGCATCCGCGGCGAGACCGTCGATGAGATCGCCGGCGCCGTGGAGATGATGCGCGAACTGGCGAAGAAGGTGGACCTGGACTTGACCGATGCAGTGGATATCGTCGGCACCGGCGGTGACGGCGCCAATCTGTTCAATGTCTCCAGCGCCGCCAGTTTTGTCGCCGCTGCCGCGGGCGCGCGGGTGGCCAAACACGGCAATCGCTCAGTTTCCTCCAGCAGCGGCGCCGCGGACCTGCTCGAGCGCGCCGGTATCTACCTGGAGCTGACCCCGGAGCAGGTGGCCCGCTGCGTCGACACCATTGGCGTCGGCTTTATGTTCGCCCCCACTTATCACAGCGCCGTGCGCCACGTGGGCCCGGCGCGCAGGGCGCTTGGGATGCGCACAATCTTCAACCTGCTCGGCCCCATGACCAATCCCGCCGGCGTCAAGCGCCAGGTGATAGGCGTCTACGACAAGCGCTACTGCCGCATACTGGCGGAAGTGCTGCAGAGCCTGGGCTCCGAGCACGTACTGGTGGTGCACAGCGATGATGGCCTGGACGAGGTCAGCCTGGCGGCGGACACCTTTGCGGTGGAGCTGAAAGACGGTGAACTGCGCGAGCGGACCATTCGCCCGGAGGATTTCGGTATCGAGCGGCAGGGCCTGGACGGTCTCTGCGTATCCGGTTCCGAGGAGTCCCTGGCGCTGATCAGGGACGCCTTGGGCAAGCGTGTCACCGGCGCCGGCCGCAAGGCCGCGGATATCATCGGGCTGAACGCCGGCCTGGCGATCTACGTCAGCGGTGTGGCCGATACCGCCGGGCAGGGCGTGGCCATGGCCCAGGACGCCATATACAGCGGCCTCGCCGGCGAGAAGATCAACGACCTGGCCGCCTTTACCAGCGCCTTTCGCCCCGAGGCAGCCATAAGCGCAGAGGAGAAGCAGCCATGAGCGCGAAGGAGACCGCAGTGAGCACGCCGACCATTCTGAAAACCATCGTCGAGCGCAAGTGGCGGGAAGTGGCAGAGCGCAAGCTGCAGTGCTCCCTGGAGGACATGCGCGCGCGGGCGCTGGACCAGCCGGCGGCTCGGGGCTTCGTCGCCGCTATCGAACAAAAGCTGGCCAGCGGTGAGGCGGCGGTGATCGCCGAGATCAAGAAGGCCTCGCCGAGCAAGGGGGTGATACGCCCGGACTTTATTCCCGCGGAGATAGCCACCAGCTACGAGAAGGGTGGCGCCGCCTGCCTGTCGGTGCTGACCGATGTGGACTTCTTCCAGGGCAGCGACGCCTATCTGCAGCAGGCCAGGAATGCAGTGCGCCTGCCGGTGCTGCGCAAGGACTTCACCGTGGATCCGTACCAGGTGTGCGAGGCCCGCGCGATCGGCGCCGATTGCATACTGCTGATCGCCGCCTGCCTGGAGGACGCGCAGATGCGCGACCTGAATGGCCTGGCCCTGGAGCTGGGGCTGGATGTGCTGGTGGAAGTGCACAACAGCGAGGAACTGGAGCGGGCGCTGGCCCTGCCGAACCGCCTGATCGGCATCAACAACCGTAACCTGCATACCTTCGACGTGCAGCTGGAGACCACCTTCAAGCTGCTGGACCTGATTCCCGAGGACCGTATCGTCGTTACCGAGAGCGGTATCCACACCACCGACGACGTGGCGGCCATGCGTGGCCACGATGTGAATACCTTCCTGGTCGGCGAAGCCTTTATGCGCGAGGCGGAGCCGGGGCGGAAGTTGATGGAGATGTTTAACTGATACTCGGGACTCGGGACTCGGGACTCGGGACTCGGGACTCGGGACTCGGGACTCGGGACTCGAAAGAAATACTGAAACTTAATGCGAAGGCCCTGCTGCCGGTGGCTGTTTGCGGGACCTTCTGCGGCCAGGGATGGCCGTGGAGAGCGTAGGGCCGGCCCCGCGAGCGCAGCGAGTGCTTTGGGTCCAGGGATGTATTCACTGGGGGGCGCCTAGTTCGTGTCCCGCAAACAGCCACCGGCAGCAGGGCCGCCACTGGGCTAACTTAGGGGCGCCCCAAATGAAAAGGGCGATCACAAGGATCGCCCCTACGAATCGGAATCCGCTGGCTGTTCAGCGGGTGCCGTAGACCACCATCGTCTTGCCCTTCACCGATACCAGACCCTGTTCCTCGAGGGTCTTCAGTACCCGGCCGACCATCTCCCGTGAACAGCCGACGATACGGCCGATTTCCTGGCGGGTGATCTTGATCTGCATGCCCTCCGGGTGGGTCATCGCGTCGGGCTCGTTGCACAGGTCCAGCAGGGTGCGGGCCACGCGTCCGGTCACGTCGAGGAAGGCCAGGTCGCCGACCTTGCGGGTGGTGTTGCGCAGGCGGACGGCCATCTGGGTGGCCAGGGCGAACAGGAACTCCGGGTGCTGGCGGGTCAGTTCCTGGAACTTGCTGTAGGAGATCTCCGCCACCTCGCACTCGGTCTTGGTGCGCACCCAGGCGCTGCGGGTGTCCTGGTCGAACAGGCCCATCTCGCCGAAGAAGTCGCCGTCGTTCAGGTAGGCCACGATCATCTCGCGGCCCTCGTCATCCTCGATCAGCACGGTCACGGAGCCGCGCATGATGAAGTAGAGGGATTCGCAGCGGTCGCCGGCGTAGATGATGGTGCTCTTGGCCGGGTAGCGGCGCCGGTGGCAGTGGGCCAGGAAGTCTTCGATATTGCCGATAGTCATGTGTTCTTCAGTAGCAACCGTCACGGATCTACTCCTTATTTTTTACTCTTGTGCCTGATCCCGACCAGAATGCGCTGCAGCATTTGCGGATTATGGCGATAAATCACTGTCCCCAACAGTGGCCCGGCCCGGCAAAGGCCCGCAGTGTGACCTGCGACACTTTTTCCCCACCTGGCGGGTGCGATGCCAAACAGACCTTATAGCGGTTGCGGAGTTCACTGACAACCGCTGATGCCGGTGACCACGGATTCTCCTTTGGCGCAGGGCCACTATACCGAAAAACCGCTGCACTCAGGTTGCAACGGCGCAATATGCTAAGCTTCGCGCCCTCTTTAATCGGAAGGAGTCAGGAAATGCAGGGCAGAGTGACCTGGGTGGATGAGCTGACCTTTGTCGGTGAGGCCGGCAGTGGCAATTCGGTGGTAATGGAAGGGGGGCGCAAGAACAACGGCATACGCCCGATGGAGATGATACTGTTGGGGGTGGGCGGCTGCGCCTCCTACGACGTGGTCAGCATCCTGCAGAAGGCGCGCCAGGACATCATCTCCTGCCACTGCGAACTGAACGGCGAGCGCCCGGACGCGACCCCGGCGCCCTTTACCCGTATCGAGATGGAATTCGTGGTGCGCGGCCGCGGCCTGAAGGAGGCCCAGGTGGCGCGGGCGGTGGAACTGTCCGCCGACAAGTACTGCTCGGCATCCATCATGCTCAGGAACGCCGGGGTGGAGATAGTGCACAGCTACCGCGTGGAGGAAGTGTAACGGCGGAGCCTGTGTCGCAAAGCGGACTCCGGACGGCCCCGCTGCCGGTGGCCGTCCGCTCAACAGCCTCATCGGCAAACGTTTCCCCGCGTTCGCGGGGCAGGCACAGCGGCCCCCGGCCGCGGGGCCTTCGCATCGGGCGTCGCTATTCTTTGCGAGCGTGTAGTGGGCTTCGCAAGGCTCAGCCCAGCCTACGTCAACCTTCTGGCCCCAATCCTTATTAGACCCGGTAGCTGGTAGCGGTCATCACCCTGGAAACCAGCGACATCAAGCCCTTCAGCGGCGCCGGGAAGCGGGCGCCGCCGGCCTCCAGCGCGGCGTGGCCGTGTTCCTCCTCGTCGACCAGCATCTGCTCGACCACCGCGCGACTCTTCCGGTCCTGGACCGGCAGCCGTTCCAGGTGGCTCTGCAGGTGCTTGCACACCTGTTCCTCGGTGGCGGCCACGAAGCCCAGGCTGATGCGGTCGCTGACCTTGCCGGCGGCGGCGCCGAGGCCGAAGGAGAGGCCGTACCAGAGCGGATTCAGCAGGCTGGGGCGGCTGTCCAACTCGCGCAGGCGCTGTTCGCACCAGGCCAAGTGGTCTATCTCCTCGTCTGCGGCGCTCTCCATCTCGCCGCGCACTTCCGGCAGCTTGGCGGTCAGCGCCTGGCCCTGGTAGAGGGCCTGGGCACAGACCTCGCCGCTGTGGTTGACGCGCATCAGGCCAGCCGCGTGCCTGCGCTCGGCATCGGTCAGTTCCGCCTCCTCCTCGGACCTGGCCGGGGATGGGCGCGCGCAGCTCGGTGCGCCGGGGCTCAGGGTGCGCAGGGCGCGGTCCGCCTGCAGCAACAGGCGGTCGAGGCCGGTCAGTTTGCGCTCACTCATCTTCTACTGCTCCGCGTCTGTGGCAACTTCGGATAATGATCGCGGCCATGGGCGGATGGCCGCCCGCCGCTCCTACAGGGTGGCTTCCTCGCGCTCCACCGCGCGGTAGCCGATATCCTTGCGGTAGAAGACGCCGTCCCAGTAGATATTGCGGGCGCAGGCGTAGGCATTGGCCTGGGCCCCGGCCACTGTGTCGCCGAGGGCAGTGGCACAGAGGACGCGGCCGCCGTTGGTGACCACCCGCTCGCCGTCCAGGGCCGTGCCGGCGTGGAAGACCTTGGCGTTGTCGCTGTCGGCGCGCTCCAGGCCGCTGATGGCATCGCCCTTGCGGTAGCTGCCCGGATAGCCGTGGGCGGCCAGTACTACGCCCAGGGCGGGGCGCGGATCCCACTCCGCCTGCACTTCGTCCAGGCGCCTGTCCAGCGCCGCCTGGCACAGGTCCACCAGGTCGGTCTTGAGGCGCATCATGATCGGCTGGGTCTCCGGATCGCCGAAGCGGCAGTTGTACTCGATCACCTTGGGCGTGCCGTCTGGGTCGATCATCAGGCCGGCGTAGAGGAAGCCGGTGTAGGGCATGCCTTCGGCGGCCAGGCCCCTGACCGTGGGTTCGATCACTTCCTTCAGGATGCGCTGGTAGACGGTGTCGGTGACCACCGGCGCCGGTGAATAGGCGCCCATGCCGCCGGTGTTGGGGCCGGTATCGCCGTCTCCGACGCGCTTGTGGTCCTGGCTGGTGGCCATCGGCAATATGTTCTCGCCGTCCACCATCACGATAAAGCTGGCTTCCTCTCCTGCCAGGAACTCCTCGATCACGACGCGGCAGCCGGCCTCGCCGAAGGCGTTACCGGACAGCATGTCGCGCACTGCCAGTTCCGCCTGCTGCTCCGTCTCGGCGACGATCACGCCCTTGCCGGCGGCCAGGCCATCAGCCTTGACCACGATGGGCGCACCCATCTCGCGAATATACTCGACCGCCGGCTCTATCTCGGTGAAGTTGCGGTAGGTGGCAGTGGGGATCTGGTGGCGCTCGAGGAAGTCCTTGGTGAATGCCTTGGAGCCCTCCAACTGCGCGGCCGCCTTGCTGGGGCCGAAGATGGCCTGGCCGCGGCCGTTGAAGAAGTCGACGATGCCATCCACCAGCGGTGCCTCGGGGCCGACGATGGTCAGTTCGACGCCGTTGTCCTCGGCGAAATCCGCCAGCGCGGAGAAGTTGTCCACGCCGATGGCAACGTTTTTCAGCTTGGGCTCGCGCGCCGTGCCGGCATTGCCCGGTGCGACGAAGACGGTGTCGACGGCGGGGTTCTGCGCCGCCTTCCAGGCCAGGGCGTGCTCGCGGCCGCCGGCGCCAATTACCAATACATTCATTTTCAAATCCCCCTCAGTCGGCCGGTGTATTCCATTGGATGGGCTATTTTAGCCCGGAAATGCTTCGGGCAAGAAAAAGCCGGCCCATTGTGCGCCGGCTCATGTGACCAATATATGATCAGAGGTGCCTTTAATGGCGCCCCTCAATGACGAAAGTGGCGCATGCCGGTGAAGACCATGGCCATGTCGTGCTCGTCGGCGGCGGCGATGGTTTCCTCGTCGCGCATGGAGCCGCCCGGCTGTATCACTGCGCGGATGCCCGCGGCGGCGGCGTTGTCGATGCCGTCGCGGAAGGGGAAGAAGGCATCGGAGGCCATGACAGAGCCCGCCACCTCCAAGCCCGCGTGCTCCGCCTTGATGGCGGCGATACGCGCCGAGTTGACCCGGCTCATCTGGCCGGCGCCGACGCCGATGGTGCGGCCGCCCCTGCCGTAGACGATCGCATTGGACTTGACGAACTTGGCCACCTTCCAGGTGAACAGCAGGTCGCGGATCTCTTCTTCGGTCGGCTGGCGCCTGGTCACCACCTTCAGGTCGCTTTCGGTTATCGCGCCGTCGTCGCGATCCTGCACCAGCAGGCCTCCGTTGACGCGTTTGTAGTCCAGTGCCGGAACCCGCTCGTCGCCCCACTGGCCGGACACCAGCAGGCGCACATTCTTCTTCTCGGCCACCGCGGTCTTGGCCTCCTCGGAAACCGAAGGCGCGATGATCACCTCGACAAACTGGCGCGTGACTATGGCTTTCGCAGTGGCACCGTCCAGCTCGCGGTTGAAGGCGATGATGCCGCCGAAGGCGGACTCGGAATCGGTCTCGAAGGCCAGGTCGTAGGCTGCACCGATGTTTTCGGCGATGGCCACACCGCAGGGGTTGGCGTGTTTGACGATCACACAGGCCGGCTCGCTGAAGGACTTGACGCACTCCAGGGCCGCGTCGGTATCGGCGATATTGTTATAGGACAGCTCCTTGCCCTGCAGCTGTATCGCGGTGGCGATACTGGCCTCAGCGGGCCTGGCCTCCACGTAGAAGGCGCTTTTCTGGTGCGGGTTCTCGCCATAGCGCAAGTCCAGCTTCTTGATGAACTGGCTGTTGAAGGTGCGCGGGAAGGGCTGTTTCTCGCCATCTTTAATAGCACCGGCGCCAGTGGCGATAGAACCGGCGCCAGTGGCGATAGAACCTAAGTAGTTGGCGATGGCACCGTCGTAGCCGGCGGTGTGCTCGAAGGCCTTCACCGCCAGGTCAAAGCGGCTGGCCTGGCTCAGGGCGCCGCCGTTTTCGCGCATTTCAGTGATGATGTGCTCGTAGTCGCTGGTGTTGACGACGATGGCCACATCTCTGTGGTTCTTGGCCGCGGCGCGCACCATGGTCGGACCGCCGATATCGATATTCTCGATGGCGTCCGGAAGGCGGCAGTCCGGCCTGGCCACTGTCTGCGCGAAGGGATAGAGGTTCACCACGACCATGTCGATCGGGGTGATGCCGTGCTCTGACATGACACCGTCGTCGGTGCCGCGGCGGCCGAGAATGCCGCCGTGCACCTTTGGGTGCAGGGTTTTCACACGCCCGTCCATCATCTCCGGGAAGCCGGTGTAGTCGGAGACTTCCACCACCGGGATGCCGGCCTCCTTCAACTGGCGGTGGGTGCCGCCGGTGGAGAGGATTTCCACGCCCATGTCGTTGAGCTGTCGGGCGAATTCAACGATTCCACTCTTGTCCGATACGCTGATCAGCGCGCGGCGAATCGCAACCTTGTCAGTCATAGCAGTTGGTCCGTCTGAGTTTCTGAAAAGGGTAGTTGACCCCCGCTCGGGGGCTCTATTTGCTCACGGAGTCGATAGGCCGGAATCGAAACCAAAGTGCTGCACCGGATGAGCGGGTGCGGGCTAGGCAGATTGCACCGTCAGCAAATAGCGAGGGGGGATGAGTGACCCCATCCCCCCTCGAGTTGTTCGGCTGTAATGCCGCGGCTTGCTTACAGCAGCCCGTAGCGCTTCAGCTTCTTGCGCAGGGTGCCGCGGTTCAGGCCCAGCATCTGCGCCGCGCGGGTCTGGTTGTGGCGGGTGTACTTCATCACCACTTCCAGCATCGGCGCTTCGATCTCGGACAGCACCATGTCGTACACATCGGTGACCATCTGGCCGTCCAGGTGGCGGAAGTAGTTCTCCATCGCCTGCTCAACGGCGTCGCGCAGGGATTGCTGCTGCGGCTGTGCCAGTTGAGTCTGTCCCCCGGCGGATACCTCTTCGCTGCCGGTATCTGGAATCAGTGCTTCGTTGTTCATGCCGCTTGTGCCCCTCTCGTTATTCGGCGTTCAAACCACTGGTGAACGCTGGCATGTTGTGCTTCTGCGCTATCCAATTGGAAAAAGGTCTGGCGGAAGGACTCGCTCCCCGCGAGTGTCTTCAGGTACCAGCCCACATGCTTGCGGGCGATACGGACCCCCATCACTTCACCGTAGAAACGGTGCAATTCGCCCAGGTGGGCGAGCAAAATATCCCTGACTTCTTCCAGTGAGGGCTCGGGCAGCCGCTCGCCGGTGGCGAGGTAGTGGGCTATCTCCCGAAAAATCCATGGTCGTCCCTGTGCTGCACGGCCAATCATGACTGCAGCTGCGCCCGTGTAGTCGAGCACCTCCCGGGCCCGCCCTGCACTGGCGATGTCACCATTGGCGAAAACCGGAATTTTCACCCTGGATACAATCTCGGCAATGGTATCGAATTCGGCCTGGCCGCGATAGCCGCAGGCGCGGGTGCGCCCGTGTACCGCCAGTGCCGAGATACCGATGTCTTCGGCCATTCTGGCAACCGTGACCCCGTTGCGGGAATCCGTACACCAACCGGTGCGGATTTTCAGGGTCACTGGTACTGAGACGGACTTGACCACGGCTTCCAGAATATCCGCGACCAGTTTTTCGTCCCGCAGCAGGGCCGAGCCCGCCGCTTTCTTGCAAACCTTCTTCGCCGGGCAGCCCATATTGATGTCGATGATCTGGGCGCCGCGTTTGACGTTCTCCCGCGCGGCCTCGGCCATCATCTCCGGGTCGCCGCCGGCGATCTGCACAGAAATCGGTGCCCCGTCTGCACCGCTTTCGCCGCCGTGATCCAGTCGCAGCCGCGACTTGCGGCTGTTCCACAGGCGGGTGTCCGAGGTCACCATCTCCGAAACCACCAGCCCAGCGCCCAGCTTCCGGCACAGCTGGCGGAAGGGGCGATCGGTCACGCCGGCCATGGGCGCCAGAATTACCGGTCTGTCGATAATGTAGGGGCCTATGGCGATGGACACGATTGCTCCGCTCGGGCGTCGAGCCCTCGGCTCTGGAAAGGAGCCCTCAGCCCGATTAAAACTCAAGTTTCGGAGTTCACATCGAGGTCTGGGACGCTCCCGCCAGCAGGGCCGTTCGAAGCAATCTCACTCGGTATTGCCAAACTCTGTGAACTTCGGAACTTGAGTTAAGAGAACCTCGGCTCCGCTAAAAACAGCCGCCTATGATAGCCGCTGCCCCGACATTGGAAAAGCGAAAAAGCGCGCAAATTGATTGCGTTATGCGCGTTTAGCCTGAGGTTTGCGCAATTTTGGTGGTTCCGGGCGCCAGTTTGCAGTATCGGTATACAACGAGAATGTGACTCAGTGTGCAATATGCAGCTCGTAATTCACTGCCTCGCTGCCCGGATCGACGATTTCGATGGCGATGTGTACCGGGCTGCCGCTGGGCATATGCTTGCGACCGGCCAGTTCTCCCTGCAAATAGTCCCGGGGGGCAAAGAGGCGGCTGGCGACCGGCTTGTTCTTCAGGTCGGTGAAGCTGAGTTGCAGGCTCGGGAAGGGCTGGTCGAAGGGCGCCGTGTTGAGCAGCACTGCATCCACCACCAGGGCACCCTGGGTCTGTGGGTGGCTGCGCACTACCAGATTGGAGGTGCGGATCGCCTGCAGGTCCAGCAGGGGCGGCAGCTCGCAGTCCAGCAGCGGGCAGACCCGGGCGTAGAGGTCCCGCCACGGCTGCCGCTTGCTCAGGCTGTCGAAGCGGTAGTAGGCGAGTTGGGCCAGGACGCCGGCGGCCAGGATCAGTGCCAGCAGGACCCAGAGCCAGCCGGGGACGCGCCTGTCGCGCCGGGGTTTCCAGGCCACTTCCAGGGGGGGCGGCTCTATGGCAGAGATCAGCCGCTCGCGCTCCGGATCTGCGGAAAAGGGAAGGCTTTCGGGGGGCTCGCGCCTGCTGGCATGGGCCTCGATATGCTGCAGCCTCTCGGAGAATTCGTCCTCCGGTGCCTCTTCTTCCCAGCGGGTTGTGAGGGCGGGTTCACGTTTCTGCAGCGGTTCCGGGGATTCGTTGGTCCAGGGGGTGTCGTCCCAGCCCCCTGAGAGCAGGGCCTCACTGTCGTCCTCCTCATCCTCGGGCTCCGCGGCCGGTGCGGCGGCGATATCCTCCCACTGGCTGTCGCCGAAGGCCTCGCCGATCAGGGGTTCGTCCTCGATCTTCTCCGATTCGTCGGCTGCGCCTGCCCCCTTCATTTTTCCGGCAGGCACCGTCGGTGGCGTCGGCTCCTCCTCGCCGTCCAGGTCGATGTCGTCGTGGATCAGGAAGTCGTCGTCCTCCAGCAGCGCCTCCAGGTCTTTGCCTGCGGCCGGGTCGCTGTCGGTGAAGACGATATTCTCGTCGGCGCGGAAAACCTGCAGGCAGGAGCCGCAGCGCACGGCGCCGCGGGCGGCGCGCAGCTGCTGTTCATTGACGTGGAAGGAGGTGCTGCAATGGGGACAGCGGGTAACCAGTTGCGACATGCGAGTTGCGTAATTTTTATCGGGGCGCCAAGTGTATCAGCAGGTCGCGTAGGGGCGAACCTTGTGTTCGCCCGGGATGGGGTGGCAGTTGAACTTTAGCCCTACCGCACGCGGGTACCACTGAGTCGCACCCAGTCCTCGCGCCGGCCGTCCTCGTCGAAGTCTATCCACTGGCGGTAGGCGGCCTTCACCTGTTCGGCCTGGGACGCGAGTATGCCGGACAGGCAGATACGGCCGCCGACCCTGGTCAGTTCGACCAGTTGTGGAGCCAGCTCCACCAGAGGTCCGGCGAGGATATTGGCGAGCATCACATCCGCCGGTTCCCGCGGCAGCTGTTCTGGCTGGTAGACCGGGAAGCGCTCGGGATCTATGCCATTGCGCGCGGCATTGTCGCGGCTGGCAATCAGGGCCTGGGGGTCTATATCGGTGCCCAGGGCGCGCTCGGCGCCGAGCAGGAGGGCACCTATGCCGAGGATGCCGGAGCCGCAGCCGAAGTCGATGGCGCTCTTGCCGGCCAGGTCCTCTTCCGCCAGCCACTGCAGGCACAGGAAGGTGGTGGGGTGGGTGCCGGTGCCGAAGGCGAGGCCGGGGTCCAGCAGCAGGTTGACCGCGTCCGGCTCCGGCGGCTCGCACCAACTGGGGCAGATCCACAGTTTTTTGCCGCACTGGATCGGCTTGTAGTGGCTCATCCACTCCCGCTCCCAGTCCTTGTCCTCCAGCTGTTCCCAACGGGCGTTGGGCAGCAGCTCGCACAGGTAGGAGGCGGCCCTGGCCTCGGCCACGGCGGTGTCCACCTCGGCGTCGAACAGGCCGGTGACCCGGGTCTGGTCCCACAGCGGCACCTCGCCGAGACCGGGCTCGAGGATCGGCTGGTCGGCGTTGTCCTGCAGGGTGACGGACACGGCGCCGGCAAACAGCAGGGCATTCTCGATTTTTTCAGCGTGTTCGCGATCGGTGTCTACGCGGAGTTGGAGCCAGGGCATAGGGGTGAGCAGTGGTTAGTGGTGTGTGTAGAAGCGGCCCATGGCCGCGATCGGTGTGTCGGGCTTCTGCGGCGGGCGCCGGTAAGATAGTGCCCGGGCGGCCCTGCTGCTGGTGGCCGCCCGGTAAAAAGCCTCATCGGACTGTTTATCAGCCACAGGCGTTTTTCCCGGGCGGCCACCAGCAGCAGGGCCTTTGCATAGAGCGTCGGTATTCTTTCCGAGTCCC
The DNA here is from genome assembly GCF_059834885.1 of Microbulbifer sp. SE14. Classification (NCBI taxonomy): domain Bacteria; kingdom Pseudomonadati; phylum Pseudomonadota; class Gammaproteobacteria; order Cellvibrionales; family Microbulbiferaceae; genus Microbulbifer; species Microbulbifer sp. SE14. The sequence goes on along the minus strand of NZ_JCBAJA010000010.1, from coordinate 29,073 downwards.
GACCTTACAGTCCCAGCTTTTTCTCAAGGTAGTGAATATTCACTCCGCCCTCGGCAAAGGCGCTGTCCCGCACCAACTCTTCCTGCAGCGGGATATTGGTCTTGATGCCGTCCACGATCAGCTCCGACAGGGCCACACGCATCCGCGCCAGGGCCGCTTTGCGGTCCTCGGCGTGGGTGATGACCTTGGCGATCATCGAGTCGTAGTTGGCGGGCACCGTGTAGCCGGAGTAGAGGTGCGAATCGACGCGCACGCCCAGGCCGCCGGGCACGTGGAAGTTGTTCACCTTGCCGGGGCAGGGGAAGAAGGTCTTCGGGTCCTCCGCGTTGATGCGGCACTCGAAGGCGTGGCCATTGATGACGATGTCTTCCTGCTTGAGGGACAGCTTCTCCCCGGCGCAGACGCGGATCTGCTCCTTGATCAGGTCGACGCCGGTGACCATCTCGGTGACCGGGTGCTCGACCTGGATGCGGGTGTTCATCTCGATAAAGTAGAAGCGCTCGTCCTCGTAGAGGAATTCGAAGGTGCCGGCGCCGCGGTAGCCGATATCGATACAGGCCTGCACGCAGGATTCCTGTACGTCGCGGCGCACATCGTCGGGAATGCCCGGGGCCGGGGCCTCTTCCAGTACCTTCTGGTGGCGGCGCTGCAGGGAGCAGTCGCGGTCGCCCAGGTGGATGGCATTGCCCTGTCCGTCGGACATCACCTGGATTTCCACGTGGCGCGGGTTCTGCAGGAACTTCTCCATATACACGGTGCTGTCGCCGAAGGCGGCGCCGGCCTCGGACTTGGTCACCGAGATGGCGTTCAGCAGCGCGGCTTCGGTATGCACCACGCGCATGCCGCGACCGCCGCCGCCGGCGGCGGCCTTGATGATCACCGGGTAGCCGATCTCGCGCGCTATCTCCAGGCAACGCTCGCCGTTTTCCGGCAGCGGGCCGTTGGAGCCGGGTACCGTGGGCACGCCGGCCTTTTTCATCGCGGCGATGGCGGAGACCTTGTCGCCCATCAGGCGGATCACGTCCGGATCCGGGCCGATAAAGGTGAAGCCGCTCTTCTGTACCTGCTCGGCGAAGTTGGCGTTTTCCGCCAGGAAACCGTAGCCCGGGTGTACCGCCTGGGCATCGGTGATCTCCATCGCGGAGATGATGGCGGGGATATTCAGGTAGCTCTGCGGTGAGGGGTTGGGGCCTATGCAGACGGACTCGTCGGCCAGGCGCACGTGTTTCAGGTCGCGGTCCACCTGGGAGTGCACGGCCACGGTGGCTATGCCCATCTCCTTGCAGGCGCGCAGTATGCGCAGCGCGATTTCGCCGCGGTTGGCGATAAGAATTTTTTCAAACATGCTGGCTCACCCCGCTCAGACGATGGTCACGAGCGGCTGGTCGAACTCTACCGGCTGGCCGTCTTCCACCAGGATGGACTCGATGGTGCCGGCCTTGTCGGCTTCGATCTGGTTCATCATCTTCATCGCCTCGACGATGCAGACCACGTCGCCCACCTTCACCTGCTGGCCGACTTTCACGAAGGGCTCGGCGCCGGGGCTGGGGGCGGCGTAGTAGGTGCCGACCATCGGCGACTTGACCGGGTGGCCGGTCAGGGCGGGAACGGCTTCCGCCTCTTCAGCTGCCGGGGCTGCCGCCGGTGCGGGCGCGGCGGGTGCCGCGACCGGGGCCGCCGGCGCGGCGTATACGGGGGCGGGGGGCTGGTGCGCGCCGCTGGTGCCGCGGCTGATACGCACGGACTCTTCCCCTTCCTTGATCTCCAGCTCGCCGATATCCGATTCCTCGAGCAGCTCAATCAGTTTTTTAATTTTGCGGATATCCATAGTTCTTCACTCTCAGTGTCTTGGGCAGTGTTGGTTCGTTATTTGGTGGATGGCGCCAGACTCAGTTGGTGCATGGCCGCCTGCAGGGCCAGGGTGTAGCTGTGGGCGCCGAAGCCGCACACGACCCCCCGGGCCAGGTCGGAAAAATAGGAGTGGCGGCGGAATTCCTCCCGCGCGTGGGGGTTGGACAGGTGCAGCTCGATAAAGGGGATGGCCACCGCCGCCAGGGCGTCGCGCAGGGCCACGCTGGTATGGGTAAAGGCGGCCGGGTTGATCACGATAAAGTCCACCCCCTCGCCGCGGGCCGCCTGGATGCGGCCGATCAGTTCCGCTTCGCAGTTGCTCTGCAGTGTCTGCAGCTGGTGGCCGGCGGCCTCGCACTGGGCGCGGGCTGCCTCGTCTATCTGCGCGAGAGTGGTGGCGCCGTAGATCTCCGGCTCGCGGGTGCCGAGCAGGTTGAGATTGGGGCCGTGCAGCAGAAGAAGTCTTGCCATAGCTCGCTCTGAAGAAAAGACGCAAAACAGTCACAAAAACGGGTGAAAGTCGGCTATCTTGCGGACAAGTTCGAATTTTCGGCAGGATTGCCCGAATGCCGGGGCGAGTGTGCCGCAAAAGTGACTCTGTGTCCATGCCTGTCGCACAGTTTATTGAAGTTAGCCGCAGTTCGGCGACTTTTCCGTGATATTTAGCGCAGTATTATTTGGTGTCTGGCTTTTTTGCCGGTGGGATTGGCTACAAAGGCGCAGTGGAGCTGCTCGCCCCTCGGGACTCGGAAAAGAATGCAGAGTCTGATGCGAAGGTCCTGCTGCCGGGGGGGGGCCATATGGGAAATGTTTGCCGATGAGGCTTTTTCCCATATGGCCCCCGGCAGCAGGGCCGCCCAGGCCTTACTTACTGGCAACAGGGGGCCGGGAGGTGCTGAGTCTGACCCCGGCGGCGGCCTCGAGCTCCGCCAGCAGACCGTCCCGGGTCAGCACCTGAGGCAGTATCCTGGCCTCGCCGCCATCGGCGGGGTAGAGGAGGTAGAGGGGCACACTGGTGCGGCCGTACCTGGCGAGCAGTTCGCTGATCTGCGGGTCCTGGTTGGTCCAGTCGCCCTTCAGTGCCACCACGCCCAGCTGTTCCACGGCATGGCTGACGGCGTCGCTGGACAGCACCACCTTCTCGTTGGCCAGGCAGGTGATGCACCAGGCGGCGGTCATATTGGCCAGCACCGGGCGCCCATCGCGGCGCGCCTCTTCGAGCCGCTCCGGGGAGTAGGGCTGCCAGTAGCCGCTGGCTGCGGTGGGCCGCTGCACCGTCGTCAGTTGCGGCAGCAGTCCGGCGGCAAATACCAGGGCCAGCACTGCTGCGATACCCCTGCCCCAGTGCCACCTGCTCCGGGTTTCCTGGGGCTGTGGCCACAGCCACAGGGCGAAGGCGATGGCCACGGCGCCGGCCAGCACCAGGGCCACGCCGTCGCTGCCACTCTGGCGGCCCAGCACCCACAGCAGCCACACGGCGGTCAGGTACATGGGGAAGGCCAGCAGTTGCTTCAGCCTGTCCATCCAGGGACCGGGGCGGGGCAGCCGGTCGGCCAGGGCGGGGATATAGGTCAGCAGCAGGAAGGGTGCCGCCATGCCGGCGCCGAGGGCGGCGAAGACTGCCAGGGCCACTGCCGCCGGCTGGGTGACCGCAAAGCCCAGGGCCGAACCCATCAGCGGTGCCGTGCAGGGGCTGGCGACCAGAGTGGCCAGGGCCCCGGTAGTGAAGGAGCCGCGCAGGCCTTGCTGGGCGCTGAGCCCACTCCCTATGCCCATCAGGCGGCCGCCGAACTCGGTCAGGCCGGACAGGCTCAATCCCATGGCGAAAAACAGGTAGGCCAGCGCCGCCACCAGCCAGGGCGACTGCAACTGAAAGCCCCAGCCGACCGCCTCGCCACCGGCGCGCAGGGCCAGCATCAATGCGGCGATCAGCACGAAGCTCAGCACTACGCCGATACTGTAGGCCCAGCCGTGCAGCCGGCGCTGGTCGGCATGCTGCGAAGCCTGGCTGACCGCCAGCAGTTTGATCGACAACACCGGGAAGACGCAGGGCATCAGGTTCAGCAGCAGGCCGCCGGCGAAGGCCAGCAGCAGCGCCAGGGGCAGGGCCATATTGCCGTCATTTGCCGCACTGCCCGCAGGGGGCGGATTGGCGGGGGGGCTGTTGCTCGCGTCGACCGGCACGGCGCTGCCTTCCGCCGCGTCGAGGCTGAAGTGGCGCACCTGGGGCGGGTAGCAGAGGCCGGCGTCGGCGCAGCCCTGGTAGTGGATCTCCAGCCGCAGTGGCCGGCTCGTGTCCTGCAGCTCGAGGGGAATCTCCAGTTGCAACCGGTAGACCTCGGTCTCCTTCTCGAAGTAGTCGTCCCAGATGACCTCTCCCTCGGGCAGGGTCAGCGGCAGCTCCGTCCTGCGCTCGCCGTCGACGCGGAACAGGGCCAGCTTGTCGCGGTAGAGGTAGTATTCCGGGGCTATCTGGAAGATGGCGCTGATGCCGTCGGCGGCGAAGAGGAAGTCCTGCTGATAGGCCTGGTCCACCGGCAGGAAATCCGCATCCTGCGCCGCCCCCAGCGAGGCGAAGGGGTTGTCCGACGACTGTGCACTGGCGCCCGCGCCGAACAGAAACGTCAGGGTCGCCAGCCAGGTGAGGAAATTTTTTCGGAAACTGCCGGTCATCACAGCCATAGGAGTAAAAATTCTTTATAGTCAGACGCATGCATCTGACTGCCGCCGCGGGCTGGGGTTCAGTTGAACCGGCAGTATAGCGGTGGCAGTGGGGTAACAAAACAACAGTGGGGGATTGGCTTGTCGTCGGTTAATCATCTTCGCATTTTCGCAGTATTGCTGACCCTGTGGCTGGGGGGGTGTGTTACCAGGCCGCCGGTGCCGGCTCCGCGTGCGGTACCCCTGCCGGAGCCGAAGCCGGCCGCACCCTCGCCGGAGGAAATACGCCGGAGCAATGTGGAATTCTTCCTCGGGCGCGCCGAGGAGGCCCAGCGCCAGGGTTTCCTGACCTATCCCGCCGGCGCCAGTGCCTATGACTACTACCTGCGCGCCCGGCAGCTGGACCCGGACAACAAGCGTGCCGCCAGCGGCATCCAGACCATTGTGATCGAGTTCGTCGAGCGCGCCCGCGACGCGCTGCGCCGGCGCGCTTTCGGCGAGGTGAACAGCTACCTGTCCCGCGCCGATGAGCTGGCGCCGGGCAATCCACTGGTGGCGGAAGTGCGCGCGCAGCTGGCCCGCGAGCGCAGCCGCGCGCAGTTGGACCTGCCGCAAGGCGAGACGCTGGCGCTGCCGGGGGACCAACTGGCGGCGAAATCGGAACAGATGGTCGACCTGCTGCGGCGCACCGCAGAGCGTATCCGCCGCGAACAGCTGCGGGTGATCATAGTCGCGCGCACCGACGCCGAGGGGCGCTGGATTTACCAGAAGCTGCGCGAGGCGGTAGCCGGCTATCGGGTGCGCGGCGATATCAAGCTCGGCAGCCCGCCGCGGCTGCTGTTGCAATCCGATGGGGGAGGCGGGGCGTGAAGACACTGCTCGCACTGATCTGTGGCCTGCTGCTGGCCGGCAGCGCCGTTGCCGGCGACCGGGTTGAACTGGGCGTGGAGGGCTTTGCGCGCGAGACACCGCCCGGCGCGGCAATGAGTGCCGCCTACCTGACCCTGCAGAACAAGGGCGACAGCGAACTGCACCTACAGGGCATCGAACTGCCCGGCCGCGAAAACGCCGCCGCCGATCTGCACACGACGGTCAGCGACGGCGGCATCAGCCGCATGCGTCCGCTGGCGCAGCTGGACATCCCCGCCGGCGGCGAGGTGCACATGGCGCCCGGCGGCGTGCACCTGATGCTGAGCGGCGTAAAGTTGCGCGCCGGCGAGGAACTGCGGCTGAGGCTTCTTTTTGCCGGCGGCGCCGAAGTGGAAATCGAGGTGCCGGTGCGCGGACTGCAGGCGGCAGAAGAGCGGCACCACCACTGAACTTTTGTCTGTGGCCGGGTACGAACAGACTCGGAAAATTTCGCTAATAAACAGACTGGAGGAATCGATGAAAAAGCTGTTGTTGTTCCTGGGCGCATGCGCACTGGCGGCCTGCGCCCACAGCCCGCTGCAGATCCAGGTGCGCCCGCAGGTGGAAGTGGCACCGAGTGATATCGGCTCCGGCTACACCCTGAGTGTGCGCGGCGTCAACCAGCTGCCGGGGGGCGGCCTGGGTTCCCTCGGTGGTATCTACGCGGATACGGCGCAGGTGAGCCTGGCCAACAACGTGGAAAACGCCATCGCCGACACGCTGCGCGACGGCTTTGCCAACTGGTCCTTCCGCACCGTCGGCGAGGCAGCCGAGGTGCAGGTGCTGGCCAAACTGACCGAACTCAAGTACGACAGTCCCAACAAGCTGTACACCAGCAAGGTGGACACCTCCGCCGAGGTGCAACTGGAAGTGAAAATCGGCGGTGCCACCTACTTTGGCAACTACCGCTCCAGCGGTGTGGACCGCACCTTGATCAAGCCGAGCCGCGAGGAGGTGGAGAGCCGCATCAACGGCCTGCTGAGCGCCACGCTGCAGCGCGCCTTCGAGGACGAGAAGCTGAAAAACTTCTTGCGCACCCATCTCTGAGTGTGCAATTTAGACGCCTGAAACAACACCTGAACAACAGGCGGGCAGGGAGAGCTCGATCACTTGACGTGTTTTCGCGGATTTGTGTGATGGACTTTGCAGATTCGCGGTGCTGCCGGTCGGCGGGGCTTGCGGGTTCCTATACTCGTTGCCGGTCGGTGCGGTACAACAACATAAAGATGCGAGCTCGCAGTTTTGACTGAATTTGACCCGAAATCCGTCGAGTACCTCGGCCTGCTGGCGCAGGTGGAGGACCAGCTGATGCCCGGTGCGCAAATCAGTCCGCAGGCCGCAGAGGTGGCGCTGGGGGAGATCGCCGACGGGGTCATAGTGACCGATGCCCGGGGGCTGGTGACCTACAGCAATCCGCTGGTCAGCGAGATGACCGGCGAACTGGTGGGCCTGCTGCCGGGCCAGCCCCTGAACGACAGCCTGCAGCTGTACGATGCCAGCGGGGCGCCCCTGCCGCCGATATTGGCGTCGGGGGATGACAGCGCTGACCCGCCCAGCGCGCGCGAGTTCAGCGCCTGCATCCTGCGCCCCGGGGCACAGAGCCCGCTGGAGGTCAACGTGCAGGTGCTGGCGGTGCGGGACGGGGCCGCCCTCACCAACTTCGTCCTGGTACTGCGCGACACCTCCGCTGCGCGCCGCATCTCCTCCCGCCTCAGCTGGCAGAACAGCCACGATTCCCTGACCCGGCTGCCCAACCGGCAGTATTTCGAAAATGAGCTGCAGCAGTCCCTGTCCCTGTGTGTCGACAAGCGCCAGCACCATGTGCTGCTGTACATGGATGTCTACCGCTTCAAGGTGATCAACGACACCCTCGGTTACAGCGCCGGTGACCAGCTGCTGATACAGCTGGTGCAGCTACTGCGCCGCTGCCTGTCCGGCTCCGACCTCTTCGCCCGCGTCGGCAGCGACGAGTTCGCGATACTGCTGCGCGACTGCACCCTGGAGGAAGCGCGGCGCGTGGTGACGCGCCTGCGCGAGGCGGTGCAGGGTTTCGCCTTCCACTGGGAGGGCAACGACAGCCGTGTGGCCCTGTCCATCGGCGCCGTGACCGTGGACCGCCACGCGCCCAGTGCCACGCAGCTGCTGGCCTCGGCCAACGACGCCTGCTGCGCCGCACGGGACCAGGGCCGCAACCGGGTCAAGCTGTTCGGCGATTCGCGCAAAGTGCTGGAGAAGCGTCGCGAAACCACCTGGGTGGCGGAGATACACGCGGCGCTGCGGGACGACCGGCTGTTGCTCTACCGTCAGCCGGTGGTGTCCCTGCAGGGCGAGACGCGGGTGCACCACTACGAGATTCTGGTGCGCATGCGCGGCCGCGACGGCGGCGTCATCTCCCCGGGTCTGTTCCTGCCGGCGGCGGAGCGCTACGGCCTGATCGAGGAGGTGGACCGCTGGGTGATCCGCAAGATCTTCGCCTATATGGCCCTGGAGCAGCGCCTTGGGGTCAGCGGCTTCAGCTACGCGATCAATATCTCCGGCATCAGCCTGGGGGACGAGACCTTTGCCGATTACGTGCTGCGGGAGCTGACCGAAGCCGGGGTGGCGCCGTCGCGGGTGCAGTTCGAGATCACCGAGACCAGCGCCATCAACAACCTGGAGCGGGCGCTGATCTTTATCCACAAGCTGCGCGCCGCCGGCTGCAGCTTCGCCCTGGACGACTTCGGCCGCGGCGTCTCGTCACTGGCCTACCTGCGCCAGCTGCCGGTGGATTACCTGAAGATCGACGGCAGCTTCGTGCGCAATATGCTCGAGGACGAGATAGACAGCGCCATGGTCAGCACCGTCGACCACCTGGCCAAGCGCATGGGGATCAGGACCATCGCCGAGTATGTGGAGACGCCGGAGTTGATGGACAAGCTGCGCCTGATGGGGGTGGATTACGCCCAGGGCTTCGGCATAGCCGCGGCGGCCAGCCTGCCGGAAATCGTCGATCCGCAGCACCCACACACCTTGCCGTAGGGATGAACCTTGAGTATGCCCTGGCCCCGGATGCGCTTGAGGCTCGTAGCCGATTAGGTGGCGGTCCTGCTGCCGGTGGCTTCTTGCGGGACACGCCGTGAATACATCCCTGTAGGCTTGTCCGCGAGGTCCCTCTCGCTGACAGTCCCGCAAGAAGCCACCGGCAGCAGGACCTTCGCATCTAGATCGTCGCCCAATCGACTTCTGTAGGGGGCGAACCCTGTGTTCGCCCTTGTCAGGGCTGCCCCGTGCCTATACCACCGGCGCCAACAGCTCCGAATGCTGCTCCGCCCGCAGCCGTGGCCCGTACTGGCTCACCACCTGCGCTGCCGCGCGGCAGGCCAGTTCGCCGGCCTCGGCGAAGGACATGTCGCGGTTGATGCCGTAGAGAAAGGCTCCGGCAAACATATCACCGGCGCCGTTGGTGTCTATCGCGTGCACCCTGGGGCTGGATACCCGGTACTGCTGCTCGCCGTCCCACAGTAGCGCGCCCTCGGCGCCAAGGGTGATGGCGAAGCCGCGGCAGTGTTCGCGTAATGCCTTGGCGGCGGCCTCCACCGAATCGGCGCCTGTAAAGCCCAGGGCCTCGTCCCGGTTGCAGAACAGCATGTCCACACCGCCGCCGATCATCTCCCCCAGGCCATCGCGGAAGTGGTGCACCATTGCCGGATCGGAGAGGCTGAGCGCCGTTTTCACACCGGAACGCTCGGCCTGCTCGCGCAGGGCGATGGCGGCGGCGCGGCCCGTTTGTGAGGACACCAGGTAGCCCTCGATATAGGCCCAGCGGGAGGTGCCCAGAGCATCTGTATCCAGTTCGGTGACCGAGAGTTGTTCGCTGATGCCCAGGTAGGTGTTCATGCTGCGCTCGGCATCCGGCGTGATCAACACCAGGCATCGGCCGGTGGTGCCGCCGTCCGCCTGCTGCAGGGTGGCCGGGTAGCTGACGCCGGCGCTGGTAAGGTTGGCGCGGTAGAAGTCGCCATTGTCGTCCGCCGCCACCTTGCAGGAGTAGAAGGTGCGCAGGCCGAAGAAGCTGGCGGCGATCACCGTGTTGGCGCCGGAGCCACCGCAGGCCCGCTTGGCGGTGACCAGGTGGTCCCGCAAGTCGTCCACCAGTTGCTGCTGGCGCGCGTCGTCCACCAGGGTCATCACCCCCTTTTCCACCCCGAGGGTTTGCAGATCGCGGTCCGTGACTTCGATTTCCGTGTCGAGCAGGGCGGCCCCTATGCCGTAGAGATCGTACTGGTACATGCTTGTCCTTAGTTGTCCTTAGCCGGGCTGTTTGAGTGTGATTACCGGGCGCATTATGGCCGCCCCCGGGGCAAGTGCAAGGCGGCGGGTTTGACTTGTGCCCCACAGACCTTATAAAGGGCCGACCTCAATGCACCAGAGTTGGCCGGCTAACGTGATCTGAGGCCCAGCCACTGGTGGCCGTCCGGGAAATATTTGCCGATGAGGCTTTTTCCCGGACGGCCACCAGTGGCTGGGCCGGTCGAAGGCGCAACGATCCGGGTGTAAGGGTGGCCCCTCCGCGGTGAACTTCCATACCGCGATCGCGGTCAATCCACGGATTGGCACTCTATCTATAGTTGGTTAAAGATTTTGGTATTTCATCTATATGGCATCGACTAAACGCCGGCGCAGCAAGGCGTCCAAACCGGGAAGACTACACCGCTGGATGGTGCGGCTGGGCCTGCTGGCACTGGTGGGCGGGCTGGCACTGGCCGGCTATATGGTCTATCTGGACGTGCAGCTGCGGGAGCGGCTCGACAGCCGCCAGTACCAGTTGCCGGCGCGGGTCTTCGCGCGCCCGCTGGTACTGCGCGAGGGCATGGTCATGCGCCCGGACGAACTGCTGGCGGAATTCGAGGCCCTCAACTACCGCGAGCAGGGGACCCTGACCGAGCCGGGCCAGTGGACCCGCGAGGGTATGGACTACCGGGTCTGGCGCCGCGACTTCCAGCACGCCGATGGTCGCGAGCCGGCGGCGGTGGTCGGCTTCCGCCTGCGCAACGACGAGATCAGCAACCTGCGCGGCGAAAACGGCGAGCGCCTGAAGGAATTCCGCCTGGATGCCGCCAACATCGGCACTCTGCTCGGCGGTGGCGACGACCGCAATCCGGTGCGCTTCGCCGACATCCCGCCGCTGCTGGCCAACACCCTGATTGCGGTGGAGGACCAGGACTTCCTCTACCACTTCGGTGTGTCCCCGCGCGGCATAGTCCGCGCCATGGTGGCCAATGTGAAGGCCGGCGAGGTGGTACAGGGGGGGTCCACCATCACCCAGCAACTGGTAAAGAACATCTTCTTCGACCACAAGCCCAGCCTGCAGCGCAAGATCAACGAGGCGCTGATGGCCATCCTGATGGAGTTGCACTACGAGAAGGCCTACATACTGCAGGAGTACATCAACGAGGTGTGGCTGGGCCAGCAGGGTAGCCGTGCCATCTACGGTTTCGGCCTGGCGTCCGAGTTCTATTTCCAGAAGCCGCTGGATACCCTGGAGCCCCACCAGATAGCGCTGCTGGTGGGCCTGGCCAAGGGCGCTTCCTACTACAACCCCTGGCGCAATCCGGAGCGGGCGCTGGAGCGGCGCAACACGGTGCTCGACGTGATGCAGGAACAGGAGCTGATCACGCCGGAGCAGCACCGTATCCACAAGGCCAAGCCCCTGGAAGTGGCCAGCGCCGGCGACAAGGCCCAGAACCCCTACCCGGCCTTCACCGAGCGGCTGCTGGAGGAATTGCGCCCCTACTACTCCTACGAGGAGCTGCGCACCGCCGGCCTGCGCGTCTACACCACCCTGGCGCCCTCGGTGCAGAAGCTGGCCGAGGATGCGGTCAGCAGCGGTGCGGCGCAGTTGGAGAAGGACCGCGGCATCCAGAAGGATTCGCTGCAGGCGGCGACGGTGCTGCTGGACAACCACAGCGGCGACGTACTGGCGATGGTCGGCGACCGCCGACCCCACTACCCGGGCTTCAACCGCGCGCTGGAGGCGCGGCGCCAGGTGGGCTCCCTGATCAAGCCGGCGGTCTACCTGACCGCCCTGGAGCGCCCCTACGACTACAACCTGGCCACCCTGATCGAGGATGCGCCGATTCGCGTCGAGGGGGCAGACGGCCAGGTGTGGATGCCGTCCAACTTCGACAACCGCAGTCACGGCCCCACGCCCCTGTATATGGCCCTGGCCAAGTCCTACAACCAGGCCACCGCGCGCCTGGGGTTGGACCTGGGGCTGGAGAATGTGCGCCAGACCATCCGCCGCCTGGGAGTGCAGGCGGACCTGCCGCGGCTGCCGTCGATGCTGCTGGGCGCGGTGGAGTTGACTCCGTTCGAAGTGGCAAACATGTTCCAGACCATCGCCAATGGCGGCGAGCATGTAGAGCCGCGCACCCTGCTGGCGGTGTCCGACGCCCACGGCGAGCAGGTGCAGCACTTCCGCCGCCGCGCCGACCGCAATGTGGACGCGGTGCCCGCCTACCTGCTGCGCTACGCGCTGGAACAGGTGATGCGCGAGGGCACCGGCAGGAGCGCCTACCGCCGCCTGCCGGGCAGCGTGGCCTTCGCCGGCAAGACGGGTACCACCAACGACAACCGCGACAGCTGGTTCGCCGGTTTCTCCCCCGGGGTGACCGCGGTGGTCTGGCTGGGCCGCGACGACAACGAGCGCACCAGCCTGACCGGCGCCACCGGCGCCCTGACCATCTGGACCGAAATCATGCGCCAGTTGCCGCACCGCCACGGCCGCATTGAGCCGCCCCGCGGCGTCGAGTTCAAGCCGGTGAACAAGCGCGGCCAGTATATGAACCCGGAGTACTGCCGCGGCGGTGTGGAGCTGCCTTTCTCTTACGAGACCCGCCTGGAAGCTGCGCCCGAGTGCCGAGGACGCGACCGCTGGCGCTGGTTCCGCGACTGGTTCGGCGGCGAGGAACAACAGGAGGCGGCGCCGCGGGAGGAGATGACCCCGGGCTGGGGCATAGATCCGCGCGAGCAGCAGCGCCGCGAGGAGCGCGAGCGCCAGCTGCAGGAACAGCTGCGCCGCGACGACGAGATGCAGCAGGCACCGCAATTCGAGGAGGAACCGCTGCAACTGCCGCAGACCGAAGAGGATCTCTACCTGGAGGAAGAGCGGCGCGCCGAGGAGGAGCGGCGCATCCTCGAGGAACGCCGGCGCCGCAACGAGGAAATCATGCGCCAGCGCAGGGAAGGTGCGCCGGTGGAGGAGGCGCAGCCCTGGTCGCCGGACGAAGAGGACCAGTGGCCCTGATTGCGCCGGGACCCGCCGGGCGGGGGCAGCGGTGAGCGAATTTCTGTCTTCCGCCACCGGCGCGCTGCTGGTGGTGACTACCACTTTCAGCCTGATCGCGCTCTACCTGTTCCCCGGCCTGCTGGCCCGCTGTGCCTTTCAACCCTATCGGGTCTGGCGCGGCCAGCAACTGGGTTCACTCGTCCTGGCGGGTTTCGTGCACGCCAATCTGCTGCACCTGGTGGTCAACATCTGGTGCCTGTGGATGTTCGGCCCACCGCTGGAGCGGCAGATAGGCACGCCCGCATTCGCCCTGCTCTACGGGCTGGCGCTGGTGGGCAGTCACCTGCCGACGCTGCTCAAGGAGCGGCAGAATCCCAAGTACGCCAGCGTCGGCGCTTCCGGCGCCATCTCCGCGGTGGTGTTTGCGTTTATTGTCTACTACCCGCAGGCGGAGCTGTTTCTGCTGTTCCTGCCGATTCCTATCCAGGCCTGGCTGTTCGGCCTGCTCTATCTTGCCTACAGCTATTACGCCGGCCGGGACCGCACCCGGCGCATCAACCACGATGCGCATTTCTGGGGAGCGCTGGTGGGGCTGGTGTTTGTGGCAGTGGTCGATCCGGGCGCCTGGGGGCGGCTGCTGTGATCGCGGTGTACCGGCTCCCGATACTTCCCATATCCATGAACTGGAAGTGACATCGAGCGGTCGCCGGTGGATCAGCCGTCGCGCAGCAGCCGCGCCGCCTCCTCGGCAAAATAGGTCAGAATGCCGTCGGCGCCGGCGCGCTTGAACGCCAGCAGGGATTCCAGTACCACCGCCTCCCGGTTCAGCCAGCCGTTTTCAAACGCGGCGCAGTGCATCGCGTATTCGCCGCTCACCTGGTAGGCGAAGGTGGGCACCCTGAGTTGGTCCTTCACCCGCCGCACCACGTCCAGGTAGGGCATGCCCGGCTTGACCATGATCATGTCCGCCCCCTCCTGCAGGTCCAGTGCGCACTCATGCAGCGCCTCGTCGCCGTTGGCCGGGTCCATCTGGTAGCCGGCCTTGCTGCCGCCCTTCAGGTTGCCGGCGGAGCCCACCGCGTCGCGGAAGGGCCCGTAGTAGGCGGAGGCGTACTTGGCGGCGTAGGACATGATCAGGGTGTTCACATGGCCCCCGCGTTCCAGCGCATTGCGTATCGCGCCGATGCGGCCGTCCATCATGTCCGACGGCGCCACCACGTCGGCGCCGGCGGCGGCGTGGGACAGGGCCTGCTGCACCAGTACTTCCACCGTGTCGTCGTTGACGATGTAGCCGCTGTCGTCCATCAGGCCGTCCTGGCCGTGGCTGGTGAAGGGGTCCAGGGCGACGTCGGTGATCACGCCCAGTTCCGGCGCGGCGTCCTTGAGTTCGCGCACGGCGCGCTGGGCCAGGCCATCGGCGTCGTAGGCGGCGCGGGCGTCCTCCGACTTGTGCGCCGGGTCCACCACCGGGAAGAGGGCCACCGCGGGAATGCCCAGCTGCACCAGCGCCTTCGCTTTCTTCGCCAGCAGGTCCACGGTCAAGCGCTCGACGCCGGGCATGGACTCGACCCTCTGCGTCTCGCCGCGGCCCTCGATTGCGAACAGCGGCAGTATCAGGTCGTCGCAGGTCAGTCGGTGCTCGCGCACCAGGCGGCGGGAAAAATCCTGCGCGCGCAGGCGGCGCAGGCGGGTGTTCGGATAGGCGCCGCGGTGAAGGCTGCTACTCATGGGGAAAATCACTCCGGCCGGAAGAAAGGGTTTAATGTGGCGGCAATCATAACAAACCGGCTGCCGCTTAGGGTTCGCGCAGGTGTTCTACCAGCGCGCGCCCGGCCGCGGCGATGTGCTCCTCGAGTATTTTCTCCGCCTCTTTCCCTGCGCCGCGTCGCAGTGCCGCCAGGATTTCGTAGTGCTCGCGCTGGCTCCGCGCCTGGTAGTCGAGGCTGCGGGACTGGTAGCCGATATAGCGCTCGCACTGCCGGTGCAGCTGTTCCACCGTCGCAAACAGGGTCGGGCGGCCGGCTGCCCGGTAGAGGCAGGCGTGAAACTGCCAGTTGAGCGTGCCGATTTCCGCCGCCGCCATCTGCGGGTCATTCTCCATGCGCTCGAGAATGTCCTCAGCGCGGCCGAGTGTTTCACCGCTGAGGTGCGGCGCGGCGAACCCGAGCAGCAGGGGTTCCAGGCGCACTCGCATCAGGTAGAGATCCTCCACTTCCAGCGGATCGAACAGCGGCACCGCCACACCGCGCTTGCCGTGTTCGCCGAGCCAGCCCTCGCTCTTCAGTCGCTGCAGCGCATCGCGCACCGGGATGCGACTGACGCCGTAGAGCTCCGCCAGTTCGCTCTGCTTCAGCACGCGGCCCGGCGCGAAGCGCCCCCGCTGCAGATCCGCCTTCAGGCGCTGGTAAAGACTCACTTATTTCCCCCGTGTGAATATCCAGTGGCTCACCAGGCCGCCGACCAGCCCCCAGAAGGCGGCGCCGATGCCCAGGAAGCTGGCACCGGATGCGGTGATCAGGAAGGTGATCAGCGCCGCCTCGCGGCTGTCGGCCTCGCGGGTGGCGCCCTCGAGGCTGGCGCCGATGGTGCCGATCAGGGCCAGGCCGGCGAGGCTCGCCACCAGCGCCTGGGGAAAGGCACCGAACAGGGCCACCACACTGGCGCCGCAGAGACCGACCAGCAGGTAGAAGACCCCCGCGGCGATACCGGCGGTATAGCGCTTAGTGGGATCCGGGTGCGCTTCGGGGCCGGTGCAGATGGCGGCGGTGATGGCGGCGAGATTGAAGGCGAAGCCGCCGAAGGGCGTCAGCAGCAGCGACGCCAGCCCGGTGCCGCTGATCACCGGCGAGATGGGCACCCGCTCGTAGCCGCTGGCGCGCAGTGTGGCGACACCGGGAATATTCTGTGAGGTCATGGTGACGATAAACAGCGGCAGGCCGACACCGAGCAGGGTGGAGAGCTCGAATTCCGGCGCCACCCATACCGGCCGTCCCGGTGCCCAGTGGATCTGCTCGAAATGGACCAGGCCCAGCAGCCAGCTGGCGGCGAAGCCGGTGACCAGCACCAGGATGATCGCGTAGCGGGGCAGCCAGCGGCGGCCGAGGAGGTAGGTCAGCAGCATGGCGCCCACCAGTGCCGGACTGCTTTGCAGCGAGGTGAATACGGACAGGCCGAACTGCACCAGGATACCGGCGAGCATGGCGCTGGCGATCGGCGCCGGGACTTTGCGCATCACCTTTTCAAAGGCGCCGGACAGGCCCAGTAGCAGCGTCAGCAGGGCGCTGAACAGGAAGGCGCCTGTTGCCTGGGCCATGGGAATATCCACCAGGCTGGTGGCCAGCAGGGCGGCACCGGGTGTCGACCAGGCGGTGACCACCGGCGCGCGGTAATACCAGGAGAAAATGATGCAGGTGAGACCCATGCCGAGCCCCAGGGCGCCGATCCAGGACACCATCATCGCATCGCTGGCGCCCGCCGCGCGGGCCGCCTCGAGGACTATGGCCACGGAGCTGGCGATGCCCACCAGCACGGCGACAAAGCCGGCGCTGATCGCGGAGGGGCTGGTATCGGCGAAGATGGAATGTGCCACGATGTATACCTATTATAAAAATGTATACATTTTTATAATGCGCTTTTCGGTAGAACGCAATAGCGCGGAGCGATTGGGAAAGGTGGAGCGGGGCAGTTGGCCCGCGCCGGGTCTGGCGCGGGCCCTCCAAGGCGAGGGTTGGTATGGTCAGCCCAGATGGCTGAATACTTTGCGCGCGGCGGCGATGGTCTCTTCGATATCCGCGTCGCTGTGCGCCGCCGACATGAAGCCGGCCTCGTAGGAGGCGGGCGCCAGGTAGACGCCTTCCTCCAGCATGCCGTGGAAGAAGCGGTTGAAGCGCTCGTTGTCGCAGGCCATCACCTGCTGGTAGTTGCTGACCCGGGACTCGTCGGTGAAGAAGAAGCCGAACATGCTGCCGGCTTTGTTTGCGGTCACCGGTATGCCCGCCTCCCTGGCTGCGGCCAGCACGCCTTCGACCAGGCGATCGGTTTTCTCAGCCAGTTTTTCGTAGAGCCCGGGCTCCTGCACCAGGCGCAGTGTCTCCAGGCCGGCGACCATGGCCACCGGGTTGCCGGACAGGGTGCCGGCCTGGTAGACGGGGCCCAGGGGGGCGATCTTTTCCATGATCTCGCGCTTGCCGCCGAAGGCGCCGACGGGCATGCCACCGCCGATCACCTTGCCGAGGGTGGTGATGTCTGCCTCGATGCCGTAGTGGCCCTGGGCGCCGGTCAGGCTGACGCGGAAGCCGGTCATGACTTCGTCCAGGATCAACAGGGCGCCGTGCTGGTCGCAAACCTCGCGCAGGGTTTCCAGGAAGCCGGGTTCTGGCGGAATGCAGTTCATATTGCCGGCCACCGGCTCGACGATGATGCAGGCGATCTGGTCGCCGATTTTTTCAAAGCACTGGCGCACGCCGTCGGCGTCGTTGTAGGAGAGGGTGATGGTGTGGTCGGCCAGGGATGCCGGCACGCCGGGCGAGGAGGGCACCCCCATGGTCAGGGCGCCGGAACCGGCCTTGACCAGCAGCGAGTCGGAGTGGCCGTGGTAGCAGCCCTCGAACTTGACGATCTTGTCGCGCCCGGTGAAGCCGCGCGCCAGGCGGATGGCGCTCATGGTGGCCTCGGTGCCGGAGTTGACGAAGCGCACCAGGTCCATGTTCGGCCACAGGCGGCACAGCTCTTCCGCCAGCTCGGTTTCCAGTTCGGTGGGCGCGCCGAAGCTGAGGCCGGACTGCGCCGTCTCCACCACCGCCTCTATCACATCCGGGTGCGCGTGGCCGAGCACCATGGGGCCCCAGGACTGCACATAGTCGATATAGCGTTTGCCGTCGGCATCGTAGAGGTAGGCGCCCTCGGCGCGCTGGATAAACAGCGGCGTGCCGCCGACGGCGCGGAAGGCCCGCACCGGTGAATTCACGCCGCCGGGAATGTATTGCTGGGCTTGGGCAAAGAGTTGCTCGGATTTGCTCATAAGGCTCTTTCGGGTATTTGGGGGAATGGGTTGGGAATTTGGCGGGCTATTATCGCGGTCACGGGCTGGTGGTACAACGTGCCCTTAGATGGTTCATTGGCGGCCCTGCTACCGGTGGCCATTTGGGAAAAAGCCTCATCGGCAAACATTTCTCAAATGGCCCCCGGCATCAGGACCTTCGCATCGGACTTTCGAGTTTTACCCACCGCTGATCGGAGGCGCCCCGGTGTCCAAAGCGAAGGCCCTGATGCCGGTGACTTCTTGCCAGACCTTCTGCGGCCATGGATGGCCGTGGAGAGCGTACAGGGATGTATTCACAGCGTGTCTGGCAAGAAGTCACCGGTAGCAGGGCCGCCAGGGAGCCAGCTACAGGGAAATGAAGCTTAGCGCTTGGCCCAGAACAACCGATTCGGAATCGGCCGCCCCATCCCCAGCCTGCGGCTGTCGGCAATGGCGCTCCAGGTGAACTGCTGGCTGCGGCTGACGGCCTCGATGATGGTCAGGCCGTGGGCGATATGGCAGGCGATGGCGGTGGCGAGGGTGCCGCAGATGCCGTAGGCAGCGGGCGGCAGGCGCTCCCAGTGGAACTGGCGGATCAGGCCGCGCTCGTCGTAGAGGCGGTTTTCCAGCTGCTGCTCGCAGGGCACGCCGGTGAGCAGCAGGTAGCGGCAGCCGCTCTCCAGCAGCTCCTGTGCCATGGCGTCGAACACATCCGCCTCCAGCGCCATGGCACGGGCCTCGCGACGGTTGGGGCAGGCCATGGTGGCGAAGGGCAGCAGCAGCGAGCTCATGGCCTCCCACAGCGGCGGCGCCAGCAGGCTCTCTTTGTCCGCGAGGGTAGCGTCCGGGTCTATGATCACCGGTATATCCGGGTAGTCGCGCAGCACGCTGTGCAGGGCGCGCACATTGTCCACCGAGCCCAGGTAGCCCACCTTGATGGCCGCTACAGGCATGTCCTCGAGTATCGCCCGCGCCTGTTCCACCAGCAGGCTGTCGTCCACCGGCGCCACGCCCATCAGTTCTCCCGTGTCACCGACGCTGATCGCCGAGACCACCGAGGCGCAGTGGCAGCCGAGACTGGCCGCAGTCTCGGTATCCGCGGCAATCCCGGCGCTGCCGCTGGGGTCGTGGTGGGTGATCGTCAGTACTACGGGTTGGCGCGTATCCATAGGCGGTTTTTTCGGCTTGTGGTTGCTCTGCGCTTTATTCTAGTTGCTGTGCACCGGCTGGCCGGACTGATTCCGTGCCGACTTAAAAGGGTTTTACCACGGCCAGAATCACAATTGCGATCAGCGCTATCACCGGCAGCTCGTTGAAGACGCGGAAGAAGCGCCCGCTCCTGGTGACCGTGCCGGCGGCGAACTTGCGCACATAGGCGCCGCAGATATGGTGGTAGCCGATCAGCAGCACGACGAAAAACAGCTTGGCGTGCAGCCAGCCGGCCTTCATGTAATAGCCCCAGTTGAAGCTCAGCAGCCAGATGCCCAGCGCGATGGTGGCGATCATCGACGGTATGGCGATGCCGCGGTAGAGGCGGCGCTCCATGATGCAGAAGCGGTCGCGGCTGAGCGCGTCGGTGGCGTCCACGTGGTAGACGAACAGCCGCGGCAGGTAGAAGAGCGCGGCGAACCAGCAGACCACGGCGACCAGGTGAAAAGCTTTGACCCACAGCATCGATTGCCCCCTTGGCGATAAGTTTGTTTGCGCGTAACTACTCGCCCCATGTTGCCAGTAAAAGAGGCCCGGGCGGCCCTGCTACCGGTGGCCACCTGACAAAAAACCTCATCGGTAAACATTTGCCAGGTGGCCACCGGCATCAGGGCCTTCGCATCTGGCTCCGGTACTCTTTCCCGAGTCCCGAGTCCCGAGTCCCGAGTCCCGAGTCCCGAGTCCCGAGTCCCGAGTCCCGAGTCCCGAGTCCCGAGTCCCGAGTCCCGAGTCCCGAGTCCCGAGTCCCGAGGAAGTGAGTAATCACGCACCTATTTGCGATAAAAGTTATCGATATGCAGCGGCAGGATAATGCCGGCGGCGTTGTTGTCCAGTGCGCCAGCGTAGCCGCGGCTGATATAGAGGGCGCCGGCGCCGCTGGATTCCAGCAGCTGCTGGGCCTCCAGCAGGGTGGCGCGCCAGTTCAGTTCGGCCAGCTGCTCCCGGTCGCCGGGCAGCTTGAGCAGGTCGATATTGTCTTCGGCGTCCCGCTTCTTGTCCTCGCGGCCCTCTTCGCGGGCCTCCTTCACCCGTTCCAGGAAGCTGGCGAGGTCCGCCGCGCGCAGCAGCTTTGGCGCCGGTTCCTCCGGCAGGTCGATCAGTATCCATTGCGGGTGTCGCTCGATAAAGCGTATTGCCACCGCCTCGGTGATATTCCGCGGTGCCACCACAAAGCGGCGCTCCATCACGCTGGCCACACCGACGCGGCTCAGTATCTGTTGGCGCCAGCTGGGGGTGCCGCTCTTGTCCATGGCGCGCAGCGTTTCCTGGTAAATGCCCTCGGTGGAGAAGAAGTAGCGGCTCACCAGGCAGGCCACCACGATCATCATCATGCCGGGGAAGAGCACATTGGGGTTGTAGGTCAGCTCGAGAATCGCCAGCAGCGCGGCCAGGGGCGCGTTCAGCAGCGCCGCCATCATCGCCGCCATGCCCACCATGGCGTAGAAACCGGGGCTGGCGGTGTACTCGCCCAGCCAGAGGTTGGTCAGGCCTCCGGCGATGCCTCCCATACAGGCGCCGAGAAACAGGCTGGGGCCAATGACACCGCCGGGAATTCCCAGGCCGGTGCCGAGGGCGGTGGCGACCAGCTTGGCCGCCACGATGATCGCGAGTGTCGTCAGCCCCAGTTCGCCGAGCATCGCCAGCTGCAGGGTGTCGTAGCCGGCGCCGAGAATCTCGGGTACCCAGATGCCGAGGGTGCCGGTGGTCAATCCGACCACGACAAAGCGCAGCAGCGGTGAGCGGCGCTGTTGCGGCGCCAGGCGGCGGTGGGCGCGGATAAACAGGGCGGCCAGGATGCCGATAACCAGCGCGCACAGGAAGAGCACCGGCAGTTCCGCCAGCGAATTGAGCTGGATCGCCGGCACGTTGAACACCGGTTGGTTGCCGAATGCGATCTGCGCCGCGGCACTGCCCGCCACCGCCGCCAGTATCACCGGCAGGAAGCCCGCCACTGAGTACTCCAGCATCACCACCTCCATCGCGAAGACCACCCCCGCCAGCGGCGTGTTGAAGGAGGCCGCAATGGCGGCGGCCACGCCGCAGGCCAGCAGGCTGCGCGCGGAATTGTTTGGCAGCCGCAGCTTGCGCGCGACCCAGCTGCCGCTGGCGGCACCCAGGTGCACCGCCGGCCCCTCACGCCCCACCGAGTGGCCGCTGATCAGTGCGGTGGCACCGGCAAAGAACTGCAGGGTGGCATTCTGCAGCGGCATCTGCCCTTGATGGTTGTGCAGCCGGTCGAGCACGTGCACCACGCCCACATTGCGCCGGCTCGGCGTCAGCAGCTGGTAAATGGTGCCGAGCAGCAGCGCACCGGCAACCGGCAGGGCGAAGCGCCAGTGGGCCGGCAGGGATTCGTAGCGCCCGGGTATGGACAGGAAGAGTGCGGTGGGCCACTCGCTCACAAAGCGAAAGGCGACGGTGACCACGCCGGCGCAGGCGCCGGTGAGCAGCGCCATGACCAGCAGCGGTGCCAGCGCGTCCTGGGCGGAAAGCAGCAGGCGCAGTTTTTCCAGGCCGCGTTCCCGTTGCGGCCAGTTTGGCAGGGGCTTTGGAGTGGAATCCTTGGGTCGCTGTGACACCGCACGTCCTTAAAGTGTTCGAGCTTGTGGTAGAGTGCTCCGCTGATTTAAATGCTGGCTGACCAGCGCCTCATACTTACCAGCAGGGGAGAATCGAACAAGGTGATTAAGGTAGCAATTGTCGGCGGCACCGGCTACACGGGTGTGGAATTGTTGCGCCTGCTGACGGCGCATCCGGAAGTGGAACTGACGGCGATCACCTCCCGCGCCCTGGCCGGTACGCCGGTGGCGGAACTCTTCCCCAGCCTGCGCGGCCACTGCGACCTGGCCTTTTGCGAACCGGATCTGGAGCAGCTGGCCGCCTGTGACCTGGTGTTTTTCGCCACGCCCCATGGAGTAGCCCAGGCCCAGGTACCGGCACTGATCGAGCGCGGTGTGCGCGTGATCGACCTGTCTGCGGACTTCCGCATCCGGGATATCCCCACCTGGGAGCGGTGGTACGGCCAGGCCCACGGGGCGCCGGAACTGGCGGAGCAGGCGGCCTACGGCCTGCCGGAGGTGAACCGCGCGGATATCGCCGGCGCCCAGCTGGTGGCCTGCCCAGGCTGCTATCCCACCGCGATCCAGCTCGGCTGGATACCGCTGCTGGAGGCGGGCCTGGTGGACCCGGAGCAGCTGATCGCCAGCGCCGCCAGCGGTGCCAGCGGCGCCGGGCGCCAGGGTAAGACGGAACTGCTGCTGGCGGAGAACAGCGACAACTTCCGCGCTTATTCCGCCGGCGGTCACCGTCACCTGCCGGAGATAGAGCAGGGCCTGAGCCGGGTGCTGCCCCGGGGCGCCAGTGAGCCGCGGGTGACCTTTGTGCCGCACCTGCTGCCGATGGTGCGCGGTATTCACGCGACCCTGTTCGCAAAACTGCAATCCGGGCAGTCGGCGGGGGAACTGCAGCAGCTGTTCGAGAGTCGCTATAGGGACGAGGCTTTCGTGGATGTGATGCCCGCCGGCAGCCATCCGCAGACGCGCAGCGTGCGCGGCACCAATATGTGCCGTATTTCCGTGATGCAGCCCCAGGACCGCGATACGGTTGTGGTGCTGTCGGTGATCGACAACCTGGCCAAGGGGGCCTCGGCGCAGGCGGTGCAGAATATGAACATCATGTTCGGCCTAAATGAGACGCTGGGGCTGGAGAGCCCGGCGCTGCTACCTTAGAATCGGCACATTCCTACCAAATAACCAGATAAGAACTCAGCGGATTTCATGGCGCGCAAAGTAAAAGGCAGCAAGCAGTACCGCATGAAGGTGGTGCCGGATCGCCCGTTTTCCGGGGCCCTCTCCGTTGTCGGGGCGGCCTTCCTGGTCCTGGCGACTTCGGCTGCGGCCTATTTCGCCGGCCAGCACCACCTGCGCAGCAGCCTCGACCAGAAAACCCTGGCCCATGAAAAGGCCCTGCAGCAGCTGGATGAGCTGAAAGGCGAGAACGAGGCACTGCGCCTGCGTGTCGCCACCGCGGAGCAGTCGCTGCTCATCGGCGAGCAGGCCAGCGAGAAGGTGCGCGCCGAGCTGGTGCAGAAAGAGAGCCGCATCGCCGAGCTCAAGCAGGAAATCTCCTTCTACCGCGGCCTGATGGCCCCGGCCGACGGCAGCGATGGGGTCTCCATCGGCCGCTTCAGTATTTCGCAGACCGCCGATGCGCGCCGCTACCAATACAAGTTGCTGGTGCAGCAGTCGGCCACGCGACACAATGTGGTGAAGGGGCATGCGACCTTCACCGTTGTGGGCCGCCAGGACGGAGAGCCAAAACGCTACCCCCTGAGCGATCTGTCGCCGCAGGTGGACAGCGAATCGATTCCGTTGCGCTTCAAGTACTTCCAGAATATCGAAGGCGAGCTACAGTTGCCCCAGGGTTTTGAGCCGGAAGGGGTGGAGCTGTCGCTCAAATCCAGCGGGCGCAAGGGATTCAATATCGAGCAGCGCTACGGCTGGCTGGTTCAGAAGAGTTAGTCGGCCCTGTGGCCTGCATGCACGAGGTTTTATCTGAGTATGTTTAGTAAGAAAGAAAAGGTTAATAACACTATGGCCAGCTCCGGAAGCAACCACACTACCCTGATTGCGCGCCAGACCGAAGTGTCCGGCGACCTGCACTTTCGCGGCAACCTGGTGATCGAGGGCAAGGTGAAGGGCAACGTGAATGCGCACAGCGACAGCGATGCGCGCCTGCAAATCGTTGACGGCGGCATGGTAGAGGGTGAGATCCGCGTCCCCCACGTAGTCATCAACGGCAATGTCAAGGGCGACGTCTACGCCTCGCGCCACCTGGAACTTGCCTCCAAGGCGATGGTGGAGGGCAATGTCCACTACAAGCTGATAGAGATGGTTAAAGGTGCCCAGGTTAACGGCGCGCTGGTTTCCAACGTGGAAATCGATAGCGCCGGCGAGCCTCGTATGATCGAGTACTCGGAAGAGACCGTCATCGACGCCGAGTGATTCTCCCCGGCCGCTTGTCATTCCTGGCGGCCCGGCATCTCCCGAGGCGGTTACAGGTGCCGGGGGCTCGCCGTTTCACAATACTTGACTGGATTTCTGGGTTTTAGCAAGATGGCGGCTGCGAGGCTGCGCTCAGTATAATTTTTATACGGCGTGAATGCCTTGGGTCCTGAGAGAGACATATGTCAGAAGCTGTATCCTTTTCTCCCGAACCGGTTGTGGTAACCGACCAGGCGGTGGCCAAGGTCAAGAGCCTGCTGGAGGATGAGGGCAACCCGGAACTGAAGCTGCGGGTTTTCGTGACCGGCGGCGGCTGCTCTGGTTTCCAGTACGGTTTCACCTTTGACGAACTGGTGGCCGAGGATGACGCCGTGGTCGAGAAGGACGGCATCCAGGTGCTGGTGGACGCCATGAGCTACCCCTACCTGGTGGGCGCCAGCGTCGACTACGAGGAGGGCCTGTCCGGCTCCCGCTTCGTGGTGCAGAACCCCAACGCCTCTTCCACCTGCGGCTGTGGCTCCTCCTTCTCGATCTAGCAGGTTCCCCCGCGCTCCCTGTAGGAGCGGCGGGGCGGCCATCCGCCCATGCCGCGACCGGTCTTTTGGGCCCCGTCGCCACTAAGCGGGCTCAGGGGCGGTCCTGCTACCGGTGGCTGTTTGCGGGACACGCCGTGAATACATCCCTGCAGGCTTGGCAGCGAGGTCCCTCTCGCTGACAGTCCCGCAAACAGCCACCGGCATCAGGGCCTTCGCTTCGAGTTTCAATATTCTTTTCGGGTCCCGAGTCCCGAACCCCGCCAGATCAAGCCGGGTAAATAGCCCCCAACACCGTCTCCTGCCGCGCCCCCGTCACCCCGGGACAATTCCCCGGCAACCCCAGCAGCGTCTGCCGCGCCAGCCAGGCAAAACCCACTGCCTCCAGCCAGTCCGCATCTATGCCGTAGCTGCCGGTACAGGCAATGGACCAGGTCGGCAGCCGCCGGCGCAGCCGCGACAGCAGATCCTTGTTTTTCGCACCACCGCCGCACACCAGCAGCTCGCCGCCGTCGGCAAACAGATGCACGGCCTCGGCGATACTGGATGCGGTGACTTCCGCCAGGGTCGCCTGCACGTCCGCCGGCGCCAGCTCCAGGCCGGCACAGGCCTGTTCCAGCCAACTGGCGTTGAAGGTCTCGCGGCCGGTGCTCTTCGGCGGCTTGGCGGCGAAGTAGGGATCGGCCATCAGCCGGTTGAGGAGTTCCGAGTGCACTCGGCCGCTGCCGGCCCAGGCGCCGTCGCGATCGAAGGGCTGGCCCAGATGCAGGCTTATCCAGTAGTCCAGCAGCGCGTTGCCGGGCCCCGTGTCGTAGCCGTAGACGCTGCCGTCTGCGGCCAGTTCGGTGATATTGGCCATACCGCCGATATTGACCACCGCACGGTTGCGGTCCGTGGCGAAGGCGGCGCGGTGGAAGGCGGGCATCAGCGGCGCGCCCTGGCCGCCGAGGGCCATATCCCGGCGGCGGAAGTCGGCCACAGTGGTGATGCCGGTGAGGGCGGCGATGGTGTTTGGGTCACCCAACTGCAGGGTGAAGGGCAATGCCACTGTGCCCGGGGGCCTGTGGCGGACCGTCTGCCCGTGGCTGCCGATGGCGGTGATATCGCCGGCCTCGACACCGGCGCGGGCCAGCAGGGTGTTGGAGGCCTCGGCAAAGGCCTGGCCTATCTGCCGGTCCAACTGGCCGGCGCGGTCGAGTTCCGAGGGGCCGGGTGCGCAGAGGGCGAGTATCGCGTCGCGCAGCGGCGGGTTGATCGGGTGGCCGAGGGCGGTGAGGATTTTCGGCTTCAGGGTGTTTTCATCGCCGAAGTCGACCAGCACCGCGTCGATGGAGTCGACGCTGGTGCCGGACATCAGGCCGATATACAGATCGGGCATCTGGCGGTCGTCCGATTAATTGACGCTGTTATTGTCGTTGTCTTCGCTGTTCTGCGCCAGGGCCGGCTGCTGGTAGTTTTCCAACTGCGCCAGCAGCGGCTGTGTCTGGGCCTTGAAACGGGCCATTTCGGCTTCGGGGATGGACTTGGCCTTGGGCAGTTTGCGCACGATGGTGGCCGGGTTGCGGTGGCGGCCGTTGACCAGGAACTCGTAGTGCAGGTGGGGGCCAGTGGCATAGCCGGTGGAGCCAACGGTGCCAATCACCTGGCGCTGCTTGACGCGCTGGCCGCTGCGCACCTTGCGCTTGTGCAGGTGCAGGTAGCGGGTCACGTAGCTCTCGCCGTGCTTGATGAAGACGTAGTTGCCGTTCGCCTTGCTGTAGCCGGCCTTGATCACGCGGCCGTCGCCGGCGGCGTACACGGGGGTACCGGTGGGCGCGGCGTAGTCGGTGCCATTGTGGGGACGGCGGGTCTTGAAGATCGGGTGCAGGCGGCGGGGGTTGAAGTGGGAGCTGATGCGGCCGATGTCCACCGGGGTGCGGATAAACGCCTTGCGCATGCTCTTGCCGTCCGGGGTGTAGTAGTTTGCGTCGCCGTTGGCGTCCACATAGCGCACTGCGCTGAAAGTCTTGCCCTGGTTGGTGAAGGTCACCGCCTGGATGGGCCCGTTACCGATCTTCTCGCCGTCGAGGAACTCCTCCTCGAACATCACGCTGAAGCGATCCCCCTTGCGGATATCCAGGGCGAAGTCGATATCGGAGCTGAACACCTCGGCCATTTCCATGATCAGGTTGTGACTGAGGCCCGCATCGCTGCCGGCGACGAACAGGGAACTGTCGATCTCCGCCTGGCGGTAGGCGGTGTAGCTGTCCGGCTGGCGCTGATGCAGCGCGTACTGGAATTCGTCGGCGCCGTCGCGGCTGAATTCGACCAGGTTGAGGCGGTCGCGGTGCAGTTCCAGGCTCTGCAGGGCGCCGTCGCCGTCGGTATGGAACGTCAGTTTTTCCCCCGGCGTCAGCCTGGCCAGCCGTTTCGCCTCCTTGCCGCTGGCAAGCAGCTGGTACATTTCTGCCGCGCTGACACCGGCGCGTTGGAAGAGATCGGACAATGTGTCGCCGTTCTGCACCTTGAGGCTCTGCGCGCGCAGCTTCTCTTCTTGCTCCAGGTCCGCCTGGGCCGCTGGAGCCGCGAGGCTTTCCGCTGGCCTTCCCTCCTCTATCGAGGACAGGGTGACCGGCAGGGAGAGCCGCTTGGCCTCCACTTCCGGCGTGGAGACAAACATGGTCAGCGCCAGGGCGAAACTGGCGGCACCGGCGGCCAGGGCGTGGGTGCGCGGGAAGTGCTGGCGCAGGGCGCCCAGCAGGTGCGGCGTCGGATTGCGTTGGTCTTGCATGGTCTTAACGGGTGGCGCTGATTGTCGTTGTTATCGGTGCCCGGAGCGTCCGGTGCCTAAAAAACGAGCACTGAGGCGGCTTTATAACAAAAATCCCGCCGTGGTTCACGGGGTAATTGACCAGGCTGTCCATGGCTGAGTTCCTCTGCACTTATTCCCAGGCAGTGGTTTGCACACACGCCGCAACTTGTATTTACCGCAAAGTCCGGTAATGTTGCAGCCCGTTTTGCCGCCGTCCGGCGGTTCTATTTACAAATCATTTCAGTTGAGGGGAAACCATGGCCGGGGTCGATGCGACACTGCTTAAAGACTTGGATCGCCGCGGGCTGATCAATCAGGCGACCGGTGACGGCGAGTTGACGCAGCATCTGACGGAGAGCCGGACCCTCTATTGCGGCTTCGACCCCACCGCGGATTCCCTGCATATTGGCAGTCTAGTACCACTTCTCACTTTGAAGAGGTTTCAGGCGGCAGGACACAAGCCGATCGCACTGGTTGGCGGCGCAACCGGCCTGATTGGCGACCCTTCCTTCAAGGCGCAGGAGCGCAGCCTGAATACGCCGGAAGTGGTGTCCGGCTGGGTGGAGAAGATCAAGGCGCAGGTTTCCCAGTTCATCGACTTCGACTGCGGCGACAGCAGCGCCACCGTGGTCAACAACCTGGACTGGACCCGTGACCTGAATGTGCTCGATTTTCTGCGCGACGTGGGAAAACATTTCTCCGTCAACAATATGATCAACAAGGAGTCGGTCAAACAGCGCATCCAGCGCGAGGGCGAGGGTATCTCCTTTACCGAGTTCTCCTACATGCTGTTGCAGTCGATGGACTTCTCCGAGCTGTACAAGCGTTACGACTGCACACTGCAGATCGGTGGCTCGGACCAGTGGGGCAATATCACCGGCGGCGTGGACCTGACCCGGCGCCAGCATCGCGGCAAGGTCTACGGCCTGACCCTGCCGCTGGTCACCAAGGCGGACGGCACCAAATTCGGCAAGACAGAGAGCGGCACCATCTGGCTGGATGCCCAGCGCACCTCGCCCTACGCCTTCTACCAGTTCTGGCTGAATACCGCCGACGCCGATGTGTACAAGTTCCTGCGCTACTTCACCTTCATCGGCGTCGACGAGATCGACGAGATAGAGGCCGCCGACCGCGAGCGCGCCGGCAGGCCTGAGGCCCAGGGCATACTGGCGCGGGAAGTGACCCGCCTGGTGCACGGCGAAGATGGGCTGGCCGCGGCGGAGCGCATCTCCCGCGCGCTCTTCTCCGGCGAAATCGCCGAGCTGTCCGCCGGGGATCTCGAGCAGCTGCGCCTGGACGGCCTGCCCAGTTCTACCCTGCAGGCGGAGTTTGGCGAGCAGAGCCTGATCAACCTGCTGGTGGATGCGGGCATGGCGCCGTCCGGCAAGCCGGTCAAGGATGCACTGGGGCGCAATGCGGTGCTGGTTAACAGCCAGGCGGTGGGCATGGAGAGCAACAGCGACCCGCAGGCGGTATTCACTGCGGCCAGGGCGTTGCACGGGCGCTTCTTCATCGTGCGCCTGGGCAAGAAAAAGTACCACCTGTTCGAGCTGGCGGCCTGATCCGCCGGCGCCTTCCGGCCCGCAAAATTTAATTTCATCAGATTGTAAAAAAGGGCTTGCAGCGTGCCGGAGCAACCCGTATAGTTCGCGCCCTCGTCGTTGAGCAAGCGGCGGGGTGGCAGCTCCAAGTGATTGATTTTCTTAAGAAAATTTCTTCAAAAAAGAGCTTGCCAAGGTCGAGGAGGTCGCTATAATGCGCGCCACTTCGAGCGGGACCGGAAGCAGCCTTGCGAGGCTGGAGAAGGGTTTCGCGGAGCTCCAGGAGGT
>NZ_JCBAJA010000009.1:0-169913 GCF_059834885.1 Microbulbifer sp. SE14 | reverse complement strand
GTCAGTGGTCAGTGGTCAGTGGTCAGTGGTCAGTGGTCAGTGGTCAGTGGTCAGTGGTCAGTGGTCAGTGGTCAGTGGTCAGTGGTCAGTGGTCAGTGGTCAGTGGTCAGTGGTCAGTATTCTAACCACCTAAAGTTTCGGAGTTCACGTCGAGGTCCGGGACGCTCCGGGTGGCACTGCGCTAGGCCCTGCTGGCGGTGGTTACCTGGCAAATATTTACCGATGAGGTTTTTTGCCAGGTAACCACCGCCAGCAGGGCCGCTCGAAGCCGCCTCACTCCGACATTGCCAACCCCCGTGAACTCCGAAGCTTGAGTAACCACCGACCATTCATCTACCGGGCGCGCTTCAACAGCAACCAGCCCACCGCAAAACAGAGCAGTATCGGCAGCAACACGGCGATAAACGGCGGGAAGCCGAACACCACTGACGAAGGGCCGAGCATGTCCTGCAGTGTCTGGAAGACGATGCCGACGATAACGCCGGTAAAGACGCGCAGGCCGGTGGTCACTTCCCGCAGCGGGCCGAAGATAAAGGAGATGGCCACCATCACCAGGCTGGCGATGGTCAGCGGCTGCAGCAACTTTTTCCAAAACTGCAGCCAGTAGCGGCCGGAATCCTCGCCCTTGCGGTCGAGGAAGTTGCCGTAGGACCAGAGGTTGCGCGGCGACAAATCCGCCGGCAGCGGCACCACCAGGGAGAAGAGTTCCGGTGAAATATCCGCCTGCCACTCGCTCCGCGCAGTCGCCTCGCTCAGGGCGCGCTCGGCGGTAAAGGTGGTGGCGCGGTTGTTCTCCAGTACCCACTTGTCGCCGGTGAAGTGGCCGAGTTCGGAGAATTCCACCCGCTGCAGTTCCCGCTCATCGCCGAAGCGGTAGCGGGTGACACCGTAGAGCTCGCCGCTGGACAGCGCCGCATTGAAGTGCACGAACTCGCCGCCCTCCCGGATCCACAACCCCTCTTCCAGGCCGCTGCCCTCCAGCTCGCCCAGGGCCATGGCCCTGCGGTTTTCCGCGGTCTGGTTGGTGTGCGGAATCACGAATTCCGCCAGCGCCAGCCCCAGCACGATCAGCAGCATGACCGGTTTCATCACCGCCCAGGCGATGCGGCCGATGGAGACGCCGGCGGCGCGCATCACGGTCAGCTCGCTGGTACCGGCCAGGGTGCCCAGCCCCACCATACAGCCCACCAGCGCCGAGAAACCCAGCTGCTCGTAAACCCGCTGCGGCAGCGTCCAGAGCACATACTGCAGGGCATCGGCAAACTGGTAGTCACCCTCCAGGTCGCCCAGCTCATCGATGACCGCGAAGATCACATCCAGGCCGATCAGTACCATCAGCACCGCGCCGACGGCCAGCGCCACAGTGCGGCCGATATAGGTATCCAGCTTACGCATTGCCGGCCTCCCGGGGCTGTGAATCGACGCGCTTCGGTCGGCGCCTCCAACTGCTCCCGCCCAGCATCAGCAGGCCGAGAATCAGAAACGGCGGGTGCACCAGCCAGATGGCCGCCGGGTTGGCGATCTTGCCGTCCTCGACGGCGCCGCGTACCCCCTGCAGAATCATCAGGTAGGTGATGTACAGCAGTACCGCCGGGATCATTTTCGCGTAGCGGCCCTGGCGGGGGTTGGTACGGGACAGGGGCACCGCCAGCACCGCCACCACCAGCACCAGCACCGGCAGGCTGAAACGCCAGTGCAGGTAGGCCCGCTCCACCGGGTTGTCGCTGCGCCACAGGTCCAGGGTCGCGGCGGACTCGATGCGGTCGCGCCAGCGACTGCGGGCCTCGGGAATTTCCAACTGCACCTCGTAGCTGGAGAACTTCATCAGGCGGTAATCCCGCTGACCCGGAACGCCCTCGTAGCGGTAGCCGTCGCGCAGTACCAGGTAGCGCAGCCCGGTATCCGGGTCTATCTGCTGCACCCCCTCCCGCGCAACTGTGACGATCTGGTGGTCTGTCTCCGTCTCCGCGCGGGAGGAACCCAGCTCGGCGAGGAAGACATCGTACATGGTGGACTTGTCCTCGCTGAGGGAATCCGCGTAGTAGACGGCCCTGTCCCCCTCGGTGGCAACAAATTTCTTCGGCACCAGGTGATCGAACTCGTTGCGCGACTTGTCCGCGGTCAGCAGGCCAGAGGAGCGCTCCATGCCGGTGGGCGAGAAATACAGGCTCATGGCCGCCACCACCAGCGCGACGATAAATGCCGGCGCCAGGGTGTATACCAGCAGGCGCCGCTCGCTGAAACCGCAAGCGTGCAGTACCGTCATTTCACTCTCGATATACAGGCGGCCGTAGGCGAGCAGAATGCCGACGAACAGGCCCAGTGGCAGCACCAGCTCCAGGAAGCCGGGCAACCGGTAGCCCATCAGGGAAAAGAGAATATTTGCGGAGAGGTCGCCCGCCGCCGCGTCCGCCAGGTATTTCACGAAGCGGCCGCTCATCACCATCAGCAAAAGAACAGCGCTGACTGCCAGCGTGGCGAAAAGCAGCTCGCGGCAGAGGTAGCGGAAAATAATCACAGGACGAATGAATTCCTTGGCGACAGTGATGCGGTGAATTCTGGATCAAAAAATGAGCAAGTCGCGCCCCCGTACAGCAATCCGGCGGCTCAGGGGTTAAACTTTGCGGCGCATTATCGCCAAATTATTACGCGATGTCTCGAACAGCGGGGCATCGAATTCCGTTTAAGTGAAAGGAAAAGGAATTATGCAGTTCTCTGCCAAGGTCTCCGATATCAGCAAGCAGCGCAGCGCCTGCGCCATTATCGCCGTCGACTCCAAAAACCGCCTCAGCGCCAGCGGCAACGCGCTGGATGAGGCCTGCGGCGGCACCATCGGCAAGATACTCAAGCGCGGCGACCTCGGCGGCAAGCTGGCCAGCACCCTGGTGCTCAACCTGGTGGAGGGCCCGGCAGAGCGCGCACTGCTGGTGCGCGCGGGTGACGGCGTGCTCAGCCAGGCCGACTTCCGCAAGCTGGCCCGCAACAGCGCCGGCGCCGCCAAGGGCTTCAAGGACGCCTGCAGCTACCTGACCGAACTGGAAGTAGCCGATGCCGAAGCCGCCTGGCAGGCCCAGCAGTTGGCCCTGGCCGCCGGCCTCGCCGCCTACAAATTCACCCGCTGCCTGAGCGACGCCAAGGGTAATCCGCTGGCAAAATTCACCGTGCATGCACCGGAGCGCAAGCAGTTGAAGGCGATACAGCGCGGCGTCGACATAGGTGCAGCCCAGGCCGTGGGCAGCAATGTGGCGCGGGAGCTCGGAAACCTGCCGGGCAACATCTGCACCCCCGGCTACCTCGCCGCCGAAGCCCGCGCACTGGCGAAAAAACATACAAAGCTGACCACCACAGTGCTCGACGACAAGAAGATGCAGTCCCTGGGCATGGGCGCCTTTATGAGTGTGGCCAAGGGCAGCGACCAGCCGCCGGCGCTGATCGCCATGCAGTACAAGGGCGGCAAGGCGAGCGACAAGCCGGTGGTGCTGGTCGGCAAGGGCATCACCTTTGATACCGGCGGCATCAGCCTCAAGCCAGGCCTGCAGATGGACGAGATGAAGTTCGACATGTGCGGCGCCGCCAGCGTATTCGGCGTCATGCACGCCCTGCTGGAACTGCAGCCGGCCATCAACGTGGTGGGCCTGGTGGCCGCCGCGGAGAATATGCCCAGCGGCCGCGCCAGCAAGCCCGGCGACATAGTCACCTCCATGTCCGGCAAGACCATCGAGATACTCAACACCGACGCCGAGGGCCGCCTGGTGCTCTGCGACACCCTGACCTACGCCGCCAAGTACAAGCCGGAAGTGGTGATCGACGTGGCCACCCTCACCGGCGCCTGCGTGATCGCCCTCGGCAACCACGCCACCGGCCTCTACGCCAATAAGGATGAACTGGCGAAGGAATTGCTCGCCGCCGGCGAGCGCACCGGCGACCGCGCCTGGCATATGCCGCTGTGGGACGAGTACCAGTCCTCGCTGGACTCCAACTTCGCCGACATCCAGAATATCGGCGGCCGCGAGGCCGGCTCGGTCACCGCCGCCTGCTTCCTGGCCCGTTTCGCCGAGGACTATACCTGGGCACACCTGGATATCGCCGGCAGCGCCTGGAACTCCGGCGCCAACAAGGGCGCAACCGGGCGGCCGGTGCCGCTATTGGTGGAGTACCTGTTGGGGAAATAACCCGGGAGCGCAGAGCTGAAAATTCCAGCTCCGCGCACGGGCCGCAGGCCCGCCCCCGGGACTCGCAAAGTGTGTAGGTTGGGGGGAGTCCTGCGACCAATTTGCCGGGAGCAAATTGGGACGCCGCAGGCGCCCGAAGGGCGAGCGCAATGGATGGCGCGAGTCAACCCCAACATCGCCCGCGGCACCCGTTGGGCTTCGCTGCGCTCAGCCCAATCTGCACCAACACAGAACGCCGATACATATATGTTATGACCCGAATAGATTTCTACGTACTCTCTTCCGACCAACGCCAGGAAGCCGACATCTTCGCCTGCCGCCTGGCGGAAAAGGCCTACCGCGCCGGCCTGCGCGTGCTGCTGGCGGTGGACGACAAGGAGCGCGCCGAGCAGCTGGACCGGCTGCTGTGGACCTTCCGCGAGGACAGCTTCCTGCCCCACGCTCCCCAGGGCGCCGGGCAGGGCACGGCGGTGGAGATCAACTGCGGCGAGGAGCCGGGGCTGCACCACGGCCTGCTGATCAACCTGTGCAGCGAGGTACCCGGCTGGTTCAGCCGCTTTGAACGGCTGGCCGAAATCGTCGTGCAGCAGCCGGAAGTACTGGCGCGCTCACGATCACGCTTCAGCCACTTCCGCGATCGCGGATATCCGTTACAATCCCACAAGATCAACTGACACCTATTCACATACGGTAAGCAACCACTCACCCAGCCATGTCCGGTCGAAAGAGCAAAAACAAGCAGCGCGGACACCAGCGTGGGCAGCCCTCCGAACTGCTCGACGAGCTGAACTCCCTGCGCGACCTCCTCGGCACCGACGACATTGGCGATATCCCCCTGCTCGACCGGGTTGCCGAGCCCGGCGGGTCCCGACCGGCCTCCGCCCCCCTGAAGCCAGCGCGGGTGTCGCGTCCGCCGGTACAGGCGCCCCGTCCACCACAGCAGAAGCCGCTGGACGAAATTGATCTGCCGATCCTCTTCTCGCCGGTGGACGAAGAGCTGCCCGATGACTACCGGGCCGAACTCAACGAGTCCGACCGCGCACTGCTGCGCCCGCTGCAGGACCTGCCCACCACCGGCAGGGAACCCTCGGCTTCGTTGAAAGAGCCCTCAGCGCCATCAAAAGAACTCTCAGCGCCATCAAAAGAGCCCTCAGCGCAAAAAAAAGAGGAGCCTTCTACCCACAAAGAAGAACAGCAGGGGGAGCTGTTCGACCAGCCGGAACCGGGCCCGGTAAAGGAAAACCCCTTCCTGCCCGCCCATATCCGCGCGCGCCTGACCGGCGGCCGGGTGCCGAAGACTGAAGAACTCCAGCAACAGGAGCCCCGGGTCGAGGAGCCCCCAGCCCCCGAAGAGGCTCCCGAGCCCGTACCGCCCATCGAGGAGGAGACGGTACCGCAAGCCGCGCTGGACGCGGAGGAAACCGCTCCTGAGCCCGAGCCCAAGGCGGGGGAAACCGAACTCACCGAGCGCGCGCTCCAGCGCCAGCAGCTGATCGACCGCCTGGTGGCCAAGCAGCTGCCGGAACTGGAGCGCCAGCTGCGCGCGCGCATCGAGCAGATGGTCGACGAGCTGGAAGCCAGCAGGGGCTGATCCCGCCAGCGGCCAAACCCGCCTTTTGCCGCCCTGAGCCGGGCGGTATAATTCCCGCCTTTTTGGCGCAGCCAGATGGATTGCCGCACTATTCTGTGCCGAAACCGTGCCCAAGCCGCGCCCGCAGTCAGTCAACACAAGGTTCTACACCCGCATGGACAAGACATACCAGCCCAACGCCATAGAACAGCAGTGGTACAAGACCTGGGAAGAGAACGGTTACTTCAAGCCCAACGGCGACACCCAGGCCAAGCCCTACTGCATCATGATCCCGCCGCCGAACGTCACCGGCAGCCTGCATATGGGCCACGGATTCCAGGAGTCCATCATGGACGCGCTGATCCGCTACCACCGCATGCAGGGGGACAATACCCTCTGGCAGGTGGGCACGGACCACGCCGGCATCGCCACCCAGATGGTGGTGGAGCGGCTGCTGGCCGCCGAGGGCAAGTCCCGCCACGAACTGGGCCGCGACGAGTTCATCGACAAGGTGTGGGAGTGGAAGGAAGAGTCCGGCGGCACCATCACCCGCCAGCTGCGCCGCCTCGGCGCCAGCCCCGACTGGTCCCGCGAGCGTTTCACCATGGATGACGGCTTCTACAAGGCGGTGCAGGAAGTCTTTATCCGCCTGTACGAGGACGGCCTGATCTACCGCGGCAAGCGCCTGGTGAACTGGGACCCGAAGCTGCACACCGCCATCTCCGACCTGGAAGTGCTGAACGAAGAGGAACAGGGCCACCTGTGGCACTTCCGCTACCCGCTGGCGGACGGCTCCGGCCATCTCGTCGTCGCCACCACCCGCCCGGAGACCATGCTCGGCGACACCGCCGTGGCCGTGCATCCGGAAGACGAGCGCTACAAGCACCTGATCGGCAAGACCATCAAACTGCCGCTGGCGGAGCGCGAAATCCCGATCATTGGCGACGACTATGTCGACCGCGAATTCGGCACCGGCTGCGTCAAGATCACCCCGGCCCACGACTTCAACGACTACGAGATGGGCCAGCGCCACGACCTCGAGATCATCAACATCCTCGACGCCGACGCCAACCTGAACGAAAACGTGCCGCAAAAATACCGCGGCATGGAGCGCTTCGCCGCCCGCTCCCAGGTGGTCGACGACCTGGACGCCCTGGGCCTGCTGGAAAAGGTCGAGCCCCACACCCTGAAGGTTCCCCGCGGCGACAGATCCGGCGTGGTGATCGAGCCCTGGCTCACCGACCAGTGGTACGTGAAGACCCAGCCGCTGGCCGAGGACGCCATCAAGGCGGTCGAGGACGGCCGCGTCAACTTTGTGCCGAAGAACTACGAGAACATGTACTTCTCCTGGATGCGCGATATCCAGGACTGGTGTATCTCCCGCCAGCTGTGGTGGGGCCACCGCATTCCGGCCTGGTACGACGCCGAGGGCAATGTCTACGTCGGCCGCAGTGAGGTGGAGGTACGTGAAAAGCACAACCTCGACAGAGACGTCGTCCTGCGCCAGGACGACGACGTGCTCGACACCTGGTTCTCTTCCGGCCTGTGGACCTTCGGCACCCTCGGCTGGCCCGAGGAAACGCCGGAACTGCAAGCCTTCCACCCGACCTCGGTACTGGTGACCGGCTTCGATATCATCTTTTTCTGGGTCGCGCGCATGATGATGCTGACCCTCTATTTCAGGAAGCAGGTACCCTTCCACACCGTCTACGTACACGGCCTGGTGCGCGACAGCCACGGGCAGAAGATGTCCAAGTCCAAGGGCAACGTGCTGGACCCCATCGACCTGATCGACGGCATCGACCTGGAGAGCCTGGTGCAGAAACGCACCACCGGCATGATGCAGCCGCACCTGAGGGAAAAAATCGAAAAGCAGACCCGCAAGGAATTCCCCGAGGGCATCGCCGCCTACGGCACGGACGCACTGCGCTATACCTACTACTCTCTGGCCTCCACCGGCCGCGATATCAAATTCGACGTGGGCCGCATCGAGGGCTTCCGCAACTTCTGCAACAAGATCTGGAACGCCTCACGCTATGTGCTGCAGAACTGCGAGGGCCACGACTGCGGACAGGACGGCAGCGGCGATTTCGAGCTGAGCCTGGCCGACCGCTGGATCATCTCCCAGCTGCAGAAAACCGAAAAAACCGTGCGCGAGGCGATGGATAGCTATCGCTTCGACCTCGCATCCCAGGCCCTGTACGACTTTATCTGGGGCGAGTACTGCAGCTGGTACCTGGAGCTGTCCAAGCCGGTGCTCTGGGATGAGGGCGCCTCCGATGCGGTCAAGAAAGGCACCCGCCGCACCCTGATCCGCGTGCTGGAGACGGTGCTGCGCCTGACGCACCCGCTGATGCCCTTTATCACCGAGGAGATCTGGCAACGGGTCAAGGACCTGGCCGGTGCTGCCGGTGATACCATCATGCTGCAGCCCTACCCGGAGCCCAACGAGCACCGTATCGACAGCGAAGCGGAAGCGGCCATCGCCTGGCTGAAGCAGGTGATCGAGGGAGTGCGCAATATTCGCGGTGAGATGAAGATCCCTGAGGCGAAGAAGATTCCGCTGATCCTGCGCAACGGTTCAGATCGCGACAGGGAGCTGCTGGAGCAATCCCACAGCCTTTTGGTCAAGCTCGCCAAGCTTGAATCCATCACCTGGCTGGAAGCCGGCGAGTCCGCCCCCGCCTCAGCCACCGCGCTGATGGGCGATATGGAACTGCTGGTACCCATGGCCGGCCTGATCGACGTGCAGGCGGAAAGCGCGCGCCTGCAGAAGGAGATCGACAAGCTGGCGAAGGAGCTGGGCCGCGTCGAGGGCAAACTGCAGAATCCGAAGTTTGTCGACAAGGCACCGGCCGAAGTGGTGGCCAAGGAAAAAGAAAAGCTCGCCGATATGCAGAGCGCACAGGCGCGCCTGCAGCAGCAGCTGGAGGAAATCGGCAGGCTTTAATGGCGCGTATTAAGTTCCGCGACACAATGAAAAAGGGGCCTTGCGCCCCTTTTTCACCAGGTACGTCCCTGCGCCTCACCCGCTCGCGGGCGGCCTGCGGCTGTGCGAAACGGCAACCCGTGCCGTTTTTCCATTTCCGCAAAAATTCTGTGACGTTCAATATCACAGAAGCTACATGCATAAAAACCATTCGATTAAGAAGCAATCGTTCCTTATCCTCACTGGCGCTATCCCCGTCAAAGATTTATAAATCAGGCAATGTTTCGCTTTATATCGCGCGCCAAATAATTTTCGCGCCAATGCCGAACAAAAATAACAAGTAAATTTGCGTCAAACTTTTCCGCGCCGACGGGAAAATTCTGTAACCAACACCAAATCAGAGGTTCCTTTTTACACCGTTGTATCAGTGATGGACCCGGGCCCGCGCCCGCCAGCAGATCGGGGAGAGAGAAGTTGAACTACCCAGCCCAGTTCGACCCTGAGGTATGGCCACTAATCGTCTACGGCCTCGCCGTATTCGCTTTGATCGCACTGATGCTGGGCCTTTCGCACTTCCTGGGCCAGCGCCGGCGGGATGCCGCCACCGATGAGCCCTTCGAATCCGGAATCATATCCCAGGGCAGCGCGCGGCTGCGTCTCTCCGTCACCTATTACCTGGTTGCAATCCTGTTTATCGTCTTCGACCTTGAAGCCATCTACCTGTTCGGCTGGGCCATTGCCTTTCGTGAGACCGGTTTGCTGGGATTTATCGAAGCGACTATTTTCATAGTGATACTGCTCGCTGGCCTGATCTACCTGTGGCGCCTGGGCGCACTAGACTGGGGCGGAAGGCAGAAGAGCCTGATGGAAGCCGGGGAAGATCGACAATAAAAACCGTTATCAAAAAAACAGGGAAGCACTATGCGCTGGCAGTTAACCAAAGCGGACGACCTGATTGCGGCGAGCGGTAGGCGCACTGAAGAAGAAATTTTTTCCGAGGAAGTCAAAAAAAACATCCTGCTCACCAAACTGGAAGACCTGGTGGCCTGGGGCAGGGCCAATTCCCTGTGGCCCTTCAATTTCGGCCTCTCCTGCTGCTATGTGGAAATGGCCACCGCCTTTACCAGCCGCCACGACATCTCCCGCTTCGGTTCCGAAGTCATCCGCGCCACGCCGAGACAATCCGACCTGATCGTTATCTCCGGCACCGTCTTTATAAAAATGGCTCCCGTGCTGCAGCGTCTCTACGAACAGATGGTGGAACCGCGCTGGGTCATCTCCATGGGTTCCTGCGCCAATTCCGGCGGCATGTACGACATCTACAGCGTGGTGCAGGGGGTGGACCGCTTCCTGCCGGTGGACGTCTATGTGCCCGGCTGCCCGCCGCGCCCCGAGGCACTGATGCAGGGGTTGATTCTGCTGCAAAAGCAGGTAGCCAGGGAGCGCCGCGGAATCAGCTGGGTGGTGGATGATCACGGCCCGCGCCGGATAGAGCGCCCCAGCCTGCGCGATGAGAGCCGTGAAGGACGTATGAAGGCTGACCGGCTGCGTTCACCCGATACCGTCTAACCAAACCTCCCCTGTAGGAGCCTGCTTGCAGGCGAACAGGAACAGAGCTCTGTGTCCATCCACCTGCAGGCAGGCTCCTACGGAGCACGGGTATCAAGGAAGTTATAAAAAACAACCACTAGCGGAAACCTGATGAGCAACGTAATCGCAAAAAGCGTTTACACGGAAACTCCCTACCGCGCAGAGGCGGAGGCCTTTATCGGCGACCTGCGCAGTGAGTACGACCAGGACAACTACTGGCTGCAGCCAGACTGCCTGGATATGCCCACCCTGTGGCTGGACCAGCAGTCCCTGTTGCCGCTGCTGCGCTTCCTGAAATCGGAAATCTCCCGCCCCTTTGCGATGCTCTACGACCTGACCGCTATCGACGAGCGGCTGCGCCTCAACCGCGGCAAGGGCGAACTCAAGCAGCCGCAGAGCGATTTCACCCTCGTCTACCAGCTGCTGTCGGTGGAGCGCGACCTGTTTGTACGTATCAAGGTGGCGCTACCGGAATCGCGACTGTCCGTGCCCTCTGCCACCAGTGTCTGGGCCGCCGCCAATTGGTACGAGCGGGAAGTATGGGACCTGTTCGGCATTGAGTTTAGCGGTCACCCGAACCTGCGCCGCATCATGATGCCGTCCACCTGGCAGGGGCATCCGCTGCGCAAGGATCACCACGCCCGCGCCACCGAAGTGGATCCCTATACCCTGACACAGGAAAAACAGCGGGCGGAACAGGAGGCGCTGCTGTTCAGGCCGGAAGAATGGGGCATGGCCCGCGCCAGTGACAGCTCAGAATTCATGTTCCTGAACCTGGGGCCCAACCATCCCAGCGTACACGGCGTATTTCGCGTCGCGTTACAACTGGACGGCGAGCAGATAGTCGACGCAGTGCCGGATATCGGCTACCACCACCGCGGCGCCGAGAAGATGGCCGAGCGCCAGGCCTGGCACACCTACGTGCCCTACACGGACCGTATCGACTACCTCGGCGGGGTAATGAACAACCTGCCCTATGTGCTGGCGCTGGAGCAGCTGGCCGGCATACAGGTGCCGCCGCGGGCGCAGACGATTCGCGTGATGCTGTGCGAACTATTCCGCATCGCCAGCCACCTGGTGTTCTACGGCACCTTCGCCCAGGACGTGGGACAGATGTCGCCCGTCTTCTACATGTTCGTCGACCGGGAAAAGCTCTTCGGCATCGTCGAGGCGATCACCGGCGGACGTATGCACCCGGCCTGGTTCCGTATCGGCGGTGTGGCCCAGGACCTGCCCCGGGGCTGGGACAAAATGGTGCGCGAATTCCTCGACTATATGCCCGCGCGCCTGCGCGAGTATGAGGGCATGGTGATCAAGAACAAGCTGCTGCAGAAACGCACCCGCGGCGTCGGCGTCTACAACACTGCCGAGGCGCTGGAATGGGGCGTCACCGGTCCCGGCCTGCGCGCCACCGGGCTGGAGTGGGACCTGCGCAAACGCCGGCCCTACAGTGGCTACGAGCAGTTCGAGTTCGATATCCCCACATTCGACGGTGGCGACTGCTTCGACCGCTGCCGGGTGCGCGTCGAGGAGATCTGGCAGAGCCTGCGTATCATCCGCCAGTGTCTCGACAATATGCCCCCCGGCCCGCACAAGTCCGATCACCCGCTGACGACGCCGCCGCGCAAGGCGCGCACTATGCAGGATATCGAGACACTGATCCAGCACTTCGTCAACAACAGCTGGGGGCCGGTCATGCCCGCCGGCGAAGTCTGCTATCCCGTCGAGGCCACCAAGGGCCTGAACAGCTACCAGATTATCAGCGACGGTGGCACCAACGCCTACCGGACAAGAATTCGCACGCCGTCTTTCCCGCACCTGCAGATGATTCCGCTGATATCCCGCGGACTGCTGGTAGCGGATCTGATCGCGATTATCGCCAGCATCGATTTCGTCATGGCGGATGTGGACCGATAGGGCTAATAGTTGGGAATAGCTTATGTCCAGCATTTTCGAACCGGAAGTCATAGAAGTAATGGAGCACAGCAACGCGGGCGAAGAGTCTGCCGAAGCCAGATTGAGTGACGCCGAGAAAGCCGAAATAGACCGCGAGTTCTCCCATTATGAGGACAAGGCTTCCGTGGGCCTGGAGGCGTTGCGCATAGTGCAGAAGCACCGCGGCTGGGTTTCCGACGAGAGCATGCAGGCGGTATCCACCTACCTGGGTATTCCCGTCGCGCAACTGGAGAGCCTGGCCACCTATTTCCAGCTGATCTTCCGCCAGCCGGTGGGCAGGGAAGTGATCCTGCTGTGCAAGAGCGCCAGCTGCTGGATCATGGGCTGCACGAAACTGCAGAAACACATCGAACAGAAGCTGGACATAAAGCCCGGAGAAACCACGGAGGATGGGATATTCACCCTGCTGGAAACCCCCTGCCTGGGCGACTGCGACAGGGCACCGGTAATGATGATCGGCGAGGAGATGCATCGCAACCTCACCGAATCCAGCGTCGACGAAATCCTCGATAGCAAGACCAATCAGAATAGCCATGCTGAACCAAAACCTGAGTAAGCCGCTGACCAAAAACATAGGCCCGCAGAACATCGCCGCGGATATAGGCCGCTACCGGGAAAATGGCGGCTACCGCGGCTGGCGCAAGGCGCTGGACACGACGCCGGGAGATATTGTCAACCTGGTCCAGGAAAGCGGGTTGCGCGGTCGCGGCGGTGCCGGCTTCAACACCGGCCTCAAATGGAGTTTCGTTCCCCGCGGCGAGGGCAGCCCGTCGGTCAAATACCTGGTGTGCAACGCCGATGAAATGGAGCCGGGTACCTTCAAGGACCGGCTGCTGATGGAACGGGATCCGCACCTGCTGATCGAAGGCATGGCCATCGCCGCCTACGCCATAGAGGCCCGCACCGCCTATATCTTTATCCGCGGCGAATACCACCTTGCGGCGGCGCGTCTGGAACGGGCGATCGCCGAAGCCGAGGAAGCGGGCCTGCTCGGCTCCAATATCCAGGGCAGCGACTACAGCCTGGAAATACACCTGCACCGCAGCGCGGGCAACTATATCTGCGGCGAAGAGACGGCACTGCTGAGCGCGCTGGAGGGCCGGCGGGCGATACCCCGGGCCAAACCGCCCTTCCCCCAGGTCAGCGGCCTCTGGGGCAAGCCCACGGTGGTCAACAATGTGGAGACCTTCTGCAATATCCCCCACCTGATCGATCTGGGTATCGACTGGTACAAAAGCCTCGGCCGCGGCGAGGACGCCGGCAGCAAGCTGTTCGGTGTCAGCGGCAAGGTAAGGAACCCCGGCACCTGGGAGCTGCCCATGGGCACCCCCATCCGCGAGATTATCGAGAAACACGCCGGCGGCATGCAGGACGGCCTGCAATTGAAGGGCCTCCTCCCCGGCGGCGGCTCCACCGATTTTCTCGGCCCCGAGCACCTGGACCTGCCGATGGACTATGACGCCATCGGCAAGGCCGGCAGCCGCATGGGCACCGGCACCATCATAGTCCTGGACGACCATACCTGCCCGGTGGGCCTGGTTCTGAACCTGACACAGTTCTTCTCGCGGGAATCCTGCGGCTGGTGCACACCCTGCCGCGACGGCCTGCCCTGGGCGGTAAAAATCCTGCAGCGCATCGAAAACGGCGAGGGCGTCCCGGAGGACCTGGAGCTGCTGCGGGAACAGGCGCAGCGCATGGGTCCCGGCAACACCTTCTGCGCACTGGCCCCCGGCGCGGCTGAACCGATACAGAGTGCGCTGAAATTATTCGAGCAGGATTTTATCGATCACATTACAAAGGGCTGCTGCCCCTATATATGAATTCTCGGGACTCGGGAAAGAATACCAGAGCCAGATGCGAAGGTCCTGATGCCGGGGACCCTCCGGGAAATGTTTGCCGATGAGGCTTTTTCCCGGACGGTCACCGGCAGCAGGGCCGCCGAGGCCTCTCTAACCGGCAACGGGAGAGGCCAGTAGTTACTCATAAGGCAAAAAAAACGGACCCAAAATGCCAACCATCACCATCGACGGCGAACAATACCAGGTAGACGGAGAGCAGAACCTCCTCAGCATCTGCCTCTCCCTGGGTATCAACCTGCCCTACTTCTGCTGGCACCCGGCCATGGGCTCGGTCGGCGCCTGCCGCCAGTGCGCGGTGATCGAATACAAAGACGCCGAGGATCAGCGCGGCCGGCTGGTGATGAGCTGCATGACCCAGGTCAGGGAGGGCGGCATCTACAGCGTCGATGCCGAAAACGCGCGGGAATTCCGCGGCAGCATCATCGAAGCCCTGATGACCAATCACCCCCACGACTGCCCCGTGTGCGAAGAGGGCGGCGAGTGCCACCTGCAGGATATGACCGAGATGACCGGTCACGTCGACCGGCGTTACCGCGGCAGCAAGCGCACCCACCGCAACCAGTACCTGGGCCCCTTTATCAACCACGAGATGAACCGCTGCATCGCCTGCTATCGCTGCACCCGCTTCTACCGCGATTACGCCGGCGGCAGCGACCTGCAGCCGCTGGGTCGAAACAACCAGGTCTATTTCGGCCGCCAGCAGGACGGCATGCTGGAAAGCGGCTTCAGCGGCAACCTGGTGGAGGTCTGCCCCACCGGCGTATTCACCGACAAGACCTTCAGCAAGCACTTCGTGCGCAAATGGGACCTGCAGTCGGCGCCCTCCATCTGCGAGCACTGCGCCGTGGGCTGCAATACCTCTCCGGGCGCGCGCGAGCCCGGCAACGGCCAGGAGCCGGTGCTGCGCCGGGTGGTCAATCTCTACAACCGGGATATCAACGGCTACTTCCTCTGCGACCGCGGCCGCTTCGGCTACGACTATGTCAACAGCGATGCGCGCATCAAAAAGGTCTTGGTCGCGCGCCGGGATGAGATGATCGGCTCCACCGCGGAAGCCCACGATAGGGTACATCGGGAAATGCCTCCGCAGGAGGCGGTAGAGTATTTTGCCCGGCGCCTCACCGAAGCACAGAATGGCCAACGCCACCTGATCGGCATCGGTTCACCCCGCACTTCGCTGGAAAACAACTTTGCCCTGCGACAGTTGGTGGGGGAGGACAACTTTTATTCCGGCCTCTCCGATCGGGATCTGCAACTGCTGCACTTGGTGGACAGGGTGCAGAGGGATGAGCGCATCCACAGCCCCACCACACCGGAAATCGAGAGCGCCGACGCGATTCTGATTCTCGGCGAGGATATCGACAACACGGCACCGCGCATTTCCCTGGCCGTGCGCCAGGCGGCGCGCAACCGGCAGAAACAGCAGGCACAAAAGCTGAAGATCCCCCTGTGGCAGGACGCATCGGTGCGCCAGCTGCGCGGTGAGCACAGCCCGGTGTTCTTCGCCGGCACGGAGATGCCGGGGCTCGCTGATATATGCAGCGC
Source organism: Microbulbifer sp. SE14 (assembly GCF_059834885.1). Taxonomy (NCBI): domain Bacteria; kingdom Pseudomonadati; phylum Pseudomonadota; class Gammaproteobacteria; order Cellvibrionales; family Microbulbiferaceae; genus Microbulbifer; species Microbulbifer sp. SE14. Next base: position 154,292 of record NZ_JCBAJA010000009.1, on the reverse strand, counting down.
AACTTTATTCGACACACCCGGGCAGATTGCGCTTTTTGCCGAGGCAGTAGCGCAGCTGATCGGCGGCGACAGTTCAGCGGCCATGAATCTGCCCAATGAGCGGCGGGAGTTGGCGACGCGCGCGGCGGATGCCCTGGCGGCAGCGGAAAAACCGCTGATTGTCTCCGGCTGCGGCAGCAGGCTGGGGGAGATCATCAAGAGCGCGGGGAAAATCGCCGCTGCCCTCGCCGACAGGTCCTCATCCCCGGGCTCCCTCTACCTGGCCTGCCCGGAGGTAAACAGCCTCGGCCTGGCACAGTTCTTCGATTCCGGACAGGGAGACCTGGAACGGCTGGCGCGGGAACTGAACGAAGGCGACAAAAATCCGCTCACTCTGGTGATCCTTGAAAACGACCTCTATCGCCGCGCCACGCGCAAAGTGATCGAGCGGATTCTCTCCTGTGCCGACGAAGTCATTCTGCTGGACAGCCTGCTGAACAACACCGCCAGACGCGCCGACCTGATATTGCCCGCAGCGGCGACGTCGGAGTCCCAGGGCACCTACATCAACAGCAACGGTGTGGCGCAGCGGTTTTACGCCGTCTACGAGGGCGTTGGCTTTATTCAGGAGAGCTGGCGCTGGCTGGTGGACGCCGCCGGCTACTGCGAGCACCAATCCCCGGAGCTGACAACGATCGCCGCCTGGCGGCACAGCATAGACCTGAGCGAGGCCCTCGCCGCTGAGTTTCCCCAGTTTGAGGTACTGGAAAAGATCGGCCCCGACGAGGACTACCGCATCGACGGCCTCAAGGTGGCGCGGCAGACCCACCGCTACAGCGGGCGCACCGCCGTGCACGCCAGGGCCGAGGTGGCCGAATTTCCCCCGCCCCCGGATCCCGACGCGCCCATGGCCTTCAGCATGGAAGGTATCCAGAGCCCCGGCATCACGCCGCTGTCCGCCAATATCTGGTCGCCGGGCTGGAACTCCAACCAGTCCATCTTCAAGTTCCAGCAGGGCATCGGCGGTGCCCGCAAAGGCGCCGACGGCGGTATCGAGATCCGGCGGCCGTCGCAGCCGATACCGGACTGGACCAATTTGCCGGGAGAGCCTGAGCAGGAGGGCGAGGCACTGACCACAGTGCCCCTATACCGGATGTTCGGCTCCGACGAGCTGAGCGCAGCAGCCGCCGCCATCGCCAGCGCAACCGAAAAACCCTTTGCGCTGATCAGCCGTGGCGATGCCGAGCGGCTCGGCATTCGGGAATCGGAGCAATGGCAGCTGCAGGCGGATTCCGAGTCCCTCGCCCTCGAGATCCGCATCAGCGACGCCCAGCCCCGCGGCATCCTGGGCGTGCCCTTTGGCCTGCCGGGGCTGGAAGCCCTGGCCCCCCTGCTGCCAGGCCGCGCCCAACTGAAACCCCAGCCCGTCACCGAAAGCGGAGAAAACCCATGACAACAACGGTCTGGACCACACTGCTGAATATCTTCGGTGTACTGACGGCGGCGGTGCTGCTGGCCGCACTGCTGACCTGGGGGGAGAGACGCCTGCTGGGCTTCTGGCAGGACAGGCCGGGACCCAACCGGGTCGGTCCCTTCGGCCTGCTGCAGGTGGTCGCGGATATGATCAAGCTGTTCTTCAAGGAGGATTTCGTCCCGCGTTTTGCCGATATCCCGGTATTCATACTCGCCCCCACGGTAGTCATGGCCACCATGCTGCTCGGCTTCGTCGTCATCCCGGTATCGCCGGCCATCGGCGTGATCGACCTGAATATCGGCCTGCTGTTTATCCTCGCCATGTCGTCCATGGCGGTCTACAGCGTGATCCTCGGCGGCTACGCCTCCAATAACAAATACGCCCTGCTCGGCGGCCTGCGCGCAGCGGCGCAGACGGTTTCCTACGAAGTATTTATGGGCATCAGCCTGATGGGCGTGGTGATGCTGGCGGGCAGCTTCAACCTGCGCGAGATAGTGCTGGCCCAGCAGGGCGGCTGGTACATACTCCCCCAGTTTGTTGGCTTCCTGGTGTTCTTTATCGCCGGCATCGCCGAGAGCCACCGCCTGCCCTTCGACCTGCCCGAGGCGGAACACGAACTCACCGCCGGCTTTCACACCGAGTACTCGGGCATGAAGTTCGGTATGTTCTTCGTCGGCGAATACCTGTCGGTGATCCTGATTTCCGCGCTGATCACCACCCTGTTTCTCGGCGGCTGGCTGGGACCCTGGCTGCCGCCGGTGGTCTGGTTCTCCCTGAAGACCGGCTTTCTGGTGATGCTGTTTGTCCTGCTGCGCGCCGCCATACCGAGACCCCGCTACGACCAGCTGATGCAGTTCGGCTGGAAGGCGATGCTGCCGCTTTCGCTAGTGAATCTGCTGGCAACCGCCGGGGTGCTGCTGTGGGTCGGATAAGAAAACGGAAAAGAGCCGGAGAAGTCAGATGATCGCGAGTCAACTGCGCAGTATGTGGCTGGTATTCAGGCACCTGTTCCGCCGCAACGCCACTGTGCAATACCCGGAGCAGAAACCCTACCTGGCCCCCCGCTACCGCGGCCGCATAGTGCTGACCCGCGACCCGGACGGCGAGGAGCGCTGCGTGGCCTGCAATCTCTGCGCCGTCGCCTGCCCGCCGGATTGCATCTCCCTGCAGAAAACCGAGGACGAGGACGGCCGCTGGCGACCGGACTATTTTCGCATCAATTTCTCCCGCTGCATCATGTGTGGCCTCTGCGAAGACGCCTGCCCCACCTATGCGATACAGCTGACACCGGATTTCGAAATGTGCGAGTACGACCGGCAGAACATGGTGTACGAGAAAGAGGACCTGCTGATCAGAGGACCCGGGAAGTATCACGATTACAGTTTTTACAATGTGGCGGGCAAGGCGATTGCCGGGAAGGACAAGGGCGAGGCGCAGAATGAGGCCGAGCCGGTCAACGTGAAAAGCCTGAATTTATAAAGAACACAGAACTTCGGGATTACCCATGAACAAGATAAGAAAGCTCCCCTCTCCCGCTGGTCCCCTCCCCCGGCCCCTCTCCCATAAATGGGAGAGGGGAGTTTTCCTTTCAGGTCGAGGAGTAAATCGATGAGCGCAATGGTTTTCTATCTAACCGCAGCGGTCGCCATAGCCTCCACGGCCATGGTCATTTTCAGCCGCAACGCCGTCCACGCCCTGCTCTACCTGATCGTCTCCCTGCTCGCGGTCGCGGTGATCTTCTACCAGTACGGTGCCCCCTTCGCCGCGGCGCTGGAGGTGATCGTCTACGCCGGTGCAATCATGGTACTGATGATTTTCGTGATCATGATGCTCAACCAGGGCGATGCGGCGGTGGAACAGGAGAAGGAGTGGCTGCAGCCACGAGGCTGGTTTGGGCCGGCGCTGTTGAGCACCGTGTTGCTGGCACAACTGGTTCTGCTGCTGTTCAGCGGAACCGGCGAATCCGCACAGCAGTCACACTATGTCGGCCCCAAGGAAGTCGGTGTCGCCCTGTTCAGCCACTACATACTGGCAGTTGAGCTGGCCTCGATGCTGCTGCTGGCCGGTCTCGTCGGCGCCTTCCATCTGGCGCGACAGAAAAACCCGGAGACAAAAAATGCCGATTGAATCCATACCCGGACTGCACTCGGGTCTGGCACTTGCCGCCATATTGTTCTGCCTCGGCCTCGCCGGGCTGATGGTGCGGCGTAATATTATTTTTATGCTGATGTGTGTGGAGATCTGCACCAACGCGGCGGCGCTGGCTTTTGTCGTCGCCGGCGCCCACTGGGGCAGTGCGGACGGGCAGGTGATGTTTGTCTTCGTCATCACCCTGGCTGCAGCGGAAGTGGCCATCGCCCTGGCCCTGGTGCTGCAGTTCTACCGCCGCCGGCACACGGTGGATATCGACCAACTGAACGCACTGAGAGGTTGAAATGCAGGAATCTTTCACCTGGATCCTGGCCTGGATTCCGCTGCTGCCACTGCTCGGTTTTCTGATCCTTGTCTCGGTGCCACTGTTCAGCCGGCGCGAATTGCCCGAAGGTGCAACAGCGATTGTCGGCGTCGGCAGCGTCGGCCTGGCCGCATCGCTGGTGACAACCCTCGCATTTGCGATATTCCGCAACGATCCGTCCGCGGTCATGCAGGTCTCCCTGTCGCAGTGGCTGGACGTCGACGGCCTGCAACTGGGCTTCGATTTCTATGTGGACTGGCTGACAATGGTGATGCTGCTGGTAATCACCGGTGTCGGCTTCCTGATCCACCTTTATTCCGCCGGCTATATGCGCGGGGATGACGGCTACCGGCGCTATTTCGCCTACCTGAACCTGTTCGTCTGCGCCATGTTGATACTGGTGCTGGCGGACAACCTGGTGCTGCTCTACCTGGGCTGGGAGGGCGTGGGCCTGTGCAGCTACCTGCTGATCGGCTTCTGGTACCGGGACCCGGCCAACGGCGCCGCAGCCCGCAAGGCGTTTATCGTCACCCGCGTGGGCGACACCGCCATGGCCATAGGTCTGTTCCTGCTGTTCAGCCAGTTCGCGACGCTGAATGTCCGCGAGCTTGCCACGGCTGCCGGTTCCGCTCCAATCAATGATTTCACCATTACCCTGGCGGCCCTGTTGCTGCTCGGCGGCGCGGTGGGCAAGTCTGCGCAGCTGCCGCTGCAGACTTGGCTGCCGGACGCCATGGCCGGCCCGACACCGGTCAGCGCCCTGATCCATGCGGCCACCATGGTCACCGCCGGCGTCTACCTGATAGCGCGCATGCACCCGCTGTTTGCCGCCTCGGAAACGGCGATGAGCGCCGTCGCCATCGTCGGCGCCCTGACGCTGCTGCTGGCCGGCTGCAGCGCGCTGGTGCAGAGCGATATCAAGCGGGTGCTGGCCTACTCCACCATCAGCCAGATCGGCTATATGTTCCTGGCCCTCGGCGTGGGCGCCTGGGCCGGGGGCATCTTCCACCTGATGACCCACGCCTTCTTCAAGGCGCTGCTGTTCCTTTCCGCCGGTTCGGTGATACTCAGCCTGCACCACGAGCAGAACATTTTTGCCATGGGCGGCCTGCGCAAGAAGATTCCCTTCACCTTCATCTGTTTCGCCGTCGGCTGCGCTTGCCTGGCGGCGCTGCCGTTGACCTCCGGTTTCTACAGCAAGGACCAGATACTGCTCAGGGCCTGGGAATTCCACCACGGCTTCAACGGCATCTGGCTGGCGGGACTGCTGGGCGCACTGGTGACCGGTATCTACAGCTTCCGCCTGCTGTTCCTGGTGTTCTTCGGCCGCGAGGGTTCGGCGTCTGCCCACTGCGAGGACGCCAACAATCGCGTCATGATCCTACCGCTACTGGTACTGGCGGTGCTGGCCCTGCTGGGTGGCTTGCTGGTGCCGCCTCTGCAATCGGTATTCGGACAGGTTGAGCCGGATCACCCGCCGGTCTGGGTCGAGGGCGTTGCCATTGCGATGCCGATCGTCGGCCTGGCCATCGCCTGCAGTTTTTTCCTGCAAGAACGCCGTCCCACAGGCCAGCCCTCGGCCCTTCATAAATTGTGGTTCGGCGGCTGGGGCTTCGACTGGCTGTACGATCGACTGCTGGTGAAACCCCTCCTGTTCCTCGCCCGGGTCAACCGCGACGATATCGTCGACAGCCTCTACAGGGGAACCGCCTATATCAGCCGGCAACTGAACGGTCTGCTCAGCACGACCCAGAACGGGCAGGTGCGCTGGTATATGGCGTCATTCGTGTGCGGCTCCATTCTCTTCCTCGCGCTTCTGGTGACCTTATGACACTAGTGACAATTATCGCGATTCTCTTTCTCGGGGGGATACTGGCCTGGCTGGCCGAGCGATTATTCAACAGCGGCAGCCGCTGGATCTCCCTGATCAGCCTGCTGCTGGCCACGGCGCTACTCGCAAGCTACTGGCCAAAATTTACAGATGCCGCCCCAGGCGGCATCTGGTGGGACAGCCTGCAGCTCAACTGGATCCCCCGCTTCGGTATCAGTTTCTTCCTAGCCGTGGACGGCCTCGGTTTCCTGATGCTGGCGCTGACGCTGCTGATGGGACTTTTCGGCCTGGTCGTAACCTGGCGGGACATCCGATTCCGTCGCGGCTTCTTCTATTTCAACTATCTGTGGACCCTGGCCGGCGTGGTGGGCGTCTTCACGGCAATGGATCTGTTCCTATTCTTCTTTTTCTGGGAGGTGATGCTGATCCCCATGCTGTTCCTGATCGCCGTCTGGGGCTACGAGGAGCGCATCTACGCATCGATCAAGTTCTTTATCTTCACCCAGGCCAGCAGCCTGCTGATGCTGATGGCCATAGTCGCCCTCGTCTACCTGCACTACAACGCCAGCGGCCAGCTGACCTTCAACTACCGCGAGCTGCTGGCAGCGGAGCTGTCGCCCACCGCCGCCTACTGGCTGATGCTCGGTTTCTTCATCGCCTTCGCGGTAAAGCTGCCGGCCCTGCCGCTGCACACCTGGCTGCCGGACGCCCACACCCAGGCGCCGACGGCGGGCAGCATCCTGCTCGCGGCGATACTGCTGAAAACCGGCGCCTACGGCCTGCTGCGCTTTACCCTGCCGCTCTTTCCTGAAGCCTCTGTGGCCTTTGCGCCGGTGGCCATGTCTATCGGCGCGGTCAGCGTTATCTACGGCGCCGTGCTCGCCTTCGCGCAGCAGGATATGAAGCGGCTGGTAGCCTACTCCAGCGTCAGCCATATGGGCTTCGTACTGCTGGGGTTCTACGCACTCAACACCATCGCGATCCAGGGCGCGGTAATGCAGATGATCGCACACGGACTCAGTACCGCGGCTCTCTTCGCCCTGGTCGGCGCCCTGCAGCACCGGCTGCACACCCGCGACATGGCGCAAATGGGCGGCCTCTGGTCCAGCCTGCCGAAGCTGTCCGCCATCGCATTGTTCTTTGCCGTGGCCTCCCTCGGCCTGCCGGGCCTGGGCAACTTTATCGCCGAATTCCTGGTACTGGTCGGCAGCTTCGGCGCCAACCGCTGGATCACCGTAGTCGCCGCCATCGGCCTGGTGGGCGCGGCCCTCTATGCCTTGTGGATGATACAGCGGGTATTCTTCGGCGGACTGCACACCCCAAAATCCGAGGGCGGTGAAGCAGTAATCGACCTGAATTTTCGCGAGACGCTGGCGCTGCTGTCCCTGGCCGCGGGGCTGGTATTTCTCGGTCTGCGCCCGCAGCCGGTATTCGATATCGCCGCACCCTCCATCACCCATTCCACGATGCAGTTGGAGAAAGCCCGCACCGCCGGAACCGCAGATAAACCCGAAACCGCATTGCAGACCGCCGCAGGCCCCGGTTGGCCCGATGCCGATCGCAGCGAAGGAGAATCGCCATGAGTACACAGGAAGTCCACGCCATCCTGCCGCTGTTGGTCTTGAGCGGTGGCATAGTCCTCCTGTTACTGCAGGTGTCCTTCCGGCGCGGGCACGGGGCCGCGGCGATCACGACGCTGGCAACCCTGGTCGCCGCGATTTACGCCTGCTTTCAGGTGGCCGCGACACTGTCTCGGGGAGTCGGTTCCATCAAAGCAACAAGTCTGCTACTGGTGGATCAGACGGCGCTGTTTTTCTGCCTGCTGCTGTTGCTGGCGGCAGTCGCCGTCGCGGTGCTGGGATTCAGTTATCTGCAGCAACGCTGCGGCAACGGCAGTTATCCAGAGGAGTTCTACATACTGTTACTACTGGTAATGCTGGGCGCCACCACGCTGGTCTGTGCCAACCATTTCGCCAGTTTCTTCCTGGCCCTGGAATTGATGAGCCTGGCGCTCTACCCGCTGCTCGGCTTCGCGGTGAGCGGCGACCTGTCTCCGCAGCGGGACCAGCTGCACTCGCTGGAATCCGGCATCAAGTACCTGCTGCTCTCCGCCCTGTCCACGGCACTTGGTCTGTTCGGCATAGCGCTGATATACGGTGCCAGTGGCGCACTGGACTTCGGCGGCATAGCGGTGGCGCTGACACAGCTGCAAGAGGGCCCCTCTCTGCTGCTGGCGGGACTGACACTGCTGCTGATCGCCGTGGCCTTCAAGCTCTCGCTGGTGCCCTTCCATATCTGGACGCCGGACGTCTACCAGGGCGCCCCGACTCCGGTTACCGCCCTGATTGCTACCGTCGGCAAGGGCGCCGTGGTGGCGTTGCTGCTGCGCATTTTCTCGCAACTGGACCTGTTCGCGATACCGACGCTGACCAGCCTGCTCGCCATCACCGCCGTGGCCAGCATGCTGGTGGGCAATCTACTGGCGCTGATGCAGAACAACATCAAGCGGCTGTTGGCCTACTCCTCCATCGCCCATATCGGCTACCTGATCGTCGCCTTCCTGATCGGCAACAGCGCCTTTGGCAGCGAGGCGGTGATCTACTACCTGGTGGCCTATGTGATCACCACCCTGGGCGCCTTCGCCGTGGTCGGCCTGATCGCCGACACTACCCTGGCCGGGGCCGGGGCACCCCACCCGATCAACGATACCACCTGTGATCCCTTCCAGCGGGAATTCTACCGCGGCCTGCTGTGGCGCTCGCCCTGGCTGGCCTGCTGCCTGGCGGCGATGCTCCTCTCACTGGCGGGCATTCCGCTAACTATCGGCTTTATCGGCAAATTCTATATCTTTGCCGCCGGCGTCCAGGGCCAGCTGTGGCTGCTGCTGGCGGCGGTCGTGCTCGGCAGCGCCCTGGGCCTCTACTACTATCTGCGCCTGCTGTTGATCATGGTGCAGCGGGACCCGCAGCCGGCGGCGGCCACCTCGGAAGGTGTGCAGATAGCCGCCTCCGGCCAGTTGCTGCTCTTTTCCCTGACAGCGGCGCTGTTGCTGTTTGGAGTCTTTCCGCAGATCTTGATCGATTGGATAAATGCACTATAAGAATACATATGGATCGATGATCGACGAGACACGCATTATGTTTTGCCGCCATCACATAACTACACAAAAATACCGAAAGGCAATTCTATGAAAACCTTCAAGCAGGCGTACGAAGTCCTCAAGGATGCGGAAAAATTCCACCTGGAAATGGCGGATCTATACGAACAGCTTTTGGAAAAATCCGAAGACAAGAGAACACAGTTGCTCCTGAAACATATGCTGGAGCACGAGCAGCGTATGGCGAGGAATCTCGCCAACTACGGCGAAGTGGCCAAGCACAAGGTGATGCAGACCTGGCTGCAGTATACCCACGAGGAGTCCGCCGAGGATTTTATCAAGAGCCTGGAGCTGAGCGACCCACCCTCCATCACCGAAATCAACAATATGGGCCGCGAAGTGGACCGCTATTTCTCCGACCTGTACCAGGCGGTTTACGGCGCAATAGAATCCGCAGAAGTGAAGGAGGTCTTCGAGGACCTTAAGCAGATCCAGGACAAGGAACGGATTACCCTCTCCATGGCCACCAATTCGCTTTGGGATATGTAAAAAAGCGAGCCTCAAATGAGACTCGCCTTGTGACTGCTGCACTGCGGGACAGCAGTGCCCCGCTGAGCGCTTTTCAGAATTCCAAAACAAGACGTTGTTTTAGAATTCGTACCCGGCTTTCAGATAGTAGAAACCACCGCCAATGCCATACGGCGATGTCTCATAGTAAATCCCGCCCAAATCATTGTCAGGGACTCCTACGATTGAACCATCAATCTCGCCACCCATTTCATCAAACAGATTAGCGGCGCCTGCAGTCAGCACGATGCTGTCCGATGCGGCGTAGGTAAGTTCAAAATCTACCGTGAACTCAGAACCTAATTCCTCACCGAACCAGTCGGCGTGTACGCCCACATACTCGCCGTAAAAATTGGTACGAACAAAGGCGCTCACCTTGTCCCAGTTCTGGGATACGGTGAAGGAGGCCCGATGTTCTGGCAGACCGCGCTCCAGGCGTACCGCTTTACAGATCTCACCCTGGTTGTTTACGAAACTGCCGCCACAGGTGATGTCTCCGCCGATAACTTCGGTCTGGGTCCAGTTATAGGCCAGGCTGAAGTCGGTGCCACCACCGAACAATTCCGTACCGTAGGTTGCCACCACGTCTAGCCCGGTAGTTTCGGTATCGAAGTCGTTGGCAAAGTAGTTGACCTGACCAATCAATTCCGGGTTGGGAACGCCTGCAGTCGCCATGGCAGAGCGCTGGGCTGCGGTAGGCGTGGCGTTATCGGTCAGGGCGATTCGGTCGGTTACTTCGATGAAATAGGCATCGGCAGTCACTTCCAGATCGCCAACAGACATTACCAGACCCGTGGCAAAGTTAACGGACTCTTCTGGCTGCAGCTCGGCCTCACCCAGCTTGGGCGCCGGCAGTGTTTGCGCCTGGGTCAGCTGACCGCCAACGATCGAGGTCTGGGTATTGACGACGGACGCCTGGCCCATGGTCGGAGCCCGGAAGCCGGTGCTGTGTGAAGCGCGCCAGGCGAGGTTATCGGTAATCTGCCAGTTAGCCACCAACTTGTAATTGGCGGTATCGCCGAAGGTGTCGAAATCTTCGTAGCGCAGCGCGCCGCCCAGCATAAAGTTATCCGTCAGCTGGTTTTCCAGATCCATATAGAGGGCGTAATTTCTGCGCTCGGCGGTGCCGGCGGAATCAATGGAGAATCCGGCAAAACCGTGTGAACCAATATTGAAGCCCTGGTCGGCCAGCGGCCCTACCTGCCAGGACATGCCCTCGCCGGCGATGATCTGGAACGACTCCTCACGCCACTCAGTGCCCATGGCAAGGCTCAGGTTATCCATTTGCTTCTGCAGGTCGAAGTTAAAGGTCTTCTCCAGCTGAATGTAGGAACCTGTATCGAAATCGCGCTTGCTGTCGGGTCCGAAGGATGGGTTGATGGTGTTGTTCAGACCAAACACTGCCTCGTTGCGGCCCACAGAACCGCTCAGGTCATAGTTCCAGCCCTGCATGAAACCATCGGTGAACTCGCCGCGGCGACCAGCAGTAAAGGAGGTGTCGGTAATGTCGCCCACGAAACGCGGGGTATAACCGCCGGGAATCATCTTGTTGAAGACAAAGCAGTTGTCGTCTGCCGTCAGCCCGGAATCCACCATGTCAGAGCCATCGGCCAAAGGCGCGGTGCGGTAGGCATCACAGCTGGCGGCATTGCCATCCAGTGCACCAACCAGGCGGTTGCCATCACCGTCGGTATAAACGCCTGAACGATTATTGGGGTTGCGGTAATAGAACCCGCCGTCGACATGGCGGTTGGAGTAGTTTCCGAAGGCATAGATCTCGGAGCCATCCTTCAGGTCAATGCCGAAGTTGGCAAACAATGTCAGGTCATCGTCAACAATCGGCAGCCCCCAAATCTGTGCCGGGTCTGCTACCGCGGTGTTGCCTGCGTCGACAAGCGCCTGGGCATCGGCGCGTTGCACTGAACGAGAGGTGTCGTCGGCATTTTTCATCTGGAAGCTCAGATTCAGGAAACCCGAGTCTGTCATTGCCATGCCGTAATTGCCCGCGATGGTGGTGGTCTGGCCGTCACCTTCGAAATACTCGCCAGTTTTCAGCTCGAGCGAACCACCTTCGGCATCGTCTTTCAGAACAAAGTTCATCACGCCGGCAATGGCATCGGAGCCGTACTGGGCGGCGGCGCCATCGCGCAGCACTTCCACCTGCTTCAGAGCAATGCTGGGAATAACGGAAATATCAGGACCCTGGGCACCATCGTTAAGGCCACCGCCCTGGAAGGCAATCACAGAGGCGCGATGACGGCGCTTGCCGTTGAGCAGGATCAGGGTTGAGTCAGAAGACAAGCCACGCATGTTAACGGGGCGAATCATGGATGCAGCGTCACTGATGGGTTGGTCGTGCACATTAAAGGAAGGTACGGAACTCTTCAGCATGTCCAACATGTCACTGCTGCCGGATTTCGCCAGTTCCTCGGCACTAATGACGTCTACGGGAACCGGAGATTCACCCACGGAGCGCGGCTTGGTTCTCGAGCCTACGGTCACTACTTCTTCAATCACCAAATTGTCACCAGTGGACTGCGCCAGAACCGGCGCGGCCAAGGCGCCGGTCAGAGCGATCAACGAGACCGACGAAACTCCGATCTGTGTGTTTTTTTTCATTGAGAATACCCTTGCAATTTTTCGTTGTTATGCGCACGTATTGCGCGTGCGTGTTGGAAGCTTCCCACAGCAAAAATGCAAAAACCGTGACACATTCGCGCAGGCGCAAATGCAAAATGGTTCTTTTAAGAAATCGTGCGAATTGACCACGGAACTAATCAAGATCAGCGCACTTTAACCGCTTTTTATTGTTTTTGGTCTTTTGGAGGTATTGTGCTTAATGTGACAAGACTGCGCGCGACCAGCGATCAATCTGCGTAAATTTCATCCTCTGGTGACACCAAGCAAAAACTGTTTGCGCACAGGATCCGGATAATGACGTGACAACGGATCGCACGGAGGCAGCTTTGCGATTGGCTGTGAACCCAGCCCCTCTTCGAGTCACCATTCGTAACACTGGCGCAAAAACAGTGCACAACCGCTACTCACTGCCAATTTCCATGCGCAAATTGGCGGAGGTTTCACTGCCTGTTACACATTTGTGGCAATTCGCCGTTGTCAGCGGACCCGCATTGCTGTTATTTTTGACAGCGGTGTCATTTTGCAGCGCTTTCGGCGACTTCGCCTGTCGCCGCTTGGTCGGGATGGTGCTCCGCTGTGTATCGGTCTGCCGCGGAGCCCCCAGGTCAGGAAATTTATCGCTGTTTGGTTCGGTGGATTGCGGTCGAGGGTTTTGAGGCCATTGCCACTGGCACCCTGAACTTATATCAATAATAACGGTGACAAACATGAAACCAGCAATCACCAGGCCAGGCATCGCCGCGGCTCTGCTGTCCGGCCTCTTCACCGGGCACAGTTACGCATACGACTGTAACGGCCTGCCCGTCTATGTCGACGGATCCAACTACAACACCGGCGATCGGGTACAAAACAACGACACGGCATACGAGTGCACGGTGGGCGGTTGGTGCACAGTCGGCGGCCCCTACGAGCCGGGTGCCGGCTGGGCCTGGACCAATGCCTGGACCGAACTGGGCGCCTGTGATGGCGGCCAGAACCAGCCCCCACAGGGATCTATCACCAGCCCCGCCAGCGGTGCCGTTTTTGCCGAAAATGACAGCGTTATCATTGAAGTCGACGCCAGCGACGACGGCCAGGTGGTGCTGGTGGAGTTCTTCGTTGACGGCAACGCCGTGGGCAGCGACAGCAGCACCCCCTGGTCCTTCAACTGGACCGCGACGCCGGGCAGCCACCAGCTCACCGCGCGGATCGAGGACGACGGCGGCCTGGATACCACTACAGCGGCCATCTCCATAGACGTCACCTCCGACCAGCCGCAGCCACCCCAGGTGAGCCTGGACTCCCCCAGCGATGGCGCCACCTACACCACCGGTGAAGCTGTGCCGTTGAGCGCCACCGCCAGTGACCTGGACGGCAGCGTCACCAGCGTGGAATTCTTTGTCGACGGCAGCAGCGTCGGCACCGACACCAGCGCGCCCTATTCGGCGACCTGGACCGCGACTGCCGGCAGCCACACCATCACCGCGACGGCCACCGACAACGACCAACTGAGCGGCGATTCGGCGCCGGTTTCCATCTCCGTCGGCGACCCGGACAACCCGCCCGGCGTCACCCTGGATTCGCCAGCGGACGGCAGCGTCTTCGACGAGGGTGTCACCGTCACCCTGCAAGCCAGCGCCACCGACGCCGAGGGCCCGGTCGCCCGCATCGAGTTCTATGTGGGCGGCCAGAAGGTGGGCGAGGATACCTCTTCGCCCTTCGCTTTCGGCTGGACCGCCAAGGCCGGCAGCCACTCCGTCTACGCTCGCGCCTTCGACAGCGCCGACCAGTTTGCGGATTCAGCGCCAGTTTCCATCACCGTAAACGGCGAACCGATCACCAGCGACCACCCCTGCCGGCCGGACGGCCTCCATACCACTCCCGGCACGGCGCCGAACTACTGCGATATCTACGACGCGGCCGGCCGCGAGAAGATGGGCGCGGACCACCCGCGGCGCATCATCGGCTACTTCACCAGCTGGCGTAACGGCGCCAACGGCCAGCCCAGCTATCTGGTGAAGGATATTCCCTGGAACAAGATCACCCATATCAACTATGCCTTCGCGCATGTCGGCAGCGATTACTCCGTGTCCGTCGGCAATACCGCGGACGCGGGTAACCCCGCCACCGGTATGGAGTGGCCCGGCGTGGCCGGCGCGGAAACCGATCCCGACTACGCCTACAAGGGTCACTTCAACCAGCTGTCCAAGTACAAGGAACAGTACCCGGACGTGAAGACCCTGGTGTCCGTCGGCGGCTGGGCCGAGACCGGTGGCCACTTCAACGAATACGGCGATCGCGTCAACGACGGCGGCTTCTACACCATGACCACCAATGCCGACGGCAGCATCAACCACCAGGGCATTGAAGCCTTCGCCAACTCGGCGGTGGACTTTATCCGCACCTACGGCTTCGACGGTGTGGATATCGACTACGAGTACCCCACCTCGATGAATGACGCCGGCAATCCACTGGACTTCGGTGTATCCAACCCGCTGCGCGCCTACCTGATGGACTCCTACGTGGAGCTGATGCGGGTACTGCGCGAGAAGCTGGATGAAGCCGGTGAGCAGGACAACACCCACTACATGCTCACCATCGCCTCGCCTTCCTCCGGCTACCTGCTGCGCGGCCAGGAAACCATGCAGATCACCCAATATCTCGACTACGTCAATATCATGACCTACGACCTGCACGGCGCCTGGAACGAATACGTGGGGCACAACTCCGCGCTCTTCGACAACGGTGAGGATCCGGAACTGGCCGCAGCCAACGTCTACGGCACGGCCCAGTACGGCGGTATCGGCTACCTGAATATCGACTGGGCGGTGAAGTATTTCCGCGGCTCCATGTCCCCGGGGCGTATCAATATCGGCATCCCCTACTACACCCGCGGCTGGCAGGGCGTAACCGGCGGCACAAACGGCCTCGGCGGCAGCGCCGCGCTGCCCAACCAGTCCGAATGCCCCGAGGGCACCGGCGGCGCCTCCGATTGCGGCTACGGCGCCATCGGTATCGACAATATGTGGCACGACCTCGATAGCAATGGCGAGGAGATGGGCGCCGGCTCCAACCCCATGTGGCACGCCAAGAACCTGGAGAACGGCATCCTCGGCAGCTACCTGGACGATTACGGCCTGGACCCGAACAACGATCCGGAAGACGCGCTGGTGGGTACTTACGTGCGCCACTACGACGGCGTGTCCGAGGCCCCCTGGCTGTGGAACGACACCAAGGACGTGTTCATCTCCACCGAAGACGAAGAGTCCATGGACGCCAAGGTGCAGTATGTGATCGACCAGGGCGTGGGCGGCATCATGTTCTGGGAACTGGCCGGCGACTACGACTGGGATGCCTCGAAGGGCGAGTACTTTATGGGCTCCACCCTGACCGGCCTCGCCTACGACAAGTTCAGGACCGCCGCCCCCTACCGCGAACTGCGCAGCGACCGCCCGCTGCCGTCTGAAGCGGTGGACATCAAGATGGTCGTGGACGGCTTCAAGCTGGGCGACCAGAACTACCCGCTGAACCCGAAGCTGTACATCACCAACAACACCGGCAGCACCATTCCCGGCGGTACGGTGTTCGAGTTCGACATGCCCACCTCCACTTCCGATACCATCACCGACCAGAGCGGTGCCGGTTTGGAAGTCATCGAGAGCGGCGCCAACGCCGGCGGCGGCAATGTGGGCGGTGCCGAGCACGAATTCCACCGGGTGCGCTTCACCCTGCCGAGTTGGCAGAACCTGGCCGACGGCGCCAGCTGGGACCTGACCCTGAACTACTACCTGCCGGTCTCGGGCCCCCAGGCCTACACCGCCACCATCAACGGCACCACCTACGCCCTGGCCTTCGAGCACCCGGAGCTGCCTCTGGCGGATCTGTCCGGCGGTGGTGACGGCGGCGACGGTGGCAGCGGCGGCACCAGCTGCTCTTCCGCCGGCGTGGATCCGAGCGGCTATGTGACCTATCCGACCTGGCCCGCAGGTGACCACGCCAACGGCGGCGACCGGATAATCCACGAAGGCGATGTCTGGCAGGCCAAGTGGTGGACCAACTCGGTCCCCGGTACCGCCGACGGCAGCTGGGAGTTTGTCTGCACCGTGGATTAAGAAAAATTTAAGGAAGTTGTTCTCGCAGGAAGGGCACCTCTAGAAATCGTAGCGAGCGGGTGGCTGGTGGTGGCCGCCGGAGCGCAGCAACCGGAGCGTACTTTAGTACTTGAGGATTGGACCGGGCTGGCGCACCAGCACCGCCGGCCGCCGCCAGGCGCACGCGCAGTAGATTTATAGAGGTGACCGTTAGTTCTCTCTCGTTGTTGATCTATAGGTAATACTCCTATATTCGCCCCGGTTCGCCGGGGCTTTTTTCGTTGTTAGATGGAAAGGAAATGTATCGTGAATAAAAAACTGCTCACCCTGACCACAGCCCCGCTACTCGGCCTGCAACTCGCCGGCTGTGACCTCGACACCGGGGAGTCCAGACCCGCAGCAATCAGCGAAGAAAGCCCACAGATATTCTTCGACGACTTCTCCTACACGGACCTGGATGCCATGCTCGGAAACGACTGGCGCGTGCGCACCCAGGCCGGCCACCCGGGCGTAGCCGGCGCCCGCTGGTCCGCCGACGGTATTTCCTTCCTGGCGGACAGCGCACAGGACGGCAATACCCTGCTGCGCCTCACCTCCTCCACCGACGGCAGCGGCGAAAACACCGAGCACACCCAGTTCTGCCACCAGCGCAAATACCTGGAGGGTACCTACGCCGCGCGGGTCTTCTTCCGCGACGAGCCGGTACAGGGGCCGGACGGCGACCAGATTATCGAGACCTTCTACACCATCAGCCCGCTGAAGGCGCCGATGGACCCCGACTACAGCGAGATGGATTTCGAATACCTGGCCAACGGCGGCTGGGGCGAGGAGGGCCACGCCCTCTTCGCCACCAGTTGGGAGACCTTCAAGCTGAACCCCTTCGAAAAGGACAATGAATACTCGGTGAAACAGGGCAGCTTTGCCGGCTGGCACACCCTGGTGCTGCAGGCGACGGACAACGAGATCCGCTACTTTGTCGACGGCGAGGAGTTCGCCCGCCACAGCGAGCACGTCTTCCCGGAAGAGCCCATGTCGATCAACTTCAACCTCTGGTTTACCCAGGAGGGCCTGATCGATTCCGACGAGCAGCGTGTCTACCAGCAGGATGTGGACTGGGTCTTCCACAGCGCAAACCAGATAATGGATACGGACCAGGTCATTCAGGCGGTCGCAGGCCTGCGCGCGGACAGGATCGCCTACCGGGATACGGTGCCTGACTGGAGCCCGAAACTGGATTCCCCCTGCGGTCTATAGCGGAATTCAAAAACCCCCTGTAGGAGCGGCCCATGGCCGCGATCAAAGCCCGGGGAAAGCCGGCGGGACCGCTCCTACACCGAGACTAAGACACCGCGATTGAAATAGCGCTAGAAGTACCTATGCCCCAGAAACTACACCGCGCTTCGACATGCGCCCCGTGCGGGACCAGGTCAGTCCGGCCGCTTCGCCGACACCTCCCCGAAGGTGGGCAGCCAGCCGCCCGGCGACTCCAGCTCCAGGCGGTCCGCCCGTCGCGATGCCCGGCCGCTGATCAGGTATCGCCGGCCGCGCCAGGACCAGACGCGCAGATCGGTCCAGAGGCGATTGCCGTCCGCATCCAGCAGTTCGCCCTTGTCGACCCGCCGCTGGGCGACATAGCGCTCCCCCTTGGACAGCAGCCGCTGCAAGCGGTGGCGACCGACTTCGCGGCTGTCCAGTACACCGAGGCCGGCGTGGCCCTGTGCGGGCTTGAACACCAGCTCGAGCTTGCGTGCGGCCAGCGCTTCCAGGTTGTCGCCGGACAATTGCCAGGTCTCCGGCACATGCCGCGAGAGCAGTGTGCGTTCGTCCGCGGTGATGCCGAGCTCGGCATCCCGGTCCGGCCGCGAGAGCCAGTCCAGCAGGCGCTTGTCGCTGCGGGTGGTGTAGCTGAAGGGATTCGGGGCAGTGTAGATCCGGCCACTCGCGTAGGCTTCCCTGAGTGCCGTAAAACAATCTCCCTGCCAGAAGAAATCGGTCGAGCGGTTGACGACGAAATCGACCGGCTCGCCCTCGACAAGCAGGCTGTCGCCATCCCACGCCAGCGCCTCGGGTGCGGCTATAAAGCTACGCCAGCCCTGGGTCCGGCAGATTGCCTTCAGCCACTTATGCTCTTCGCGGAAGCGGCCCCTACGCAGCGAACCCCCATCGTCGAGAATCAACAAGCCTTGCGGGAATTCAGTGTTCAGGCAGGTCCGGCATTCCTGCGCGATCATCGCCTGAACCTGCCGCTCCAGCTCCCCGAGCGACGGGGGCGGCCGTATGGCGGCATCATCCGGGAGGAAGACCTCGTAGAAGACGCGGTTGACCTGCGCCGCAAAAAGAAAGCCGGAACCGTTGTCGTTGAACTCGATCAGCTGCCAGTCGCCGGGCCTGTCCGGTGGCAGGTGAAAATCCCAGGCGCTGAAAAAGCAGACCTCGGGGCGCGGCGTCCGCGCGATGGCCGGCGCCTGCGCTGTGGCCTCACGTACCCAGGCCTGGCGCCGGACCACGCGCTCGAACAGGTCGATGAAGGCATCCACCTCGGCGAGCAGTGTGTCGGGAATACGCTGATGCGCGCAGGCGACCGAAAAGTAGTCGGGCAGTGGCGGCTTGGCGCTCTGCAGATACCTGAGAAATGTCGCCGCAGCGTCGGACATGCGGTCACCTCCCGCCGCGCAGTTCGGCGCTCATGTCCTCAGTCTAGCACCCCTGTAGGAGCGGCCCATGGCCGCGATCCAGAGCTGAAGGAAACGCAAAGACCGATCGCGGCCGGGCCGCTCCTACAACAACTAAAGCAGAGATAGAAGAAGTACCCATGACCAATAAAAAACAACGCCTGGCCTCCGTCGACGCGCTGCGCGGCTTCGACATGTTCTGGATTATCGGCGGCGAGGCCCTGTTCCCGCCCCTGCTGGCCCTCACCGGCTGGAGCATTTTCCATTTTGGCCACGGGCAGATGCAGCACAGCGAGTGGGACGGCTTCCGCTTCTACGACCTGATTTTCCCGCTGTTTATCTTCCTCTCCGGTGTCACCCTCGGCATCGCCAACAAGTCCCTGCGTGGCCTGCCAATGGAGAGTCGCAGGCCTATCTACCAGAAGGCCGTCAAGCGCCTGCTGATACTGATCGTCCTGGGCATCGTCTACAACCACGGCTGGGGCACAGGCATTTCCGCGGACCCGGGCGAAATCCGCTACGCCAGCGTGCTCGCCCGAATCGGCTTCGCCTGGTTCTTTGCCGCCATGATCGTCTGGCACTGCAGTGTGCGCAGCCAATACCTCATTGCCGCCGCGATTCTGCTGGGCTACTGGCTGCTGCAGGTCAGCCTCGGCGCGCTGACCCCCACGGACTCGATCAACAGTTGGGTGGACCAGTGCTGCCTGCCCGGCATCACCTACCGGAACCGTCCCTACGACCCGGAAGGCCTGCTCTCCACGATACCCGCCGTCGCCAACGCCTTGATGGGTGTCTTCGCCGGGCGCTGGCTGCGCAAGCACTCCGGCCAACACAAAATAATCCTGCAGGGACTGGTAATCGGCGGCCTCGCCTGCCTGCTTGGCGGCCTGCTGTGGCACTGGGTCTACCCGGTCAACAAGGAGCTCTGGACCAGCTCCTTCGTACTGATCACCAGTGCCTGCAGCCTGCTGTTGCTG
The DNA here is from genome assembly GCF_059834885.1 of Microbulbifer sp. SE14. Classification (NCBI taxonomy): domain Bacteria; kingdom Pseudomonadati; phylum Pseudomonadota; class Gammaproteobacteria; order Cellvibrionales; family Microbulbiferaceae; genus Microbulbifer; species Microbulbifer sp. SE14. The sequence goes on along the minus strand of NZ_JCBAJA010000009.1, from coordinate 134,530 downwards.
GCCCTCTTCTACCTGCTGGTGGATATGTGGAAATGGCGCTGGTTCAACACCTTTTTCGCCGTGATCGGCTGCAACGCGATACTGGTGTATCTGGGCACCAGCCTGGTGAACTGGAAGTACAGCAGCGAGAGCCTGTTCGGCGGCATAGCTGCGGCGCTGCCGGAGGCCGGCAACGCCTTGGTGATCGCTCTCGGCGTTATCCTGCTGCAGTGGCTGGTACTGCGCTGGCTGTACAAACGCGGAATCCTGATCAGCCCCTGAGCCCCCGGCAGGAGCGGCCGTTGGCCGCGATCGACGCCGGGCATTTCCACAGATCGATCGCGGCCACCGGCCACTCCCACGGAGTGAAGAAAACTATCGGTAGCGGGAAATATCCACCTCCAGGCAGGAAGCGACCAGGTTGCGCTTGCTGAAATTGTAGCGGCTCAGGAAGCTGATCAGCGACTCCCGGCCCAACAGGCGCCGGGTGATTTCATCCAGCTCCAGCCCCTCCCGCTCGAGCGATTGCGCCCGCTCGGCCAAATCAAGCAGGTAATCGTATTTTTCCCGCAATCGCTGTTTGCCATTTTCCACCACGCCCCGGTGCGGGCACAGAATGATATCGAAGTCACACGCCAGGACGGCACCTATGCTGTCCATCAGCGTGGGAATATGCTCGTCGCTGCGCAGCAACTTCAGGTAGTTGGCGATATACAGGTCGGCGCTGAATAGCCAACCCCGCTCCGGCAACAGATAGCAGGTCATATCCTTTGCATGCCCCGGGGCGAAGATCGACCGCACCTTCTCGCCACCGATATGGATCTCATCCGGCAGCGCCCTCGCGTCCGCCTTCCCTGCGCTCCCCCAAATGACTTTCTGGATCGGCGGTATCCAGAATCCGCGCCTGAGGATATCCACCGTGATCGCCGGCGCCAGCGGCTGCACACCGGTCAGCTTTTGAATCGCGCCGGCGTTACCGCTGTGGTCCTCGTGGTGGTGGGTCAGCAGCAACTGGCTGAAGGGCCTGCTCTCGACAAACGGCCGGACGAACTTCCACTGGTTGCTGGGGCCGGTGTCGACAAGCGTATCCCCCAGGCGGTAGACGATAAACGAGGTATTGATACCGAGGTTGAAGCGCCCTACGCGCAGCGCATCCAGGTCTCTGTAGCGGAAGGAATCGAGTACGGACACGGCAACCCCTCAGACTCGGTAAATGAGATATTCGCTGGAGCGTGAAGCTTATTTGTAGGCAATTGCCGCAGACGTTGAAATTACCGATTGCACAATTGTGCATGACAAAAGGGGACTCCCTCTTTCTCGGTCTCAATCGGTCAGCATCAGCCGCAACTGCAGGCCCCATTTGGACGTGGTGCCGGAGGTCACCCAGCTCACCTCGCCGCGGCTGTTGACGACGACGATCGTCGGCGTGACGCGCACACCCCAGGAGCTGCTGAGTGCACCGGCCGGATCACTGATGGTGGGAAAGTGGAGATCCCCGCTGGCCAGGTACTGGCGCAGTTCTTCGTCACTGCCGGACTGCATGGCGACGGAGATTACCTGGTGGTCAGCGGAGAGGCCGGAAACCGTCGGCGACACCAGGCGGCAGTAGGGGCACCAGGTGGCCCAGAAGTAGACCAGTACCGGGCCTCGCGCCGTCATCCGCTGCAAATCGAGGAATTCGCCATCCAGCGACTGGCCGGCGAGGAGCGGCGCCCGGTCCCTGGGAATGTCGCGCTGCTGATAGTAGCCGACGGCGCCGACCAGCACCGCTGCCAACAGAGCAAAAACCGCCAGCCGGCGCAGGGCCGCCACCCACTTTGCCTTCAAGCTTGAATTCCCGCCGGACCTCAGTATTTCACGCTGCAGCCGTAGGCCCGCGATGACGCGACGGCGACGGTCTCACCGCCGAGGGATGCATCCAGTGCAGCGGCGACAAAGTTCTTGGAATCGGGAATCACGGCGGGATTGGCGGAGTCGTTGTCATCGATGGCGCCGGCATAGACCACCACACCCTCCGGGTTGATGATAAACATATGCGGTGTGGTTTTCGCGCCGTAGGCGCGGCCCATGCTGCCGTCGGCGTCCAGCAGGAAGGGCGCGCTGGCATTCAGCCTGTGGCTCTCGGCCACTTCCAGCGCCTGTGCCGGCTCCAGGTAGCCCTGCTTGCCCTTGGCGGAAGAGATGACCGTCAGCCAGTTGATATCCCGGCCGGTGTACTTTTCCTGCAGCGCCTGCATATTGCCGCTGCCGTAGTGCTTCCTGACGTAGGGGCAGTCCTTGTTGAACCACTCGATCACCAGCCACTCGCCGGTATAGTCAGACAGCGCATGGGTCTTGCCCGCGGCGTCCACCTCGGAAAATGCCGGCGCCTGTTCGCCCGGAACGGCGACGGCCAACGCCAGGGCGGGAGCGGTCATTACCAGCGGCAGCAGGAGGCTGCGGATCAATTGTTTTCCGTTCATGGTGCGTCTTCCTCTGTGAGTTGAAGGGTATCTTCGCCGGCAAAGAGCGCGGCAATCATCTGCTCCCGCAGTATCTGCGGCAGCAGTTCGGGCTTTTCCGCGCCGGGCGGGTACCAGGCGTAGACCGGTACCGAGTTGCGTCCCATCTCGGCCAGAGCCCGCGTGATCTCCGGATCGCGCTCGGTCCAGTCGGCGCGCACCAGCAGCACGTCGTGGGACCGGAACAGATCCATCACCGATTCGGATTCCAGCACCAGTTTCTTGTTCACCTGGCAGGTGATACACCAGGCGGCGGTGTAGTCGATAAACACCGCGCGGCCGCCCGCCCGCGCCCGGTCGATGGCTGCCCTGTCATAGGGCTGCCATGCACCCCGGGCGAGCTGCGGGCCACCTTGTTCCGGCGCGCGCAGGGCACCGAAGGCGGTGACCAGCGCGGCGACCGCCACCAGGTATCCGGCCGCCCTGCCCCAGCGGGCGAAACTGCGGCCCAGCCACAGGGCGAAGACCACCGCCAGCAGCAACAGGGTACCGATCAGCCAGCCGCCGTCACCCAGCAGCCTGCCGAGCACCCACAGCAGCCAGATCACCGTCGCGTAGAGCGGGAAGGCCAGCAACTGGCGCAGCCTGTCCATCCAGGGGCCGGGTGCCGGCAGGCGCTTCAGCAGCCCCGGACTGGCACAGAGCAGCAGGACGGGCGCCGCGAGGCCTGCGCCGAGGCCAAGGAAGATCGCCATTGCCGATGTCGCCGGCAGAACCGCCGCCGCCCCGAGGGCGGCGCCCATAAAGGGCCCGGTACAGGGGGCGGCGACGAACACTGCCAGCACGCCGGTGGCAAAGGAGCCACCGCGGCTGCTGCCGGCCAGGTTCATCAGCCGGTGGCCGAATTCAAACACGCCGCTGAAGGACAGCGCCATCAGCCAGAACAGCAGTATCAGAGCCAGTACCACCGGCGCCGACTGCAACTGGAAGCCCCAGCCCACCGCCGCGCCGCCGGCGCGCAGGGCCAGCAGCAGGGCGCCCAGGGCGGCGAAGGTGGCAATTGCGCCGGCGCTGTACATCAGTCCCTCGCGCAGTCGGCTGCGGACCGCCGCGCCCCTGCCGACCAGGCCGAACAGCTTGATCGACAGCACCGGGAAGACACAGGGCATCAGGTTCAGGATCACACCGCCGGCGAAGGCGGCGAGCACCAGCAGCCACAGGGTCTGCGGCACGTCCGCCGCCGGCACTGCACCGAAGGGGACCGAGTCCAGGGACCAGGCGCGCTCACCGTCGCTGATCACAAAACCGGTCGCCGCAGCCGGCGGCGCACCGGGTACGCGGGCAAAGGTGTAGTGAAGGCGGCCGCCGTCCCGGCGCACCTCGGGCTCGGCGGCGGTGAGCAGGTTGCCGTCGAGGGGAAATACCTGCGGCGGCTCGGCCTCTTTCAGCTCGGAAGGCTCGAGTATCAGTTGCACCCGCCCGGGGCCGGCATCACTCAATTCCACGGGGCGCCAGGGGCTGTCCACCCGTGACTGCGGCACCCGCGCCAGGAAGCGGTCGCGCAGTGCGCGATCCGCTTCCGGCCAGTCTCCCCGCCCCGCCAGCGGGCGCGACAGGCCCATGGTGCCGAAGCCGGGAATGCAGTCGATCCTGCACACCAGCCACTCCAGGTTCACGTCCAGGGAGAGCCTGCCGGCACCGGCGGCGGGGGTCACGTCGAACAGGTAGGCGACATCGCCCTCGTAGCCCAGGTTGGTCAGGTGCTCTACCGGCAGGCGCACCGGGAAGGGCCAGTGGATATCGCCGACTTCCGCGTCGCGGGCGGAAAAATCAAAACGCGGCGCCGCGCCCGAGTCGCCGGCATTGCGCCAGTAGACATGCCAGCCAGGGTCCACTTCGAAATAAAAGCCGATGGTTTCGCTCTTGCCGTGGGAAAACGAATCCGGTGCCAGCCAGCGCACACGCACATGGTCGCCACTGGCGCTGTCCTGGGCGAACACTGCAGTGGCGGCGCCCAGCAGGATGGCGGTCAGGATGAATTTCGCAACTCTGTGCAGGTTAGACACTCACACCTCTTCCCTCCCGACCGGCTGCGATTCGCGGAGGTTTCCGGCACCGGCATTATTTTTATGGGACGGCCCCATTCAAGCGGATTCGCGGTTAAGCTGCAAATGCCATTGCGATGGTTATACAGGGAAAGGGGGTGGACAGCTACTTGCCCCTGCTCCCGTGTTCTTTTCCGAGCCCGGCCCCGGCGACCCTCAGTTCAGGCTTTCCCGCAAAACCAGTGCCAGCTCCGCGTCCCGCTGCAGGACTGCCCACCAGCGATTGCGCTGCGCCGGATCGAAGCCCGCCAGCGGCCAGTGGTCACAGCCGGCGGTGCGCTCGGGAGCCTTGTCGAGAAAGCTGTTCTGCCAGCCTGCCTGTACCAGGCACTGCTCCGGGGCCAGGGCCTGCCACTTGCCCCCGTCTTTGACGGACAGCACCACTTCTTCGCCGGCACCCTCCGGACCGGTAAATGACAGCGCATAGCGATCGGCCACAGCATCGCCGATATCCCAGGACTTTGTCGCGTAGTCCGGCAGCTCGACCGGGGGTTTGGCATGGCCGCCGGTGCTGCTCGCTGCGAGACCGGGATCCGTTTCGATATCCTTGAGTACACCGTAGTCGTCCTGGTAGACACCGGCCTGGTTCTGGGTGCCGCTGACGATCAGGATATCCGAAACCGTCTCTTCAGAAGCGGGCAGCCAGCTCAGGGTCACATGCTCTTTCAGGTCGATGGTGGTTTCCGGAATGGTCAGTGTATCGCTGTCGGCATCCGGCAGGGCACGCTGCGAGCTGTTCAGGTTCGGGGTCCACTTCTCGTGGTGCTGGAACAGCCACTGGTGCGTCAGGCGCATCAGGTCGTTCAGGGATTCCGCGCGGTTGAGGCCGGGTGTGAACGCCATGTCCCATGTGCGGCTATCGGTGCGGTTGAAAATTTCATTGCGGCCGCCGAGCAGCTGTGCCTGGCCGCCGCTAGGCGCCAGGCAGATATTGGTGCGGTATTCCCGCTGCAGCACCATGGCCGGGCGGGTGCCCTCTGGAATGGAATCCGCATAGACGACCGCCTCACAGCGATCCGCGGTGCGCGTGAACTTGTCGAGCAGTTTCCAATTGGCCTCGAATGCCTCGGTTTCATCGTTGCTCTGTGCCCGATGGGACGAGAAGTAGGAGACGTAATCCACCCGCGGGCCGCGAAATGTCAGAATCGAGGAGTTGACGTCCAGGGCTTCGGAGCCGTTCTTTAGCGTGGCGTTCTTCTGCGACACGATCATCTGCACCAGATCCCGCTCGCCGTAGCGGAATTCGTAGCCCTTGTAGGAGGCGTTGCCGGCCATGATCTGGGTATAGGCGGGCATACGGTAATTGCCGCCCGCGGAAGTGGAAGCGGAAGGCAGCGTCTGCAGCGCCGTCCTGGCGGAAATCAGCGAGCGCTGGTACTGGTGCTCGTGGCCCTGCACATAGATAGCGTCGTTGTCGGCCAGGAATTCGCGGATCCGTGGCTGAATCCGGTAGAGCTGGCTGTCCTCCTTGAGGCCCTCCACGATATGCTCGCGGGTCTGTCCGTATTTGGCGCCGATCAGGCCGTCGTGGCCGGCCACGACGATATGATCCACCTGGTCCCGCTGTTCGGACACCACCGCCTCAATCCACTCGAAGGCGGTGGGCAGGTTGTTATAGGCCAGGCCGAATACCAGCACATTTTCACGGACGACGTAGTAATTGATCCACTCGTAACCGGGCATATGCACCGCGTCTGCGGGAATAAAATCCCGCATATTGTCGATCCACTCGACGCTGTAGGCGTAGCTGGTCTCGTGGTTGCCCATCAGCGGCAGGAACTCCACTCCCCTCTCCGCATAACCATCGGCGAGGGAGCGCCACTCGGCGAGTTCCTCCGCGGAACCCCGCTCCGTCAGGTCGCCCAGGGCGATCACCATATCGACACCGGCCGCCTCCTGGTGCTTGAGGACTTCGCGCATCGGGTGCAGGGCCACGTGGGCCCGGCCTTCGCCGTCGACGCCGCCCTGGGTATCGGGCAGCAGGCCGAGGCGAAACACCGAAGTTTCATTATTCCCCCTCGCGGCGGGCTGCCCGGGAATTTCGGCAGCAGAGTTTCCACCCGAATCCGATTCGCAGCCCGCGAAACTCCAGACAACAACCATCGTCAACAGCATCCACCGCCCGCATGTTTTGCTGCCAGTCATTTGTCCTGCTCCGTTCTTGGGAAAAATTGGACAGGGCCACCACAGACTCGCGCCGCAAGTCACTTCCGGGAACTGCTCGAAGGGAAAATCGGATATGGGTTGTCCACCGACGACCGTATCCATTGAACAGCCGGCAAATGACAATTTTACTTCAGTTGCTTGAAATCGCGGTGGCGCGGATCAGCTCGGGAGAGGATTCAGTGCCATAACCTCGATCCCTGCATCGACATAGCGCCAGCGCAGATTGAAGCCACACAGTTGCATGCCGTAGATCCGCTCCGGATCCGGTTTCTGGTAGGCGGGTTTGGGGTCCTGGGCCAGCACCTGCTCGATCAACCGCGGCAGGTCGGTGCCCCAGTCGTCGCGGTAGGCAGCGGCCTTCTTCATGATCTCCCCGGGAATGGAAACGGCTACCGGTTCCGGCGGCGCCTCGGCAAAGGCGCTGTGCGCATCTGCCAGCGCATCCGCATAGGGAATATAGGGCTTGATATCCAGCACCGGCGTGCCGTCCACCAGATCGGCACCGCCGACGATCAGTTCCACCCTGGGCTCGGTGCGCACTTCGATCAGGCGCACCACCGACAGGCCGATATTGTTGGGGCGGAAAGGGGAACGGGTGGCGAGGACGCCGAGTTTCTTATTGCCACCGAGGCGCGGCGGGCGCACCTTGGCGGACCACTGGCCGGCGGCCTGGTGAAACTGGAAGATCACCCACAGATGGGTGTTTTCCTCCAGGCCGGCGACGGCGTCGGGGGTGTCCAGCGGCGGCAGCAGTTCAATGGAGGCGCGACTGGCGTCGGCGAGCAGGGGTTGGCGGGGAACGCCGAATTTTTCGCCGAAGCAGGAGTGGACGGTGGCGATAGGGGTCATTTGGAATGCAGAATGATGAATGCGGAGCGCGGACAAATTTTCCGGAAAAAATTTGGACGCCGAAGGCGCCCGCAGGGCGAACGCCATGGATGGCGTGAGTCAATGCACGCTTTGGCTTTTTTCCCGTAGGAGCGGCCGTTGACCGCGATCGAACTTGAAGGCAACAGCAGACATCGATCGCGGCCACCGGCCGCTCCTACAGAGTACAATCCAAATTCCGCAGTCATCATTCAGTTCAAATCCCTCCCATACAGAGGTATTTGATTTCCAGGTAATCGTCCAGGCCGTACCTGGAGCCCTCGCGGCCGGTGCCGGACTGCTTGACGCCACCGAAAGGCGCCATTTCATTCGAGACTATGCCCTCGTTGATGCCGACCATGCCGTATTCCAGCCCCTCGGCCACACGCCAGATGCGGCCGATATCGCGGGAATAGAAATAGGAGGCGAGGCCGAATTCGGTGTCATTGGCCATACGGATAGCCTCCTCCTCGGTGGAGAATTTGAACAGCGGCGCCACCGGGCCGAAGATTTCCTCCTTGAACAGGCGCATCTCGTCGTTGACCTCGGTCAGCACGGTGGGGGCGTAGAAGCATTCACCCAGTGCATTGGGGCCGCCGCTGAGAACCTGCTTTGCGCCCTTCTGCAACGCGTCGTCCACCAGTTCCTGCACACCTTTTACCGCCTTGCTGGTGATCAGCGGGCCGACGTCGGTGCCCTCTTCGGCGCCGTGGCCCATTTTCAGGGCATTGGTCGCAGCGGTGAATTTCTCCGCGAACTCGTCGTAGACGCCCTCCTGCACGAAGATGCGGTTGGCGCAGACGCAGGTCTGGCCGGCATTGCGGTATTTGCAGATGATCGCGCCCTTGACCGCGGCATCGATATCGGCGTCGTCAAAGACGATAAATGGGGCGTTGCCGCCCAGTTCCAGGGAGGTTTTCTTGATGGTCTCGGCGCACTGGGCCTGCAACTGCTTGCCCACCGCAGTGGAGCCGGTGAAGGTGAACTTGCGCACCAGCGGATTCGAGGTCATCTCCTCGCCGATTTCCCGCGCACTCTTGCCGGCCACCACGTTGAAGACGCCGGCGGGAATGCCCGCCTCATCCGCCAGTACCGCCAGCGCCAAGGCCGACAGCGGCGTCTCCGAAGCGGGCTTGGCGACGAAGGGGCAGCCGGCGGCGAGCGCCGGGGCCATCTTGCGCGCGATCATGGCGCTGGGGAAATTCCACGGGGTAATAGAACAGGCGACGCCCACTGACTGCTTGATCACGACGATGCGCTTGTCGTTGGACGGCGGCGCTATGACGTCGCCGTAGACCCGCTTGGCCTCCTCGGAAAACCACTCGATATAGTTGGCGCCGTACAGGATCTCGGTCCTGGATTCCGCCAGCGGCTTGCCCTGTTCGGCGGTGAGAATCCTTGCCAGGTCATCGACATTGTCGATGATCAGGCCGAACCAGCGGCGCATGATTTTTGCGCGCTCCTTGACGGTGGCGTTGCGCCAGGCGGGCCAGGCTTTGTCCGCGGCTTCGATGGCCTTGCGGGTTTCTGCGGCGCCCAGGTCGGCGATGCTGGCGATGACTTCGCCGGTGGCGGGGTTGGTGACTTCGAAGGTTGCGCCGGAGTCGGCGTCTATCCATTTGCCGTCCACGTAGGACTGAGTGCGCAGCAGTGAGGTGTTTTTCAGGTCCAGCATGGCGTTCTCCTTTTCCATTGCCTTTTGGCGTTGCGGGCCTGCGGCCCACAATGCGGAGCTGGGGCTCCGAGTTCCCGGGGGCGCCTTTCCCCGGGTCCCGGGTCCCGAGTCCCGACAATACTACTTTTTCTTTTTCACAAACTTCATCAGTCGCCGCTTCTTGGCCTTCTGGCGGTCGGTCAGTTTCTGTTTCCTGCCAGCGTAGGGATTGGCGCCGGTGCGGAATTCGATCTTGATCGGGGTGCCGTGCAGATCCAGGGCCTTGCGGTAGGTCTTCTCAAGGTAGCGCACATAGTGCGCCGGCACCTGCTCGGTCTGGTTGCCGTGGATCACGATTACCGGCGGGTTCTGGCCGCCGGCGTGGGCATAGCGCAGCTTGATGCGGTGGCCGTGCACCAGCGGCGGCTGGTGCTCGCTGACCGCCCACTGCAGGATGCGCGTCAGGTGGTTGGTGGACAGCTTGTCGGTGGCGCTCTGGTAGGCGGACTCGATGGATTCGTACAGGTGGCCGACGCCGGTGCCGTGCAGGGCGGAGATAAAGTGGATATCGGCGAAGTCGACGAAGCGCAGGCGCCGCTCCAGTTCCGCCTTCACGTAGTCGCGGTGATCGGCCTCGAGGCCGTCCCACTTGTTCAGTGCCACCACCAGCGCTCGGCCGGCCTGGATGACACTGCCCATCAGGTGCATGTCCTGGTCCACCAGGCCCTCGCGGGCGTCGATCACCAGCACCACCACATTGGCGTCTTCCACCGCCTGCAGGGTTTTGACGATGGAGAACTTCTCCACTGACTCCTTGATATTCTTGCGCCGGCGGATGCCCGCGGTATCGATGATCGTATAGGGCTTGTCGTCGCGCTCGTAATTGATATAGACGCTGTCGCGGGTGGTACCCGGCTGGTCGTAGACGACGACTCTGTCCTCGCCCAGCAGGCGATTGACCAGGGTGGACTTGCCCACGTTGGGGCGGCCGACGATGGCGATCTTGATGCCCTTGGCCTCTTCCACTTGCTCCGGCTCGGCCTGCTCCGGCAGATCCTCGACCACGCGCTGCATCAGGGCGCGCACACCGCGGCCGTGGGTGGCCGTGGTCGGGAACAGCTCGCCGATGCCCAGCTCATAGAAGGGCGCCAGGGCGATATCCGGATTGACGCCGTCGACCTTGTTGGCCACCAGCAGGGTGGGCTTGGACCTGGTGCGCAGCTGGTCGGCGATCATCTCGTCCGCCGGGGTCAGGCCGGCACGGCAGTCCACCAGGAAGAGGACAATGTCGGCCTCTTCGATGGCCTGCATGGACTGCTGGGCCATGGCCGCGTCTATACCCTCCTCGCCACCGCTGATGCCGCCGGTGTCGACCAGGATGACCTTGCGGCCGTCTATCTCCGCCTCGCCGTACTTGCGGTCGCGGGTCAGGCCGGCGTAGTTGGCCACCAGCGCGTCGCGGCTCTTGGTAAGCCGGTTGAAAAGTGTGGATTTGCCCACGTTGGGGCGCCCTACCAGGGCGATTACAGGCAACATAGTTCTATCTACTCGGGGCAAAATCGCTTTTGCCAGAAATGCGAACGCCCGCGGGGCGCGGGCGGTGCTTGAATTCACTGCGGGCCTGCAGCCCGCGATGCCCTCTCCCCCGGCCCCAGTGACTCGCGCCATCCCTGGCGCTGGCCCGCTTCGCGGGCGTCTCCGGCGTCCAAATTTGCTCCCGGCAAATTTGTCCCGCAAGCGGGAGAGGGGCGATTAGGGAAACGGCGCGTTGGTTACTCGCGGCGCTCCAGGCGCAGGGCCACCAATTCGCCATCGTCGGACAGGGCGAACAGCAGGTCTCCGTCCACCAGCATCGGGATGCGTATCGGGTCGCTGTCGATGCGCTCGCGGCCGATAAACTGGCCGTTGGCCGGGTCCAGCACATGCAGGTAGCCCTCCAGGTCGCCCACCACCAGCACGTCGCCGAAGTAGGCCGGGCCGCCCAGTTCACGGCGCAGCAGTTCGTTGTTGTTCCAGACGATCTGGCCGTTGCCCACATTGTAGGCGTAGACACTGCCCCCGGCATCGCTCAAGTATACATTGCCCGCGCCTACGGCCACGCTGTGGTGAGTGGAGGCGTCACGGGCCCAGAGGCCGCGGCCGTCCTCGCGGGACAGGGCCACGACGCGGCCCTGGTAGCTGGCGGCGAATACCAGGTCGCCGCGCACCACCGGCGTGCCGTCGATATCCACCACCCGCTCCAGTTCGGCCGAGCCCTGTGGAATGGCGACGCGCTGCTCCCATCGCGGTATGCCGTCACGAGCGTCCAGCGCGATCAGCTTGCCGTTGTCGAGTCCGGCAATCACCGTGCCGCCGGTGATTACCGGTGCTGCGGTGCCGCGCAGGGTCAGTACCGGCAGCACAGTGCTGTGGCTCCAGCGCTCCTCGCCGCTGGCCGCGTCCAGGCCCACCAGCTTGCCGTCCACCGTCTGCACCACCACCATGCCGGCGCCCACCGCCGGGGCGGACACCACTTCGCCGGAGACCTGGTAGGTCCACAGCTCGCTGCCGTCTTTCAGGTCCAGCGCCACGACGCGGCCGCGGTAATCGGCAACCACCACCATGCCCAGGCCCACGCCGACACCGCCGCTGATCTCGACATCCAGTTCCGTCCTCCAGTGGCGCCTGCCGCTATTGCGGTCAAAGGCGATGATGTCGCCCTCGCTGTTGGCCGCCACCAGCATGCCATTGCCGATGGCGGGTTGCAGCATGGCGTAGCGCTTGGTGTCGATATCGCCGATATTCTTCGACCAGACCTCCTCCAGCTCCACGGTCGCGGTGATATCCACCAGTTCGACCGGATCCGTGTCTTCCTTCTCTTCGTTGGAGGCGCAGGCGGCGATTGCCAGCGCCAGGGCTACGGCTGCGGCGCGGCCGGTCGCGCGGGAAAGGAAACTCATTGCTCGTTGCTCTCCTCGGTCCCTGTCTCTGTCCCAGCCTCAGTCGGCTGGGTCTCTTCGCCTTCGGCGGCTTCGCCATCCTGCTCTTCGCTGGCCTTCTCTTCACTGCTGTCCTGTGCCGGGGCGAGGCTCTCGACCTTCATTTCCAGCAGGCGACGGCTGCCCTGTTGCTCCGGCAGCAGTTGTGCCAGCGCCTGCTGGTAGGCGGCGTGTGCGCCCTCCTCTTCGCCCTTTTGCAGCAGGATATCGCCACGGGTCTCAGCGAACAGCGCGGCAAAGGACGGCGGCACATCCCCCTCGAGCAGCTTCAGCGCCTCATCCGGCTTGCCGCGCGCGGCCTTCACCGCGGCCAGGCGGCGCCTGGCCAGCAGTTCCAGGGTGGTTTCACCGGTGTTGTCCAACACCCACTGCAGTTCCTTCTCCGCGGTTTCCAGGTCGTTTGCTTCCGCGGCCATGGCGGCGAGACGCAGGGATGCCTGGCTGGCATAGATGCGTTTGGGGAAATCCTCCTTCAACTGCTGGCCGACGCTCTTGGCAGTAGTCAGCTGCTTGTTGTCCGGCTGGCCCTCGTTGGCGGACATCGCCTCGACAAAGTTCTGGTACAGGTTGGAGGCCTCCTCGGCCTTGGCGCGCTCGGAGCCCTGCCACCACTGGTAACCGAAGTAGCCGGCCAGTGCCAACACCACGCCGGTGACGATACCCTTGCCGTTTTCCGCCCACCAGCGTTTCAGTGTTTCTATTTGTTCTTGTTCGGTAATGTGGTCAGCCATGGAATGATTCGCCTTTCCTGTAATTTCTTAGATTTTTCCTTGTAGGAGCGACCGTTGACCGCGCTCCTACAGGGTTATTTCTTCAGCCCTGCAGCAATGCGGGCAGCTCCGCCAGCGCGACCGTCTGCTGCGGCTCTTCAGCGCGCAGGTACTTGACGGTCACCTGCCCCGCCGCGGCCTCGTCCTCGCCGATGATCAGCGCCACGTCGGCCCCGCTCCTATCGGCCTTCTTCATCTGGCTCTTGAAGCTGCCGCCGCCCATGTGGGTCTGCAGGCGCAGCCAGGGCAGCTGGTCACGCAGCTGCTCCGCCGCGGCCAAAGCCGCCGATTGTACATCACCCACGGCCACCAGGTAGGCGTCCACCTGCTGGTCCAGGGCCTCGGGCAGCGCGCCGAGGGTCTCCAGCATCAGCACCAGCCGCTCGACACCGAGGCCGAAGCCCACCGCCGGGGTCGGCTTGCCGCCCATCTGTTCCACCAGGCCGTCGTAGCGGCCGCCCGCGCAGACGGTGCCCTGGGCGCCGAGACTGTCGGTGACCCATTCGAATACGGTCTTGCCGTAGTAGTCGAGCCCGCGTACTAAACGGGGGTTGATCTCGTAGGCCACTCCGGCGGCGTCCAGTAATTCGCGCAGCTGGCTGAAATGGGCTGCGGATTCCTCGTCCAGGAAGTCCAGTAGACAGGGGGCGCCCGCCAGCAGTTCCTGGGTCTGGGCGTTTTTGCTGTCGAGGATGCGCAGCGGGTTGCGCTCCAGGCGGCGCTGGCTGTCCTCGTCGAGCTGCTCGCGGCGCTCGCTCAGGTAGTCCACCAGGGCGTCGCGGTAGGCGGCGCGGCTGGCGGAATTGCCGAGGGAATTCAGCTGCAGTTTCACATGCTCATCGATACCCAGCTGGCGCCACAGGCGCGCGGTCATGATGAGGATTTCCGCATCGATATCCGGGCCCTCGATGCCGAAAACCTCGACACCGAACTGGTGGAACTGGCGCAGGCGGCCCTTCTGCGGGCGCTCGTAGCGGAACATGGGGCCGAAATACCACAGGCGCTGGGGCTGGATCAGCAGGTTGCTCTGGATGGCCGCGCGCACTGTGCCGGCGGTGCCCTCCGGGCGCAGGGTGACGCTGTCGCCGCTCTTGTCGTCGAAGGTGTACATTTCCTTCTCGACGATATCCGTGGCCTCGCCGACGGCGCGGCTGAACAGCTGGGTCGCCTCCAGGTAAGGGGTGCGGATCTCGCTGTAGCCGTAGCGGGCGAAGAGTTCGCTGAGGGTGGATTCCACATACTGCCAGACCGGGGACTGGTCCGGCAGCAGGTCGTTCATGCCGCGTATTGCGCGAAGCTGTTTCAACGGTGTTCCTTACTTGCTCGTTATTGCTGAGCCACAGGTGCCAGTTGCTGGCTCGGTGGCGGCACTGCTGCCGGCGGCCTTTTGCCAGACACGCTGTGAATACGTCCCTGTACGCTCTCCACGGCCATCCATGGCCGCAGAAGGTCTGGCAAAAGGCCGCCGGCATCAGCGCCTTCGCATTTGATTTCTGTGTTCTTTTCCGAGCCCCGAGCCCCGAGCCCCGAGTCCCGAGTCCCGGGAATTACGCCTTGGCGATAATGTCCGCCTCGCGCTCGGCCTTGGCCGCGGCTTTTTCGCGGATCAGGCGCTCCAGGTCGTCGACCAGGTTTTCATTGGTGAATTTGCGATTTGGCTGGCCGTCCACATAGATGGCGTGGCTGGGAGTTCCGCCGGCGAGGCCGATATCCGCCTCTTTCGCCTCGCCCGGGCCGTTGACGATGCAGCCGATCACCGCCACATCCAGCGGCGTGGTGATGTCCTCGAGGCGCGCCTCCAGTTCGTTCATGGTTTTCACCACGTCGAAGTTCTGCCGCGAGCAGCTGGGGCAGGCGATAAAGTTGATGCCCTTGGTGCGCAGGCGCAGGCTCTTCAGCAGGTCCCAGCCCACCTTCACCTCTTCCACCGGGTCCGCGGCCAGGGATACCCGCAGGGTATCGCCGATGCCGTCCAGCAGCAGGGCACCGAGGCCGATGGCGGACTTTACCGTGCCGGCGCGCAGGCCGCCGGCCTCGGTGATGCCCAGGTGCAGCGGCTGCTCGATCAGTTGCGCCAGCTTGCGGTAGGCGGCGGTGGCCATGAAGATGTCCGAGGCCTTGACGCTCACCTTGAAATTCTGGAAGTCCAGGCCGTCGAGTATCTCCACGTGGCGCAGGGCGGATTCCACCAGTGCATCCGGGGTGGGCTCGCCGTATTTCTTCTGCAGGTCTTTTTCCAGTGAACCGGCGTTGACGCCGATGCGGATCGGGATGTTCAGGTCGCGGGCCTTGTCCACCACCGCGCGGATGCGCTTCTCGCGGCCGATGTTGCCCGGATTGATACGCAGGCAGTCGACGCCCAGGTCGGCCACGCGCAGCGCGATTCGGTAGTCGAAGTGGATATCCGCCACCAGCGGCACGGTCACCTGTTTCCTGATCTCACCGAAGGCCTCGGCGGCGTCCATGCTCGGCACGGAGACGCGCACTATGTCCGCACCGGCCTGCTGCAGGCGGTTCACCTGGTCCACGGTCGCCGCGACGTCGCAGGTGTCGGTATTGGTCATGCTCTGCACCGAGATAGGCGCACCGCCGCCGACGGGCACATTGCCCACCATGATTCTCCGCGACACGCGGCGGACAATGGGTGACTCAAATTGCATAGGGTGACCTGGCGTTCTACAGACAGAAAAACGAAGGGGAGATTATAGAGAGATTGGGCGCAAACCTACAGGGTTCGCGCCCTCACCGGGAGAAGAGGAAATTATTCCCCGACCGTCAGGCGGCGGGTGCGGCGGTTGCCGATGGGGGCGCTGTCGATCAGTTCGCCCTGATAGCGCACCCGGGCGCCGCGGGCGTTGCCCAGCATCAGTTGGAACGGCGGCTGGCCGGTCAGCACCACTTCACTGCCGGCGGGCTTCAACTTGGCCAGCAGCAGGCTGCCACTGGCATCCTTGACCTCGACCCAGGAGTCCTCGTCGAACGCCAGTTGCAGCTCTGCTGCGGCGGTACTCCCTGTGGACACAGGCGCTGCCGCAGCCGGCGTCTCGGCAACCGGCTCCGCCTCGGTGGCCACAGGGACCTGTTCCCCTGCGGCCACCCCGGCAACTGAAACCGGGCCTGCCACAGGCGGCCCGGCGACAGGCTCCTGTCCGGACCCTGGCTGTTCGGACTCCAGAGCGGGGGCATCGTCGCCGGAAGACAACTCAGTCGCGGCCGCTACAGGCGCAACATCACTGTCACCCGGCACCGGCTGCTCCACCTCGGCAGCCGTCTGCCGCGTTTCGGCCTCGACCGAAGCCACTTCGAGTCCCTCGGCGGAGGCTTGCACCGGATTCTCGATGGGGCGGTCAGGCTCGGATTTACCGGCAAAGATTGCCGGCGGTATCCCGTCGCGGCCGTGCATCCACCAGAAGACACCGCCCACCAGCAGCAGCGGCAGGAGCGCCAGGCCTTTAAAGCTGCGCTTGCGCTCCTGCATAACCGGGCCGCGACTGACATGGGCGAGTATCTCGCGGCTCTCTTCCTCGGCATTGCAGTAAGCCGAATAGGCCTGCAACACCGGGCCGGCGTCGATATGCAGCTCCTTGCAGAGGTTGCGGATATAGCCGCGCACGTAGAGGGTGCCCGGCAGGCGGTCGTATTCGTCGCGCTCCAGCAGCTCCAGCTTGTTGCCAGTCATGCACAGGCGACGGGACAACTCCTCGCGACTCAGTCCCGCCTCTTCCCGCGCCCGCTGCAGCTGGCTGCCGGGGGAGTTGTCCAGCGGCTGCTCAGTGGACTCCTGAGCGCGCTCTTCGGAGATTTCAGAGAGGTTATCCGTCATTGGCCATCATCTGCTTGTACTTCAGCGTTTCCGCCGAATAGGGGTAGAGGTTTTTCAGCGCCAGGGCATAGCTCCGTTCCTTGTCCCGATTGCCAAAGATTTTTTCGATGCGGATACCCAGCCACAGGGACTGGGGTATCTGCCGGTTTTTAGCACTGTATCTGTCCAGGTAGTGCTTCGCCTGTGCATAGGCACCGGCGTCAAACTTGAGTTCCGCCAGCTCCAGCAGGGCCTGCGGCAGATCGTCGTCCAGCGCCAGGGCGCGGGTGTAGGCCTTTTCCGCGGCTTCCACCATGCCCAACCTGGCCGCGGTGCGGCCGTAATTGGTCAGGGCGTAGGAACGGCGGTTGTAGGTCAGGTCAGCGGAGGCCTTCTCAAACTGCTCCAACGCCTCCTGGTAGCGCTCCTGCTGGAAGAGGAAGGCACCGTAGTTGGTGCGGGCCATGGAGAAGTTGTCGCCGTAACGCAGCGCCTTCTTGAAGTGGGATTCGGCTACTGTCATCTCGCCATCCGCCTGGTACAGGATCGCGAGACCGTGGTGGGCCAGGGGGTTTTTCTTGCCCAGTTCCAGGGCCTTGTTGAAGTGGTGGCGCGCCGCATCGCGGTTGTCGCCGCTCTGCAGGTAGCGCAGTCCCAGCTGTACGTGGGTCTGCACGGCCTTGTCGATGTCGATTTCCTGGCGCGGCGGCAGGCCGGTGGTCACGCAGCCACTCAGCCACGCGGAGAGAATCAGCCCCAACAGGGGCAGAGAGGGTCGTTTCGCTAACACAACATCACCTGTCATTTTTATATTCCGTCCCGGTGATGTCTCGCGACATCACCCGACGATACGGACCGGACTCTCTATATCGCCGCAGCGCTCTATATCGTCGCCACGGCGTTCGGCATTGCGGTAGCGTTCGGAGCGGCGCGTGCGGTCGTTGACGCTGCCGGCCAGCTGGCCGCAGGCCGCGGCGATATCGTCGCCCCGGGTGGTCCGCACGGTTACCGTATAGCCTTTGTCCAACAAAATCTGTTGAAAGCGTCGCAAAGCGTTGTTGCTCACCCGCTGGTAGTCGGACAGCTCGAACGGATTGAAGGGTATCAGATTTATCTTGACGGGCACATCGCGCAACAGCTCGGCCAGCTGCTCGGCGTGCTCGGGGCGGTCGTTGACCTCCCGAATCATGGTGTACTCGATGGTCATCTTGCGATGGGTGTCCGGCATCCGCTCGATATAGCGCTTGGCGCTGTCGAGCAGCATGGCTATCGGGTACTTCCTGTTGATCGGTACCAGTTCGTTGCGCAGCGCGTCGTTGGGGGCGTGCAGGGAGATGGCCAGGCTGACATCGGTCACGTCCGCGAGGCGGTCCAGGGCCGGCACGACGCCGGAGGTGGACAAGGTAACCCGGCGCTTGGAGATGCCGTAGGCGTTGTCCTCCATCATCAGGTTCATGGCGTCGACCACATTGTCGAAGTTGAGCAGGGGTTCGCCCATGCCCATCATCACCACGTTGGTCACCTTGCGCGGGCCCTTCGGCTGCAGCTGGCCGAAGGATTTGCAGGCGATCCACACCTGGCCGATGATCTCGGCCGCGGTCAGGTCGCGGTTGAAGCCCTGCTTGCCGGTGGCGCAGAAGCTGCAGTCCAGGGAGCAGCCCACCTGGGAGGAGACACACAGGGTGCCGCGGTCGCCGTCGGGGATATAGACGGTCTCGATGGCATTGCCGCCCTCGACCTGTATCAGCCACTTGCGCGTGCCGTCGGCGGAGTCCCACTGGCCCAGCACTTCCGGCGCGCGTATCTCGGCCACCCGGGCCAGTTTCTCGCGCAGCGCCTTGCTGACATTGGTCATCTGCGCGAAGTCGTCCACCCCGTTCTGGTGAATCCACTTCAGCACCTGCACGGCGCGGAAGCGCTTCTCGCCCAGCGATTCGAAGAACGCGGCCAGCTTGTCCACGGACAGGCCGAGCAGGTTCGTTTTGGCGGTTTCAGTCATGGATTCACCCTCGGTATTCGGGGCTCTAAGCAGGTTCCCGGGCGGCCCTGCTGCCGGGATTGGCTTGCGGGACACGCCGTGAATACATCCCTGTAGGCTTGGCGGCGAGGTCCCTCTCGCCGACAGTCCCGCAAGCTAATCCCGGCATCAGGACCTTCGCATCAGGCTCGCTACTTCTTAATAGCGGTAGGGTGCGCCGCGACAGAAAATTGCTCCTGCATTTTCTGCACTTCCGCTGGGCGGCATTCCGCCATCCATGGCGGTCGCGCACCATTAAGCTTAAGCGCTAAAGCTTAAGCTCTCGGGCAGATCTCGTCATCGGCGAAGAAGTAGCTCACTTCGCGCGCGGCGGATTCGGCGGAGTCGGAGCCGTGTACGGCATTGGCGTCGATGCTCTGGGCAAAATCGGCGCGGATGGTGCCGGCGGCAGCCTCCTGCGGGTTGGTGGCACCCATCAGGTCGCGGTTGGCCAGGATGGCGTTCTCGCCTTCCAGAACCTGGACCACAACCGGGCCGGAGGTCATGAAGTCCACCAGGTCCTTGAAGAAGGGGCGCTCCTTGTGCTCGGCGTAGAAGCCCTCTGCCTTCTCGCGGGACAGCTGCAGCATTTTCATGGCGACGATACGCAGGCCGGCCTTCTCGAAGCGGCTTTCGATTTCGCCGATCACATTCTTGGCTACCGCGTCCGGCTTGATGATGGAAAGAGTGCGTTCCAGGGCCATGTTTTTCTCCAGTTTCAGTGTTTGTAACTCGTATACAGAAAGAGCAACCCAAACAGTTGCTCTTCCGTGAATTCGATAGGTACTCAAAGAGTACTCAAATTTTGATCACCGCTCTTTTGCGGCGGGCGGATTATACGCGCTGTTGCACGAAGTTTGTACTATTGATGACAAAGCCCGTACCCGATGCTAAGGCCCTGATGCCGGGGGCCATTTGGGAAATGTTTGCCGATGAGGCTTTTTCCCAAATGGCCACCGGCAGCGGGGCCGCCCAGGCCTTTCTTATGGACAACAGAGTGCTCATTCAGCCTCTTCGATCCAGGCCGCCTGTATCGCCTCGAGAATCTTCTCGCCACAGCGGTTGGGGTCGTCGTCGAAACCGGGCAGTTCCATCACCCAGTTGCGCAGATCGACGAAGTTGACCGTCAGTGGGTCCACATCCGGGTGAGCATCCACCAGCTCTATCGCGATATCGTTAATATCCGTCCACTTCATTCTTGTTTCTCCGCAGATACCGTGACCAATGCGTCAGTGTTTTTCCGACACCTGGTTGATGGTGTACTTGGGAATCTCGACCACCAGGTCTTGATCGTCCACGATCGCCTGGCAGGACAGGCGCGAGTCCGGCTCCAGGCCCCAGGCCTTGTCCAGCAGGTCCTCTTCCAGCTCGTCCGGCTCCTCCAGGGAGTCGAAGCCCTCGCGCACTATCACGTGGCAGGTGGTGCAGGCACAGGACTTCTCGCAGGCGTGCTCGATTTCAATGCCGTGCTCCAGGGCTGCGTCGCAGATGCTGACGCCGGGCTCCACTTCCACCACCTTGCCCTCGGGGCAGATTTCAGCGTGGGGTAAAAATACGATTTTTGGCATGGGCTGCTAACTCGCTATGGTCTGGAACGCCGAACTCCGCTCGGCACTCTCTCCCCCCCCTCTCCCGCAAGCGGGAGAGGGGGGCAAGGGGGTTATTTATCAAATTCGTCCAGGGTGTGCCCCTGCATGGCGCGCTTGATGGAGGCGTCCATACGCCGCGCGGCGAAGGGCTCGGACAACTGGTTGAGCGCGTCCATACGCCGGCGGATCTCCTCCACATCGCCGCCGTTGTGGGCCAGGCGCAGCGCCTCCATGGCCCGCTCCAACTGGTCCAACTCGCCCCCGTCCAGCAGCTCGGCACCGTTCTCCCTGAGCGCGGCCAGCAGGCTCTCCAGGGTGCGCTCCGCCTCCACCTGGGCCTCGCGCAGCGCGCGCGCGGCTATGTCCTCCTCGGCGTGGGCATAGGAGTCCTGCAGCATGCGCGCTATGTCCCTGTCCTCCAGGCCGTAGGACGGCTTGACGGTGATATCGGCGCTGACGCCGCTGCTCTTTTCCATCGCGGTCACCGACAGCAGGCCGTCCGCGTCCACCTGGAAGGTCACGCGGATATGGGCGGCGCCGGCCACCATCGGCGGTATGCCGCGCAGCTCGAAGCGCGCCAGGGAGCGGCAGTCCGCAACCAGCTCGCGCTCCCCCTGCACCACGTGGATCGCCATGGCGGTCTGGCCGTCCTTGAAGGTGGTGAACTCCTGGGCCTTGGCAACAGGTATGGTGGTGTTGCGGTGAATCAGTTTCTCGGTCAGCCCGCCCATGGTCTCTATGCCGAGGGACAGGGGAATCACGTCCAGCAGCAGCAGGTCGTCGCCGGACTTGTTGCCCACCAGCACGTCTGCCTGCAGGGCCGCGCCTATGGCGACCACCTGGTCCGGATCGATACCGGCGCGGGGCGCGCGGCCGAAATAGTCCCGCACCCGCTCGCGCACGCGCAGGGTGCGGGTGGAGCCGCCCACCAGCACTACTTCCTGTACCTCCCCGACGGACAGGCCGGCATCGCGCAGGGCCCGTTTGCAGGCGCGCAGTGTCTTGTCGATCAGCGGATCCAGCAACTCCGCCATACCCGCGCGGTCCAGGGTGCCGCGCCAGTCGCCGTGGCTGACTTCCACCTGCTCCTGTTGCGCCAGGGCTTCTTTGGCCGCGCAGGCGCGGTCCAGCAGCGCGCGTTGGGTGGCCACATCGAGATTGGTGCCCAGGCCCGCCTGCCCGGCCATCCAGCCGGCGATGGCGCGGTCGAAGTCGTCGCCACCGAGGGCGGTGTCGCCGCCGGTGGACAGCACTTCGAAGACGCCGCGGGACAGGCGCAGTATCGAGATATCGAAGGTGCCGCCGCCCAGGTCATAGACGGCAATCACACCTTCTTCGCCCTGATCCAGGCCATAGGCTACCGCCGCCGCGGTGGGCTCGTTCAGCAGGCGCAGCACCTTGAGGCCGGCCAGCTGGGCGGCGTCCTTGGTGGCCTGGCGCTGGGCCTCGTCGAAATAGGCCGGCACTGTGATCACGGCGCCGTCCAGCTCGCCGGCGAGGGCCTCGCGGCCGCGCCGGGCCAGTTCCTTCAGTATCTCCGCAGACACCTGCACCGGATTGATCGGCCCGGCAACGGTTTCAATGGCCGGCATGCCGCCGTCGGCCCTTTCGCCGCTACCGCTTTGGGCAAACCTGTAAGGGAGCTGGTCGCCGAAACTCTTTACATCGGCGATGCCGCGGCCCATCAGGCGCTTGATCGAAATCAGCGTGTTGTAGGGATCCTTGCCGGCGCGGGCGCGCGCCGCGGCGCCCACAGTGATTTCCCCTTCGCCGTAGTGCACTGCCGATGGCAGTATCACACTGCCGTCTTCCGCGGCTATGGCCTCCGCCGAACCGCTGCGCACCGTCGCCACCAGGGAGTTGGTGGTACCCAGGTCTATACCCACCGCGCGCTTGCGCTGGTGGGGTTCGGGGGTCTGGCCGGGTTCGGAAATCTGCAGTAGTGCCATTTTTAATCCAGTAAATCTTCTTCCAGTTCTTCCACCTGCCGCTGCAACTTGGTCAAAAACTGCAGCTTGAGCAGGGAGTCTTTGCCGGCCTCAAGGTTGCCCGCGGCGAAGACCTCGGCGAAATGTTTCTGTTCTCCTGTGAAGAGGCCGCGCACCTCGTCGCCCAGCTCGTCCAGCGCCGCGGCCGGGTCCGCCTCGTCGCGCACCTCCTCGAGACGCTCGCGCAGCATCATCTGCTGCATCAGGAATTCCGCATCGGCTGTGGTCTGCTCCGGCCTCACCTCCACGCCGGCGAGCTCGAGCAGGTAACCGGCGCGCAGCACCGGGTCGCGCAATGTGGTGTGGGCCTCGTTGATCTTCGCCGCGTACTGCATCGCCAGCAGCTGTTCGCGCTCGGATTTGGACGCGTACTTGTCCGGGTGGAATTCCCGCTGCAGCTGGCGATAGCGTTCGGCCAGCGCCGCGCGGTCGATTTCAAACCCGGGGCTGAGGCCGAACATTTCGAAATAGGTCTGTTGCAGTGACATTGATACACCCGTTTCTGGTGCGCACGGCGCACCGTCTGAGCCCCAAGCATATTAAAAAGGCCGGCGTGCGCGACGCACCCGGCCTCTCTATGGCGAGCGGCAATCAAACGTGGAAGCTTTCGCCGCAGCCGCACTCGTTCTTCACATTCGGGTTGGAGAAGGCGAAACCCTCGTTCAGCCCCTCCTTGACGAAATCCAGCTCGGTGCCGTCCAGGTAGACCAGGCTCTTGGGGTCCACCACCAGCTTCACGCCTTCCTGCTCGAAGACCACGTCCTCGGCTTCCGCCTCATCGACAAACTCCAATACATAGGAGAGGCCGGAGCAGCCGGCGGTCTTTACACCGACGCGGATGCCGATACCCTTGCCGCGGCTGGAGAGCTGGCGCTCGATATGCTGCCGCGCCGCTTCGGTCATGGTAATCGCCATAACAATACCCCTACTGCTCAGTGGCTTAACCGGCAGCCTCTTCCTTGCTGCCCTCGCCGGCCTGTTGGCCGCGCTTTTCGCGGATATTGCGCACCGCCGCCTTGATGGCGTCTTCCGCCAGTACCGAGCAGTGGATTTTCACCGGCGGCAGCGCCAGCTCCTCGGCAATGGCGGTGTTCTTGATCTGCTCCGCCTCGTCGATGGTCTTGCCCTTGACCCACTCGGTGAGCAGGGAGCTGGAGGCGATGGCGGAACCGCAGCCGTAGGTCTTGAACTTGGCGTCCTCGATCACGCCCTCGTCGTTCACCTGGATCTGCAGACGCATCACATCGCCACAGGCGGGCGCGCCCACCATGCCGGTACCGACATTGTCCGACTTGTCGTCCAGGCGGCCGACGTTGCGGGGGTTTTCGTAGTGATCGATTACTTTATCGCTATAGGCCATTGTTACCGTCTCCTAAAACCTGTTTTTAAAGCGAGCTCAAAGCGTAGCGAGCGGGTGCCAGGCGGCGGCCGCCGGAGCGGAGGCACCGGACATGAGGATGCCGGGCACCGCCGGACGCCGCCTGGCGCACGCGCAGTAGCTTTGAGACCACTTTTAGTGCGCCGCCCATTCAATGGTATTGAGGTCGATGCCGTCTTTGTACATGTCCCACAGGGGGGAGAGTTCGCGCAGCTTTTCCACCGCCTGGCGCACTTCCTTCGCGGCGGTGTCCACATCCTGCTCGCTGGTGAAGCGACCGAAGCTGAAGCGCAGGGAGCTGTGGGCCAGCTCGTCGTTCACACCCAGGGCGCGCAGTACATAGCTGGGTTCCAGGCTGGCGGAGGTACAGGCGGAACCGGAGGAAATCGCCAGGTCCCTCAGGGACATGATCAGGCTCTCGCCCTCGACGAAGGCGAAGCTGACGTTCAGGTTGCCGGCCACGCGCTGCTCGACGGAACCGTTGATATGCACCTCTTCCATATCCTTGATCTGGTCCCAGAAGCGGTTGCGCAGTCCGAGCAGACGCTCGGATTCCGCAGCCATCTCTTCCCTGGCGATGCGGAAGGCCTCGCCCATACCGACGATCTGGTGGGTCGGCAGGGTGCCGGAGCGCATGCCGCGCTCGTGGCCGCCGCCGTGCATCTGCGCCTCGATACGCACCCGCGGCTTGCGGCGCACGTAGAGGGCGCCCATGCCCTTGGGACCGTAGACCTTGTGGGCGGAGAAGGACATCAGGTCCACCTTCAGTGACCCCAGGTCGATCGGCAGCTTGCCGGCGCTCTGGGCCGCGTCCACGTGGAAGATCACCTTGCGGGAACGGCACAGCTCGCCGATCGCGGCGATATCGTTGATCACACCGATTTCGTTGTTGACGTGCATCAGGCTGACCAGGATGGTGTCCTCGCGCAGTGCTTCTTCCACCTGATCCGGGTAGACGATGCCGTCGGCGCGCGGGTTCAGGTAGGTGACCTCGAAGCCCTCGCGCTCCAACTGGCGGCAGGTATCCAAGACCGCCTTGTGCTCGATCTTGGAGGTGATGATGTGCTTGCCCTTGCCCTGGTAGAAGTGGGCCGCGCCCTTGATGGCCAGGTTGTCGGACTCGGTGGCGCCGCTGGTCCAGACGATCTCGCGCGGATCGGCGTTGACCAGCTCGGCCACCTGGCGGCGCGCTTCCTCTACCGCCTCTTCCGCCTTCCAGCCGAACAGGTGCGAGCGCGACGCGGGGTTGCCGAAGTTGCCCTCCATCGTCAGCTGCTCCGCCATTTTGGCGGCGACGCGCGGGTCAACCGGGCAGGTGGCCGAGTAATCCAGGTAGATGGGAAGCTTCATAGTCATACCGTTTCCGCTCTGTAACTCTCTAATATCAACGGCATCAAGTTAAGCCGTACATTTCAACAAGGGCTTCGCCCGGCCCTGCTGCCGGTGGCTACCCGGCAAAAAACCTCATCGGTGCTGTTTATCAGCCACAGGCGTCTTTGCCGGGTAGCCACCGGCAGCGGGGCCTCACATGGTGCCAATCACAGCGATTCTCTCTTCCGGCGCCTCGCGCATATCCTGGCGGCGCGCCACTTCCTGCACTTCCGCCCGCGCCACCAGGTTGGCGAGGCTGATGCCGCTCAGGAAACTGTGGATCTGTTCGCTCAGGTCGGACCACAGGTAGTGGGTCAGGCACTGCTCGCCGTTGGCACAGTCGGCGTTGCCGCCGCAGCTGGTGGCGTCGACGGACTCGTTGACCGCATCGACTATCTGCGCCACGAAGATATCGCCCCCGTCCCGCGCCAGGCGGTAGCCGCCGCCGGGGCCGCGCACACTGGAAACCAGGCCGGACTGGCGCAGGCGGGAGAACAGCTGCTCCAGGTAGGACAGGGAGATGCCCTGGCGCTTGGAGATGTCCGCCAGGCTGATAGGGCCGCGATCGGCGTGCAGCGCCAGATCCAGCATCGCCGTGACCGCGTAGCGGCCCTTGGTTGTCAAACGCATATCAGCTCCCGACTGATCTACAGCCCTTTTTCGATCGGGGCGCGAGTATGGAATAACCCAGCGTCTCAGTCAAGTATATAACCCAGCGCCCCTGTCGGGTTTAGTGGTGAGTGGTTGGTGATCAGTGGCCTGTGAGTCACCGCCTTCCTGACCACTAACCACTGACCACTCACTCCGGTCTGCCCTTGCCGCCGGTCCTGTGGATATAGTTCTGGATGGCAGTCAGCCAGCCCCTGAGTATCCCCAGCTCCATATCGTCCGGGCGCACGCGACTGAAGAGTCTGCGCAGCCGGGTCATCGTCTGCCGCGGGTTGTCCGGGTCGATAAAACCCAGCTCACCCAGCGCCTGCTGCAGGTGTTCGAAGTAGAGTTCCATATCGCTGGCCTTGGCCGGCGGCCTGTCCCAGTCGGCGTAGCTCAGCTCCGCGCCCTTCTGCGCCTCCAGCGCCGCCACCCGCACTTCGTAGGCGAGCACCTGCACCGCAGTGGCCAGGTTCAGGGAGCTGTAGTCCGGGTTGGCCGGGATATGTACGTGGAAGTTGCAGGCCTGCAGTTCCTCGTTGGTGAGACCGCGGTCCTCGCGCCCGAACACCAGCGCGACCGGATGACTCGGCGCCTCTGCCACGGCCCTCTCGCCACACTGGCGCGGGGTCAGCAGCGGCCAGGGGATGCGGCGCTCGCGGGCGCTGGTAGCTACCACCAGGCCGCAGTCGGCCACCGCCTCCTCCAGGGTGTCCACCACCACCGCCGTATCCAGCAGTTCGGCAGCGCCGGCGGCGCGCCAGATGGCGTTGGCGGCGGGGAATTCCCGCGGCGCCACCAGGTACAGCTGGCTCAGCCCCATATTCTTCAGCGCGCGTGCGGCGCCGCCGATGTTGCCGGGGTGGGCGGTGTTCACCAGTACCACGCGGATGTTGTCGAGGACTCCGGTGGGAGCGCTGTCGAGGGGGGACTTGGCCATACTCAATGAATGTGTTGGATTGTCGGGATGCTGCGGGCGCGCGAGTGTAGCAAATATGCGCGGGAATCCCTACAATCACACCCGTCCGGCCGGCCCGGTCACCGAGGCTCCCCTTCTTCGCCTCCCGCTTTTTAACCCTTCTCTACCACTTAGTGCGGAATTGTTATGGAACCCATGCTGAATATTGCCCTGCGCGCGGCGCGCAAGGCCGGTGAACTGATTGAACGAGCCTGGGAGCGCGGCGATCTGGCCAAATTCGAGGAGAAAGCGCGCAACGATTTCGTCACCGAAGTGGACAGGGCCAGCGAGCAGGAGATCATCTACCACCTGCGCAAGGCCTACCCCAAACACAGCATCCGGGCCGAGGAGAGCGGCCTCATCGAGGGCGCGGAGCCGGACTACGAGTGGATTATCGATCCGCTGGACGGCACCACCAACTTCATCCACGGCGTGCCCCAATTCGCGGTCTCCATCGCCTGTCGCTACCGCGGCCGCATAGAGCACGCGGTGGTGCTGGACCCGATCAAGCGTGAGGAATTCACCGCCAGCCGCGGCCGCGGCGCGGCCCTGAACGGCCGCCGCATCCGCGTCTCCCCCCGCCAGAATATGCGCGGCGCCCTGATCGGCACCGGCATCCCCTTCAATGGCCCGGCGCTGGAAAACATCGATCCCTACCTGGCGGCACTGAAAGAGATCGCCGGCCAGACCGCCGGTATCCGCCGCCCCGGCGCGGCGGCGCTGGACCTGGCCTATGTGGCCGCCGGCCGCTTCGACGGCTTCTGGGAAATGTACCTGAACACCTGGGATATCGCCGCCGGCTCACTGCTGGTGAAGGAGGCCGGCGGCCTGATCAGCGACTTCCGCGGCGGCGAGGACTACCTCGATTCCGGTCACCTGGTCTGCGCCACCCCCAGGGTGTTCAAGCCGCTGTTGCAGATAGTGGGCAGGCACCTGGGCGGCGTTCGCTAGGCCCCGACCTCCCCCCCCCTGCAGAAGCGGCGGGGCGGCCATCCGCTGTTGACCGCGATCGATGCCCGCTGAGTCGGCAGATCCGATCGCGGCCAACGGCCGATCCTACACCAACCACCAACCACTCCTAGCTCTCCGGCACTTTCCACAGCGGATCGTCCTCCGGCAGCGGCGACGTCAGGGTATGCAGGAAGGCGATCATCTGGCCCAGCTGCTCCTCACTCAACCCCAGTGGCAGGATATCGAAATGCGGCCGGCTGGGGTGCTGCTCGCGGTCATAGTAGGGGGGCGTGGGATTGTTGTAGTGGGCCAGCACCTGCTCCAGCGTCGCCAGTTGCCCGGCCTGCATATAGGGCGCCGTTTGCGCGACATTGCGCAGGGTCGGCGTCTTGAAGGCCCCCACCAGTTCCGGGCCCTGCCTTTTCAGGAAGCGCATCTCCGCGCAATCCCCCTTCCCGGCATCGCTCCAGCGGGACAGGCAGGTGAAGGCATCCTTCTCCAGCGCCGCCACTCCCGCATAGCGCCCCAGGTCCACCCGCGCCACATCCGGCTCGGGGGCACCGATATTGTGGAACTCGTAGTTGGTAAACAGCGGCCCGTTGTGACAGCTGGCGCAGTTGCCCCGCCCCATGAACAGTCGCATACCCGCCAACTCCTCCTCGCTCATCAGCCCGGCCAGGGCGTCGCGATCGCCGCTGTCCCGCCGCAGCTGGGCCACGAAGCGATCGAAGCGCGCCGGGCGCAGCTGCAGCCGGCGCTCGTAGGCCATGATCGCCTTGCCCACCCGGCTCAGCATCCTGTCCCGCGCCGCCCGCTGGGCATCGGACAATTTGCTGCCGGCCCGCACCAGCAGGTCCAGGTCGCCACCGTCGCCGAACAGCTGGCGGTATTCGCTCCGGTAGTGCCGATGGACAAGCTGCGCCACCGCCACGCCGTCGAGTCCGTGCTCGCCCGGGTCCAGCAAGGGCCCCAGCGCCTGGGACCAGAGGCTGTCTTTGCGCCCGTCCCAGAAAAGCCAGGGGCTGTGGCCGGCGCCGAGAATCGTCGGGGCGTTGCGCCTGGTCACCCCCAGCGCCCGGGAGCGCGGCAGGCCGTCGGTGAAGTACATCTGCGGCTGGTGGCAGCTGGCGCAGGACACCCGGCCGTTGGCGCTCAGGCGCGTGTCAAAGAACAGCCGCTGTCCCAGTTGCACCGCGCGCGGATCGTCGGCCACGGCGTTGTCCGGCGCCGCCGGCGGGGGCGGCAGCGCGTCCAGGGAAAAGCGGCTGAGAAAGCGTATATCCGCGGGGGTGAAGCGGTAGTTGCTATCGCCGTCGGCGAACAACAGCGAGCACCAGATCGCCAGCGGCAGCAGTAGCAATTTCCTCACGGCCGACTCCTACAGGCGAATGTTGAAGGTGACCGCGTCGTCCAACTGCCCGGCGTCGATATTGAACGTCATCACCCACCAGCCGGTCATCTGGAACTTGACCCCCTGCACCCGGTAGACGCCGGGCTCGGGCTCGGCGGTTACCCGCGGCTGGGTCGGCAGGCCGTGCACATGCCCGGGCATATGCCCGACGATCTCTATCTCGGCGCCGCCCAGCGGCTTTCCATTGATGTCCGACAGTATCAGTTTCCAGTCGTGGATCTCGTTCAGCGGCACCCGCGCGGCTCCGGTTTCCGGCTCCACGTGGGCGAACACCGACAACTCGCGGGAGATCTGGAAGCTGCGCAGATCCAGTTCGCCGGGAATGTTCTGCCCCTGGGCGGCGGGCACCGCCAGGGTCATACCCTCCGGCGGCACCGCGTCATTGGTGGCGACATTCATATTCAGTTTGCTCGGGTGGACGCTGCGAATCCGCGCATTGTGCCCGGAGATGGGTGCCACGCCCTCCTCCAGCTGCACCGGTCCCGACAGGCGGATATGCGGCCGCCAGAGTTGGCGGTAACCGCTCTCCAGCAGGGCCAGCGCCCGCTCGCGCTCGCCCTGGCTCCTCTCGCGCAAATCGGCAGCCTGTTGCTGCCACAGGGGGATTTCCCGCGCGAGTAGATCGATGGTTTCGCCCAGCGCTTCGCGCCCATCGCCCTCGGGTAGGGAGCGCAGCCTGACCCGCAGGCGGTTCAGCTCCTTGCGTAGCGCGTTGCCGTGGCCGGTGATGGATACCGACTCCGCCTGCAGCGCCCTGGCGCCGCGCAGCATCTCGCCGCCGAGGGCCATCAGGGAATTACTGGAGGAAAGATCTTCGACCTCGGCGGCCGACAGGCAGGGGCACAGCAACAGGGCCGCGACCAGACGGGCGCAGCGAAGAAAATACGTTTGCATAGGAATTCCCGATTATTATTTTTTTCATTCAAGTTTAGGAGTTCACATCGTCGGCAGAACTCTTGCGGCCGGCACAGCGCGAGGCCCTGCTACCGGTGGCCACCTGGGAAATATTTACCGATGAGGTTTTTTGCCAGGTGGCCACCGGTAGCAGGGCCGATCGAAGCTGCCTCCCTGTTGGGCTGCCTATTCATGTGAACTCCGAAACTTGAGTTATCAGACAGATCCGGAAGGAGAGCGGCAGTGGGCCGCCCCCCTTTGCAGACAGAGCCGCTACTGGAAGGTCAGGCTCCACTCATTAATCGTGCCGGTATCCCAGCTCGCCCTGTCGCGCACCCGCAGCGACCACTGGCCGGCGGACTCCTCGGCGCCGGCATCCAGGCTGTAGGTCTGCACTATATCGTCGGCGCTGCCGCCGCTGCGGTCGTGCAGGCTGAACACGGCGCCGCTGGGAGCCAGCAGGTCCACCTCCAGGTCGCCGATATAGGTGTGGCTGATATCCACGCTGACCTCTATGGCTCCGGAGGCGCCGCTGCGGTCCACGTCGACGGGGCTGCTGACACCGGTGGCATTGTTGTCGGGAATCGAATAGCTGCTGGTATTCGAGTAGGTCACCGGATCGCCGTCACCGCCGCCATCGCCGGCGCCGATGGTCACGCTGTAGTCCTCCACTTCGCCGTAATTGAAACTGCCACAGGGAGATGGCGCTGTGTTGTAGCGCATCGCGATGCGCAGGCGACTGGTCACGCCATCGCTGCCGGCGGGCACATTCAAGGTGCCGCTTACCGTGCTGGAAGAGGTGCCGCCGGAACTGAAGACCTCCTCGCCACTGTCGGTAAAGTCACCGTCGCCGTTTAGGTCGATCCAGATTTTCCAGTACTCGCCGTAGCTGCTGCCGCTGAAGGCCGGGGTCAGGCTGACGGCGTTGGCGCCCTCGTTCAGATTGACCGTCTGCGCGGTGAAATCCGAATAGGTCGCCGAGCCGGAGCTGTGGCTGAAGCTGGCCAGGTCGACCTGGCCGATCCACTCCTCGCTGGCATTATCGGAACCGGCGCTGCAGTACGTTGGGTCGGGATCCGGGTCCGGATTCTGGATCGCATCCCAGTCCGGGCGCACGGTGAACAGGCCGTTGCCTATGTCGCTCACGATGACATTGCCGCTGGCAAAATAGGCGTAGTTGCTCCAGGTACCGGAAAATTGCGCACTGTCGGAGTTGGGGATGGTGTCGAAGTAGGCCACTTCATTCAGTTGTCCGCTGGCGATATCCGCGGCGTCGAGTATGCGCAGGCCGGCTCGGTAGTTGGACTCGTAGATATAGCCGTCGCGGGTATAGAGATTGTGGTCTATGGCCGCGGTGGGCCCCACATAACGCCCTGTTTCCACCGGGTTCTGCAGGTCGCTCACGTCGTAGATATAGGAGGTGGTGTTGTGGCCGTTGCGCGATTCGTCCAGCTCGTCGTTCATGATCAGGATGCTGTGGTTGCCGTCGAGAAACCAGCCCTGGTGGGTGTACTGGGATCCCTGGTACAGGGTGCGCGACAACTGCAGCGGATTGAATTTGTCCGTGACGTCGACAATGGTGATGGTGTCCTCGTTGTAGCCGACACAGATTTCGCGGCCGCTGTATTCCGTATCCGGGCCGGCATAGATCACGCACTGGGCGTCGTGGGTATAGCCGTCCGAGGAAAAGCAGCCGGCGTACTGGGGATTGGCCGGGTCGGATATATCCACCATATACAGGCCGCCGCTGCACTGGTTGCTGCCGACGATGTAGGCGTAGCCGCTGTCCTCGTTGATGGCGATATTGTGCGCGTTGCCGAAACCGTCCATATGCGCGGTCTCGCTCAGGGTCTGCCCCGGCGATGGCAGGTTGCGCAGCGTGCGCAGGTCGAACACCTGCAGCCCGTGGGAGCTGTTGCCGCTGCCGTCGGCGACGATGAAGGCGTGGTCGTTGTAGACCTTGATATCCCGCCAGGAGTCGGAGCCGTTGTTGTGGGAGGGCAGGAAGCCCAGGAAAACCGGCGATTCGGGCGCTGTCACATCCACGAAGGAGGTGCCGTTGGTGCGCCCGACGATGGCGATCTCCGCTCCGGTCTGCGGATCCGAGTATCCCCAGATATCGTTGAGGTTGGCGCTGCCGCCGCCCATATCGGCCTTGGCGACAAAGGACATCAGGTCGACGTTCTTACAGGGATAGCCGGCGGCGCTGCCACTCTGGCACAGGGTGGCTGCCTGCTGGCCCTCCATCAGGGCCTGCATTGCGGGCGGCGGGGCGCCCTCGTTGCTGTCATCGTATTTGAAGCCATCGGGAAACATCGCGCTGTGGCCCCAACAGAATGCGGAGACCAGGGAAAACAGCGCAGCTGCGAGGCCCCGGTTAACTGGTTTGATCATTGCTTGCGATTCCTTATTTTTATTTGCGGTTTTCATTGTCGACCGCTTACAGAAACCAGCCCATAAAATTTCGCCAATTTATGAAACAGCTTCTGCGCAAAGCAGACATGCGGCACCGCCGACTGCAGCAATGGGACGGTTTGTCGGTTTTGCGGCCCCCCCAAAAAACAACCAATCCGCGAAGCGGGTGAACAGAGAGGTTTGCGGTTCCATTTGTCCGGTCGGGAACGACGATTCCATGCGATATCGCTTGTGGCTCCAACGCGGGAATCCTGACCGCTATTGCGCGAACCAGTATAAAGACCGCAACGCAAAAATCATGAAGGGAAAACAGCTATTGACGAGAGATTGGCAAAAACAGAACAATTCCTGCGCCAGCTTATTTTATAGCGATGTAAAGTTTTCTACCCCAATATTAACGCATCGATTTTACTCGAAATATTTTCGGTATTTTCGGTTTCCATATGTAAAAGCCGATCCAGTGGCTCCGGCCTGCCGATATGGTAACCCTGTATCAGGTCCACACCGATGCTGCGCAGGCGCGCCGCGGTGGAGGCGTCCTCCACATATTCGGCGATGGTCTTCGCCCCCAGGCGGTGCGCCACCTGGTGGATGGACTCGACGATGATCAGGTCGACGAAATTGGATTCCACCTGACGCACGAAGCTGCCGTCTATCTTGATAAAGTCGATGGAGAAGGCCTTGAGGTAATTGAATGAACTGAGGCCGTTGCCGAAATCGTCCAGCGCCACCTTGCATCCCATCCTGCGCAGGGTCGCGACAAAGTGGCTGGCACTGTCCATCTGGTTGACCATCGCCGTCTCGGTGATTTCGAAGCCAATGCGCGCGAGCGGAATCGGCGTCTGCTCCAGCAGCTTGATCAGGTGTGACTGGAACTCCGTATCGCCCAGCGCATCGGCGGACAGGTTCAGGGAAAAGTGTATTTTCGCTGCGCAGATCTGCGCCGCGCGCCGCACCAGGACTTCATCCATCACCCAGCGATCGATCTGCAGCATCAGTCCGTAGCGCTCCGCGGCGGGTATAAAGGCGGCCGGCAATATCAGCTTGCCGTAGTCGTCGACCATGCGCACCAGCATCTCGTGGTGACTGATCGCGGCGCTGTCCGCGGTCTTGGCAATGGCCTGGGCGCAGAGCGTCAGCCGGTTCTCGTCCAGCGCCTCGCGGATCGCCGAGGCCATGATGATTTCCCGGTGCTGTTCGGCCGCGGCGCTCTGCTCCATCTCGTAGATCATCACGGTACCGCGGCTGCCGTGCTTGGCGGAGTAGCAGGCCACGTCCGCCTGGCTGAGCAGGTCGCCGAGGCGGTCGTTGCTGGGGCTGATCTCGGTGATGCCGATACTCGCCCCCACATCGTAGACGCGCTGGTTCCACGGAAAGCGCAGGGTGACAATCTGGCGGATCAACTGCTCGCAGCGCAGCTTCGCCTGCTCCTTGGTGCAGTTGCGGAACAGCAGCCCGAACTCGTCACCGCCGAGGCGTGCGACACTGTCGGACGAGCGCAGCAGCGCGCGCAGGTATTTGCTGATTTTCTTCAGCAGTGCATCGCCGGCCAGGTGCCCGGCGCTGTCGTTGATCACCTTGAAGCGGTCCAGGTCGATATAGGCCAGCGCGTGGCGCTGGTCACTGTCGCGCACACTCTCGATGGCCTTCAGCAGTTCGCGCTTGAAGGCGTCGCGGTTGGGCAGGCCGGTGAGATCGTCGTGGGAGGCCTTGTAGCTCAGCTGCCGGATCAGCTGGCGCGACTCGCTGACATCCTGGAAGACCATCACCGCGCCCAGCAACTCGCCGCGCTCCGTCTTCAGGGGCGATGCCGAGTTCTTGATATCGTAGCTGCGCCCGTCGCGGCTGTGCAGTACCGCGCCCTCGGTGCCGCGCACCGCCTCCCCCCGCTGCAGGCACTCCTCCACCGGGTTGCCCAGCGGTTTGCCGTCGCGCCCCGCGGTGACATGGAAAATGGTATCAATCGGCTGCCCGAGCGCCTGCTCCAGCGCGGCGCCAGTCATCTGCTCGGCGACCGGGTTCATAAAGTTGACGCGCAGGTGGACGTCGGTGGAGATCACCGCGTCGGCGATGGAGGAAAGGGTCACCTGCAGCCGCTCCCTGGATTCCAGCAGGCCGGCTTCGCTGTGCTTGCGCCTGTCGATGTCCTCTACCTGGGCCAGGGCATACAGGGGCTCGCCCTCGACGCCACGGGCCAGGCAATAGGAAAGATGGCCCCAGACCACGGCGCCATCCCGGCGCACATAGCGCTTCTCCATATGCGGTGCCTCCCGCTCTCCCCTGGCGAAAGACAGCCACAAGGCGCGGCTTTCCGGATGGTCCTCGGCGTAGGTGATATCAAAAATGCTGCGGCCGACCAGTTCCTGCTCCGGGTACTGCAGGAAGTCACAGAAACTGGCATTCGCCCGCAGGACAATGCCGTCCAGCGAAACCAGCAGCATGCCGATGCGGGACTTCTCCACCGCGGCGCGGAAGCTGCTCTCCATCTCCACGATGCGCGCATTGCGATTGCGCTCGATATTGGTGTAGACGGCCATCACATAGGCGGGGATCGCGGCCGCGAAAATGACCAGTACCAGCGAAACACCGGTCTGCTGTCCCGATGCAGGGGAGATACTGGGATTGGGATGCGACTCTATGCCGACATATCTCAGTGTCAACAGCAGGATGACGCTGAAAATAACCGCCAGCGTCTGGAACAGCGGCAGCCTGGTGGCCACCCAGATCAGGGGCAGGGCAACGAATACGAAGGGGAGCAGGGCCAGTTCGAGGATCAGGAAAATCGACCCGATGGCAACGGTGGATACAACCAGCAGCCTGACCAACAGGGCGCGGTCCAGGAGTCCCCGCAGGGATTCCAGATTGCATTTCAGGGCCAGGGGCAGGAGCACCAGGATCCCCGCCGCGTCCGCCAGGTACCAGGCGGGGAACAGGGTCCAGTAATCGATACCCGTACGCAGTGCGGCGATTGCGGCACCGAGACTGGCGCTGGCCAACGGCGGCAGCGCCGCGGTGACCAGCGTAAAGCCGGCCCACTGCTCCAGGCTGTCGAAATAGTTTCCCGCGGGATAGAAGCGTCGCAGCAGCCAGGCCGCAGGCAGTACCTCGGCGAGGCCCGCCAGGGTATAGAGCGCCGCCGCACTGATTTCAAACCCCATGGCCAGGCCCAGCATGACGTTGACGGCAAAAAAGGTACCGACCAGCGGCGGCCAGTCCCGCGGCGGGCGCCTGACCAGGAAGGCGATGGCGATCGCATCGGCAAACCAGATAACCGCACTGCCACCGTTAAAGCTGAGCAGCTGTTTGCAGACCACCACAAAGGAACCGCTGAAAACAGCCAATAGCAGCGCCGAGACCCAAAGACTTTGTCGGAATTCCCGCCCGACCGAGCGGCTATCCGGGAGAATGACAGACATCCACTTCCTCGGTTTATTGGTATCGTTCCGTGAGTATTGCCTGAATCGTGGGATCTCTGAACGAAGAGATTTCCGGGCGCTTGTCCAGGGATTCCTTACAGCCGCTATTGGAAAGTTGTTATGGCTGAACGGGGGCAAGTGTAGTCGAGCACGCAACAACAGATGAAATATATTTCGAGAGGGCCGAACCTTACCGGTTCGCGCCCGCAGTAATGGCAATACACCGCCTCAACACTTGAGACAATTGTACCAACTCAAACCCCTCGGGCAGAGCCGCATCGCACTCCTCGCCGCCGTATTCGCCGATAGCCACGAAACACACGGACTCCGTCAGCGGGTCCTCTTTCAGTATTCGCGCAATATCGGCGGTGGACATGCCCGGCACCGAGGAGTCGAACAGCACCACATCCGGGCGCTGGGTCCGGGCCGTGAATATGGCCTCAACCGCATCGGTAGCAACCAGCTGCTGGACCTGGGGATAGGCACCCAGCATGGCCTTCAGGCGACTGATACCGGCGGGGCGGTTGTCCACCTGCAGGATGCGGCAGGCGGGAAAAGTGACCGACGCACTCGGCTTGGCCGAGAGTTGCATCACCTCCACCGGCGCGTCTATCAGGGGGAACTCGATCCAGAATATCGAGCCCTGGTCCTCGTGGCTGTCGAAATCGATGCGCCCGCCCATGGCCTCGGTGAGCCGCTTGGCGATGGCCAGGCCCACGCCGGTGCCCTCTATCTGCCCCTTTTCCGCTCCCAGGCGGTTGAAGGGCTCGAAGACTTCCGCGCGCTTCTCCTCGGGAATACCCTTGCCGGTATCCAGGATACTGAGCCGCAACCAGCCCTCCGCCTGGGGGGCGAAGTTGATCACCACGCGGCCGTTCTCGCGGTTGTACTTCACCGCATTGCCAGCCAGGTTCAGCACCACCTGCTTGAAGCGCACCGGATCGGCGCAGATATAGGCGGACTCCCAGCCCAGGGGTTCGAAAATAAGGCTGACGCGGCGGGTCTCCGCCAGCGGCTCCAACAAGCGCTTGCAGTCGGCCACCAGTGCCGCCGGCTGCATCGGTTCCATCGACGGTGCCAGCCGGTGGCTGTCGATGCGCGCCAGCTCCAGTACATCACCCACCAGGTGCAGCAGGTGCTGCCCGGCGCGGCGGATCTCCCCGAGGCGCTGGCGCTGGTCCGGATTGAGGCTCTGGTCCAGTTCCACCATCTGGCTGTAGCCGAGTATCGCGTTCAACGGGGTGCGCAGTTCGTGGCTGAGACTGAACAGCAGGTCTGCGCGATTGGCATTTTCCTGCCGCTGCTGCTGCAGTTCCCGCTCGGAGCGCAACAGTGCCTCGCGGCTGCCGGTAATATCCTGCAACACGCCGAGCAACCGCACCGGCGTGCCCCTGCTGTTGCGCTGTACCTGGCCGCGGCAGCGCACCCAGACGATACCGCCGTCCCTGTGCCAGAGGCGGAATTCCACATCCAGTGGCAACTGCTCGCGCACATGGTCCTGCATCGCCTGCTCGGCGCGGGGATAATCCTCCGGGAGCATGCGCGATTTCCAGTGCGAGAGTGCAGTGCGCGCATCATTGTCCTCCGGGCTGTGTTCGTAACCGAGCATTGCCCAGCAGGCCTTGTCCAGCACCACCTCATCGGCACGAAGGTCCCACTCCCAGAGGCCGTCGCCGACGCCGGCGAGCGCCTGCAGCGGTCGCTCGCCGGGAAGACTGCAGAGGTAGCGCACCGACAGCGCCTCGGTATAGTCGGCGCAGCCGCCGATAACAAAACGCCCGCCTCCCTCACCGTCAGTGAGGGTCAGTGCACGTCCCCAGAGGCGCAGCCAGTAGAGCTGCCCGGCCCTGTCGTAGGCGCGGAAGGTGACATCGATGTAACCGCCCTGGGAACTGAGCCGGCAGCGCAGTGACCGCAGTTTTTCACGGTCATCGGAATGTACCAGGCTCAGGTCGTCGCCCGTCCAGAGACTGCTCAGGGCCGACTGCCCGTCGTCATCGAATACGGACCAGACAATGCCCTGGGCCCGCTGGCGACCGCTGTGCGGGTGCCACTCCCACAGGCCGCAGTCCACCTCCAGCAGCAGGCTCTGCAGGTAGACCGCCTGCCGGGCGAGCTGCTCCGGTTCGAGCGCGCTCAGCTCGTCGGGCGAGGCCAACTGTAGCGGCAGATCGGGAATCTCAGGGGACGCTTGCTCGGACACACGGATTACTTTAGGGGCTTTTTCATCTTCACCGGCTAAGTGAATCATTTATCCCCTGCCGTGAAAAGAGCGCCAGGCCGCTGCGGCTAGAAGTAATAAAGGTGAATTGGAGTCCGCCATCGAAGAACTGGTTATAACAAAACGGCAGGGATTGCCGTGTTGCGCAGCCGAAGGCTGCCCGTAGGGGGAGCGGTTCGGCATTCCGAGCCATGAATGGACCGAATAAAAAAAGGCCCCGCAATGCGGGGCCTGAATCAGCGATGATGAGAGAAAACGGGAAGTCACGCAGTTCGTTTCACCTGGTTCCGGCCGTTGGCCGGAGGTTTGCCATAACCCCGTGATGGATTCCCGGAGCGCAGGCCTTGCGGCCTACGTCAGTAGTATTGCAACCCCTATGCCAAGTTTGCACCTACCGCCTTCCGACGGCTCTGGACCCGCCGATCGGGGAAATGCGGCGGGCGCGTGAACCAACAGGGCTCCCCGTTCGAACCCGGCGCACCAAATACAGGCACAAGCGTGACCGGAAGTCTGGCAGAGTTCCCAATCTCTGCCTCACAAAGGTGCCTTGCTCAACGGGATCAGGTAGCATCTGCCAAGCTGCGGGCGCCTTGCAGTCGACCAACCGGTCTCGATCTACAATGCTTCATCCCGCAAACTCGCAGTAGCGCACAAGAAAGGTTGTTCTATGAATGCAGTTCCAGAGACCCCGCCACGCCTGTGGGTCACCACCATCCTGTTTTCCAGCACGGCGCTGGCGGCACTGATTCTTGTGCCCCTGTACGGCATACTCTATGGCTACCACTGGTACCAGTGGCTGGCCTTCGCCGTCTACGGCGCCCTCTGCGGCTTTTCCATCACCGCCGGCTACCACCGCCTCTGGTCGCACCGCACCTATGAGGCCCACTGGTCCCTGCGCCTGCTGTTCGCCCTTTTCGGTGCCGCCGCACTGCAGAACAGCATCCTGATCTGGGGTTCCGGCCACCGCCGCCACCACCGGCACGTGGACGACAACGACAAAGACCCCTACTCCGCCAGGCGCGGTTTCTGGTTCTCCCATATCGGCTGGATGCTGCGGGACTATCCCAGCGGCCAGGTGGATTTCGACAACGCCAAGGACCTGCAGCGGGACAAGATAGTGATGTGGCAACACAATCACTATGTCCCCATCACCCTGGCGATGAACCTGGGCCTGCCGCTGCTGCTGGGCTGGCTCACCGGTGACATCGCCGGCATGCTGCTGCTCGCCGGCGTGCTGCGCATCGTGGTCAACCACCACACCACCTTCTTTATCAACTCCCTGGCGCACATCTGGGGCCGTCGCCCATATACCGATGAGAACAGCGCGCGGGACAACGACCTGCTGGCCTTTTTCACCTTCGGTGAGGGTTACCACAACTACCACCACATCTTCCAGACCGACTATCGCAACGGCATCCGCTGGTACCAGTGGGACCCCACCAAGTGGCTGATCAGGACCGCCAGTTGGCTGGGACTGGCGCGCAACCTGAAGACGGTGCCGACGATGCGCATCCAGCGCGCCATGCTCACCATGCAGTTCAAGCGCGCGGAGCAAAAGCTGCAGCAGTCCAGCCACAGGGAGAGCTGGCGCCAGCTGCTGGAGAAGGAAGCGCAGGAATTTTCCGCCGCCCTGGGCGAGTGGAAGGAGCTGCAGTCCCGCCGCTACGAAAACGCCCGCGAGCGCCTGCTGGCCAAGTGGGAGAGCGCGGCCATCCGCACAAGGGTCAAGGAACTGGAGTACAGCCTGAAGATGCAGCGCAAGCGCCTGGCGATCATGATGGAGCAGTTCCATCTCTGCCCGAGCGCCGCCTAGCGGCGCTCGGTAATTTACTCCGGGATTATTATCGAGGGGCGCCGGGGGCCCGCCCTTACAGTTCGCTGCCCCCGGCGGCGAACTGCCGCATGGAATAATTCACCCGCTCTTCCACATTCTTTTCCAGCTGCTCCAGCTCCAGGCGCTCAATATGCTGCAGGCGGCGGCGCAGTCCGACGCCGTTGGCCACCTGGATCGCCAGCCCCGGGCGCGCATTGGCCTCCAGCAGCAACGGGCCGCGCTTGCGGTCCAGCACTATGTCGCAGCCCAGGTAGCCGAGGCCGGTCATCTCGTAGCAGCTTGCCGCCAGGCGTACCAGGTCGCGCCAGTCCGGTACCTGCAGCTTGTCGAACGGCATCTCCGTGTCCGGGTGCCTGTCAATGCGCAGTCCGCGCTGCACCGCGTGGCAGCTCCTGCCGGTGGCCAGATCTATACCGACACCCACGGCCCCCTGGTGCAGATTGGCCTTGCCGTCGGAATCGTGGGTGGAGCAGCGCAGCATGGCCATCACCGGGAATCCGCGGAACACGATCACGCGGATATCCGGCACCCCCTCGAAGGAGTAGTTGTCGAATACCGGATCGAAATCCACCAGCGCCTCTACCATCACCCGGTCCGGCTTGCCGCCCAGGCTGTAGAGGCCGCTGTGGATATTGCTGACGTGACGCAGTATGTCCAGCGCCGTCACTTCGGCACCGGAGGGCTTCAGGTACTTGTCGCCCTTGCGCCCGACGATCACCAGAATGCCCTTGCCGCCGGACCCCCGCGCCGGCTTGATCACGAACTGCCACAGCGGCTCTATCACCTCCATGACACGCGAGCGGCTGGGCTGGGTCTCA
The DNA here is from genome assembly GCF_059834885.1 of Microbulbifer sp. SE14. Lineage (NCBI taxonomy): Bacteria > Pseudomonadati > Pseudomonadota > Gammaproteobacteria > Cellvibrionales > Microbulbiferaceae > Microbulbifer > Microbulbifer sp. SE14. The sequence continues at coordinate 93,856 of NZ_JCBAJA010000009.1, read as the reverse complement.
AAGGCGGCAATCAGCTCCGGCGAGGGTATACCGTAGCGCCTGGCGGCGCGCTTGGTGTTCAGCTTGTCATCGACGATCGGGTATTTATCCCGGTCGTTGTAGCGGGCGATATAGTTGACGTTGCGCGCGTTCATGCCCAACACGCCCATGCGGCGCAGCGCCAGTGGCGACACCAGGCCGCCGCGCAGCTTGGTGAACAGGTGCCTGAAGGAAAAGCCGAGCATCCGCGCCTCCGGTTACTTCACGAGCTGGCGGAAGCGCATCAGCTCGCCGAGGCGGAAGCCGGTGTAGTTGCCGATCACCAGAATCAGTGCCAACAGCACCAGCAGCAGCTCGGGGAAGTTGAAGGTCCAGTGCTCGATATAGCGGTTGGTCATCACCCACCAGGCGAGCACCGCCACCAGCAGGCTGCCGCCGGACTGCACCACCACTTCATAGGGGCCGTCCTCCTCCCAGACAATGGACATGCGCTCGATGGTCCAGGCGAGAATGATCATCGGGAAGAAAGTCACTGTCAGCGCCTGCTCTATACCCAGCTTGTAGCTGACCACGCTGATGGCGCCCATCAGTATCACCACCGTGACCACCACCGCGGCTATCCTCGCCACCAGCAACAGATTGAGCCTGCTGAGGTAGAAGCGCACCCAGAGGCCGAGTATCAGGATCAGAACGAAGATCGACAGGCCGGTGAACAGCTGCGTCTCGATAAAGGCGACCGCCAGCAGCACCGGCATAAAGGTGCCGGAGGTGCGCAGGCCGACGAACACCCGCAGCAGCACCACTACCAGCGCGCCCACCGGCACCAGCAGTATCAGCTTGAAGATGCTCTGCTGCTCGATCGGCAGGCTGTAGATGGAGAAATCCACCAGCGCCTCTTTCTCCTTGCTGGTCTTGAGCATGGACACGTCCCGCGCCGGCACATCGTTGGCGATGACGGAGAAGGTCACCTGGGAATTGCGCCCGCCCTCGACGTCCAGCAGGCTCTTGCCGCCGCGCTGCCAGATAAAGAAATTTTTCGGTACCCCCGGCGAACCGCTGATGGGCTCGAACACCACCCAGCGCTCGCCGTCGTAGACTTCCAGCAGGTCCTCGGGAGCCAGCCTCCGCCGATCGTCCTCCAGGTAGAGGCCGCGGATGCGGTGTGCGGGAATGTCCGCCGCCGCCAGTAGCAGCAGGGCGACATCCACCAGGGACCTGTCCTTGTAGTAGCCGAAGATCAGGTTGCGGTCCTGATTGCCGGTGTCCCCCAGTGCGGTGAGCAACTGGGTGGTAAAGGTCTTGGTATCCGAGGAGCGCTGGTGGGCGTAATCCACCAGGGAGTAGATGGCCTGGCGCACCGCCTCCTGCTCGCGGGCGCCCAGAAAGGGCTTCTGCACCTCGGTGCTCAGGCCCAACGGCTGTTCCAGCGGCGCGCCCGGCGTCTGGTGCACGTCCAACTGGTAGAAGAGCGACTGGGGGCCCGCGGCGGCGCGACGCGACCAGACGGCGCGGTACTCGTCATCTTCCTGGATGATATTGAAGCCGTAACCGGAGGAGCTGAAGGATTCCCCCAGCACTTCCATATTGCGCTGCTCCCGGGGCAGGGTGAGCGCGGCCTTGACCGGACCGCCGTCGGCATCGAAACCCACCTTGGCCTCTATGGTCCAGACGGTGCGGTATTCACCGGGCAGCAGCGGAAAGCCCAGTGCGCGATTCTTGTAGATGGTCAGACCGATGCCCATCAGGGCGAGCAGTGCTGCGAGAATATAAACCTGAGCGCGCGGCGACATTCGCCATTCCCCATAATTGTGCAGGCGCCGGGCAGGACCGGCGCCGGGTGTTCTATAAGATTATTTGCCAGCGGGCATTTTGGGTACACCCTGGACATTGCGCCGGCTCACGTCCACCACCGCAGCGTCCTTGAGGAAGTTGCGTCCGACCAGCAGCAGGAAATCGGAGCCGCTGCGATCCGTCAGGTTGACCTCCACCATATGGGTGACGTCGCCGATAGTCAGGCTCATATCTACGATGGGGCGTTTCTGGCTCTCAAATCCCGGGCGCGCCACACGCACCTGGCGCTTGATCGGCAGCTCTATGGTGACAGGCTCGTCCTCGTCGCCGCTGCCCGGCGGCAACAGCTTGAATCTCACCCATTCCTTGCCGTCGCGCTCAAAGGGCGTCAGCTCCTGGGCGCTGAGAGAGGAGGTGGCGGCCCCGGTATCAACCAGGGAATCCACGATCAGACCGCCGGGCTCGATGGCAACCGTCTCCACGGTACCGAGCACCAGCTTGTCCTCGGCAACCGGCACTTCGACCACCTTTTCGAACCTTCGTTCGATGACGCGCTCCACCACCTTGACTTCGGGTTCGGCGCAGACCACTTCCACGGGCTCGGGGCACTGGGCGCCCTCCCCGGCGGTCTCGGGTGTCTCCACGACTTCACCTGGCTCGACCGTTGCCGGTTCCTTCTGCCAGGGGAACTGCAGCGATTCGCAGCCGACCAGCAACTGGGAAGCCAGTAACAACCATATAAAGGGAAAAGTCCGCATTCTTGTTTACTACCTTAGGGCCCTTCGGCCATCCCTGAGGGATCCAGCTGTCCGTGCCTATTTTGTTTGCCGGAGAGTCCCGCCTCCGTGTCGTGCAAAAGCGGGATATTAACGCATCCATCCGGTCACTGAACAGCGACGCGCCGGAAGAGGTACAACACGCGACGACTGGATCGGGCAGGCGCCACGGCCCGATCGGGCTAAAAGTATGGCCGCACCGGCCGGAGCCCAACGCCCTCGCAGGCAGTGACCTCTCACTAACAATCCATCGGATCATTCCCGCTTTGTATCCACCTGCGCGGGCGGGTATAGTCGGGAGACATTGCTTTGTCTTCACAATAAGAATAAGACAATGACCGAGATAGCAGAGCGGCCCGCCGCCAGCGGCGGCCAGATTCTCGTGGAGTGCCTGCAGGCCCAGGGCGTGGAGCGCGTCTTCTGCGTACCCGGAGAGAGTTACCTGGCGGTGCTCGACGCCTTTGTGGATGCGCCGCAAATCCAGGTCGTCACCTGTCGCCAGGAGGGCGGCGCCGCCATGATGGCGGAGGCCGACGGCAAGCTCAGCGGCAACCCGGGAGTCTGCTTCGTCACCCGCGGTCCCGGCGCCACCAACGCCAGCGCCGGCGTGCACGTGGCCCGCCAGGCGTCGACGCCGATGGTGCTCTTCGTCGGCCAGGTCGGCCGCGACGCCCGCGACCGGGAGGCCTTCCAGGAGATCGACTACCGGCGGATGTTCGGCGGCATCGCCAAGTGGGTGGCGGAAGTCGACCGCGCCGACCGCCTCGCCGAGTATGTGCAGCGCGCCTTCACCACCGCCCGCGCCGGCAGGCCCGGCCCGGTGGTGCTGGCGCTGCCCGAGGATATGCTGCGCGAAACCGCGCCACGGCCCCGGCTCACTGCATCCACCGCCGTCGCCACTCCGGCACCGGATCCGGTGGATATAGACCACCTCAACCGACTGCTGGCGGAGAGCCTCAGGCCCCTGGTGATCTGTGGCGAGGGCCCCTGGCACGGCGCCCGCGAACAACTGCACGCCTGGTGCGAACGCCGGCAACTGCCGGTGGCGGCGGCCTTCCGCTGCCAGGACCGCTTCGACAACGACACCCCCCTGTATATCGGCGACATCGGTCTCGGCATCAATCCGGCCCTGCGCCGGCGCGTCGAAAGTGCCGACCTGGTGATTCTCCTCGGCGGCCGCTTCAGTGAGATAGTCACCCAGAGCTACACCGTCCTGCAGCCGGTCAACGGGCAGAAGATTGTCTATGTACATCCCTGCGCCAACGAACTGGCCAGTGCGCCAGCGGTTGCGCTGGCGGTCAATGCCGGTATGGGAAACCTGCTGAATGCGCTGCTCCAATCCGGCGCCGGCGAAGTTCCCGGCGAAAGACATGAATGGGTACAGAGTGCACGCAGTGATTACGAGCTGTGGAACAGACCCGCCCCCATCCCCGGCAATCTGCAGTACGGCGAGATAGTGACCTGGCTGCGCGACCAGTTGGAAGACGACGCCATCATCTGCAACGGCGCCGGCAACTATTCCATCTGGGTGCACCGCTTTTTCCGCTACCGGCGCGGAGACACCCAACTGGCGCCCATCAGTGGCACCATGGGCTACGGTCTGCCCGCGGCCATCGCCGCCAAACTGCGCTATCCGCAGCGCCAGGTGATCTGCTTCGCCGGCGACGGCTGCCTGCAGATGACACTGCAAGAGCTGGCCACGGCGCGGCAGTATGGCGCCAATATTCTGCTATTGGTGGTGAACAACGGCAGCCTCGGCACCATCCGCATGCACCAGGAGCGCAACTACCCCGGCCGCACCAGCGCCACGGACCTGCAAAACCCGGATTTCGTCGCCCTGGCCCGGGCCTACGGCTTTTACGCCGAAGCGGTGGCGAAGACGGAACAATTCGCACCGGCCTATGCCGCGGCCCTGGATTCGAACAGCCCGGCACTGCTGGAGCTGCAGCTGCCACTGGAGGCGCTGACACCCAACCTGAAATTGTCCGATTTATAGATGGGAGTGGACTATGGACCTGAATCTGCGCGGCAAGCGCGCGCTGGTATGCGGCTCCAGCCAGGGTATAGGCAGGGCCTGCGCGGAACAGCTGGCCACCCTGGGGGCATCGGTGGTGCTGTTTTCCCGCGACCGGGAAAAGCTCGAAGCAGTGCGGGAGGGCCTGGACACTTCCGCCGGACAGTCCCACGCCGTTTTGGTGGCGGACTTCGCCTACCCGGCCCAGGTCAGGGCGGCGGTGGAAAGGCAGCTGGCGGAAGGCGGCCCCTGCGAAATACTGGTCAACAACACCGGTGGCCCGGCCCCGGGCCCGGCCCACAGCGCCGATCCCCAGGCGTTTGTCGACGCCTTCAACCTGCACCTGGTATCCAACCAGACGCTGGTACAGGCCCTGCTGCCGGGCATGCAGGAGGCCGGTTACGGCCGCGTGATCAATATCATCTCCACCTCGGTCAAGCAACCGCTGAAGGGCCTCGGCGTATCCAACACCGTGCGCGGCGCCGTGGCCAACTGGGCCAAGACCCTGGCCAGCGAACTGGGCCAGTACAATATCACCGTCAACAATGTGCTGCCCGGCGCGACCAATACGGTGCGCCTGGAGGCCATTCTCGACAACAAGGCGAAGAAACTGGACAAGAGCCGCGAGCAGGTGGAAGCCGCGGAAAAGGCGACCATCCCGCTGGGACGCTTCGGTGAGGCCCCGGAGATCGCCAACGCGGTGGCCTTCCTCGCCTCGCCGGCGGCCTCCTATATCAACGGTGTCAACCTGCCGGTGGACGGCGGCAGGACCGGGTGTCTGTGATGGACCTTATCGGCAACTATATCGGCGGCGAGATAGTGGAGCCGACGGCGGATGCCCGGTTGCTGGACAATATAGAGCCGGCCACCGGAAAAATTTACGGAAGGCTGGTGGATTCCACCGCGGCCGACCTGGAGGCCGCGGTCGCCGCCGCCGAATCCGCCCTGCCCGGTTGGCGGGCGCTGGATATCGAAAAACGGGCACAATATCTCGAGCGCATCGCCGCGCTGATCGAGGAAAACCTCGACGAACTGGCCGCGGCCGAGTCCCGCGACAACGGCAAGCCCCTGGCCCTGGCGCGCAGCGTCGACATTCCACGCGCCGCGGCCAATTTCCGCTTTTTCGCCCGCGCCATCACCCAGTACGCGTCGGAATCCCACGCCATGGGCGAGCGCGCGATCAACTACACGCTGCGCGCGCCCCTTGGCATCGTCGGCTGCATCTCGCCCTGGAACCTGCCGCTGTACCTGTTCACCTGGAAGATAGCGCCGGCCATGGCGGCGGGTAACTGCGTGATCGCCAAACCCTCGGAAGTCACGCCGAAAACCGCCAGCATGCTGGCCGAGATCTGCCGCGCCGCCGGCCTGCCCGCCGGCGTACTGAATATCCTCCACGGCCGCGGCGCCGATATCGGCAGCGCACTTGTCGCGCACCCGAAAATAAAAGCCATCTCCTTTACCGGCGGCACGGAAACCGGTGCGCGCATCGCCGCCGAGGCCGCGCCCCGTTTCAAGAAGCTGTCCCTGGAACTGGGCGGCAAGAACCCGACCCTGGTGTTCGCCGACTGCGACTGGGACAAAACCGTCGACGGTGTGCTGCGCGCAGCCTTCGCCAACCAGGGGCAGATCTGCCTGTGCGGCTCGCGCATCTATGTGGAGTCGTCCATCTACCAGGACTTCAAGACGGCGCTGCTGGAACAGGTGGCACAGCTGAAAATCGGAGACCCGACCACCGACGTGGACCAGGGCGCACTGGTCTCCGCCGCCCATATGGAAAAGGTGCTGAATGCAATCGCCCAGGCGAGAGAGGAAGGCGGACAGATTCTCTGCGGCGGCGAGCGGCTGCAGATCGACGACCGCTGTCGCGACGGCTACTTCGTCGCACCGACACTGATCGAGGGGCTGCCCATCGACTGCCGGACCAACCAGCAGGAAATATTCGGGCCCGTCGCCACGATACAACCCTTTTCAAATGAAGAGGAAGCGCTGCGGCTCGCCAATGGCACCGGCTACGGCCTGGCCACCTCCGTCTGGTCACAGAACCTGGGCCGCTGCCATCGCCTGGCCGCGCGGCTGGATTTCGGCATAGTGTGGATCAACTGCTGGATGCGGCGGGACCTGCGCACTCCCTTCGGCGGCATGAAGAACTCCGGCGTCGGCCGCGAGGGCGGCTGGGAGGCGCTGAGGTTTTTTACCGAAACGAAGAATGTATGTGTCCATTATGGCGGGTAAGCTCGGGACTCGGGACTCGGGAAAGAATACCTTAGCCAAATGCGAAGGCCCTGATGCCGGTGGCCACCTGGCAAATGTTTACCGATGAGGTTTTTTGTCAGGTGGCCACCGGCAGCAGCGCCACCACCAGTCTCTCTTACAGGCACCAAGCAGCTGCCACCGCACCAGAAGGAAGATCGATGAGCGACGCGATTCATTCGAGCAAAGCACCGGAACCCGTGGGCCTCTACCCCCACGCGCGGCGTGTCGGCAACCTGCTTTTCCTATCCGGCGTCGGCCCGCGGGTGCGCGGCAGCAAGGATATTCCTGGAGTTACGCTGAACCCGCAGGGAGAAATCGTCGACTACGATATTGCCGTCCAGTGCCGCTCGGTATTCGACAATGTCAGGAATATTCTCGAGGAGTGCGGTTCCGGCTGGGACCAGCTGGTGGATGTCACCGTCTTCCTGACCAATATGAAAGCGGACTTCAAGACCTACAACGCCATCTACGCCGACTATTTCCGCGATAACCAGCCGGCCAGGACCACGGTGGAAGTGCTGTCCCTGCCCACCCCCATCGCCATAGAACTCAAGTGCATCGCAACCATCGACCAGAGAGGGCTAGCCCGATGACACAGATCATGCCCCCGATCAACCTGCTCGAGTGGATAGAGGAACACCGCCAATACCTGAAGCCGCCGGTGTGCAACAAGCTGGTGTTCGAGGAACAGGGCTTCTTCGTCATGGTGGTCGGCGGGCCCAACACCCGCAAGGACTACCATGTGGACGAGGGCCCGGAACTCTTCTACCAGATCGAAGGGGACATGCTGCTGAAGACTATCCAGCAGGGCCAGGTAGTGGACATTCCCATCCGCCAGGGCGAGATGTTCCTGCTGCCGCCGCGGCTGCCCCATTCGCCGCAGCGTTTCAAAGATACCGTCGGCCTGGTGGTGGAACGCCGGCGCACCGAGGAGGAACTGGACGGACTGCAGTGGTACTGCGACCGATGCAACCACCTGCTGTACGAGGAATTCTTCCAGCTGCGCAATATCGAAAAAGACTTTCCGCCAGTATTCGAGCGCTTCTTCGGCTCCGAGGAAAACCGCCACTGCGACGCCTGCGGCCACCTGATGCCGCTGCCGGAGCAAAAGGCGGAAAGCAAGAGTGAATCATGCTGACCATCGATATCCACACCCACATACTCCCGGAAACCTGGCCGGACCTGAAAGAGCGCTACGGCTACGGGGGCTTTATCCACCTCGACCACCACAAGTGCGGCTGCGCGCGCATGATGCGCGGGGAACAATTCTTCCGCGAGGTGCAGAGCAACTGTTGGGACCCGCAGGTGCGCCTTCAGGAGTGCGACGATTTCGGCGTGCATGTGCAGGTGCTTTCCACGGTACCGGTAATGTTCAGCTACTGGGCCAAACCGGAGCACGCCCTCGACCTGTCGAAACTGCTCAACGACCATATCGCCGGCGTGGTGGCGGAGCAGCCGCACCGCTTCGTCGGCCTGGGCACAATACCCATGCAGGCACCGGAGCTGGCGGTGCGGGAGCTGGAGCGCTGTGTGAAAGAACTGGGGCTGGCCGGCGCACAGATAGGCTCCCACATCAACGGCTGGAACCTGTGCCAGGAGGAGCTGCAGCCGGTGTGGGCCGCGGCGGAATCCCTCGGCGCGGCCATTTTCGTGCATCCCTGGGAGATGATGGGCAGCGAGCAGATGCCCAAGTACTGGCTGCCCTGGCTGGTGGGCATGCCGGCGGAAACCTCCCGCGCCATCTGCTCGATGATCTTCGGCGGCGTGCTGCAGAAATTCCCCGGGCTGCGCGTCGCCTTCGCCCACGGCGGCGGCGCCTTTCCCGGCACCATCGGCCGCATAGAACACGGCTTCGAAGTGCGCCCGGACCTGTGCGCGGTGGACAACGGCCACAGCCCGCGGAGTTACCTGGACAAAATATATTTCGACTCGCTGGTGCACGACCCGTTGATGCTGAACTACCTGATCGAACTGGCGGGGGCCAACCGCATCGCCCTGGGCAGCGACTACCCCTTCCCGCTCGGTGAATTGGAACCGGGCAAGCTGATCAAATCCATGGCGGTGGGCGACGACGTAAAGGCCCGCCTGCTGGCCGGCACCGCACTGGAGTGGTTGGGACTGGAGCGGTCACAATTTATTGAATGACCCCTGGAGGTCGCCAGATGAAACTGACCCTGACGTTGAATGGCTGTACCTATGGAGCGGATACCGAACAAGCGCTGAATATCGCTATCCCCCTGGATTTCGACGGCGCGCAGCCCAATCACTTCGGCGCGCCCACCGCGCGCGCCGAAACCCTGGAGGCGGACGGCTTTGTCGGCGACACCCGCCGCGGCGGCAGCTGCAATGTCACCCAGCTGACCCTGGTCCCCCACTGCAACGGCACCCACACGGAATCCGTCAGCCATATCGTCGACGAACTGCTGCCGGTGGGCGAGATTCTCTCCCCCCTGCTGCTGCCCTGCATCCTCGTCAGCGTGACACCGGAAACCCTGGCCGGCAGCAACGAGAGTTACAGCCCCAATCCCGAGGACGGCGACCTGGTGGTGAGCGGCAGGCGCCTGGCCGAAGCCCTGAGCCAGCAGCCGGCGGCGAACCACTGCCCTGCCATAGTGATACGCACACTGCCGAACGACGGGGAAAAATGCCGCCGCGCCTATGCCGAGGGCCAGCCACCGGTATTCTTTTCCAGCGAGGCGATGGAGCTGCTGCTGACCTTCGAGCACCTGCTGGTGGACTTTCCCAGCCTGGACAAGATGTATGATGAGGGCGCGCTGGACAACCACCACAGCTTCTGGCGTATAGCCGCGGGCAGCCACAGAGTGGGCGCGCAGGCCAGGACCCGGTGCACGGTCACCGAGATGATCTACGTTCCGGATCGGGTACCGGACGGCCTCTACCTGCTCAACCTGCAGATACCGGCCTTCCGCTCCGATGCCGCCCCCAGTCGGCCGGTGCTGATGCCGCTGGAAGAGATCGAGGAATAGTCGTAACTACTTGCCCCTGCGGCACTCAGTCGAAGTCTGGGCGGCGCTGCTACCGGTGGCCGTCCGGGAAAAAGCCTCATCGGCAAACATTTCCCGGACGGCCACCGGCAGCAGCGCCTTCGCATCACTTTTACCGTTCTGTTCGCCCCCTGATGGGTGAGTACTTATGAATAACCAATAAGAGAACCGCAGTATGCAGTTTGAAACAGGTATCGGCTTCGCCAGAAGGCTGGACAGCGAAGACCCCCTGACCCGATTCCGGGACCAGTTCAGTTTTCCCACCCGCCCCGACGGCAGCCGGGAAATCTACCTGTGCGGCAACTCCCTCGGCCTGCAGCCGAAGCGCGCGCGGGAATATGTAATGCAGGAGCTGGACAAGTGGGCGTCCCTCGGGGTCAGGGGCCACTTCGACTGCGAATACCCGTGGATGCCCTACCACGAGCTCCTGGCCGAACCCTCGGCGGCACTGGTCGGCGCGCAGACCGATGAAGTGGTGGTGATGAACTCGCTGACGGTCAATCTGCACCTGATGATGGTGACCTTCTACCGGCCGACGGCCGAGCGCTACAAGATAGTGATCGAAGACCACGCCTTCCCGTCGGACCACTACGCGGTGGAGAGCCAGCTGCACCACCACAATATAGATCCCCGGGACGGGCTGGTGCTGCTGAAGCCGCGCGACGGCGAGGACCTGTTGCGCCTCGAGGATATTGCCGCGCTGATCGAGGAACAGGGGGATTCCATAGCACTGATGTTGCTGCCCGGAGTACAGTACTACACCGGCCAGGTACTGCCGATGGCAGAACTGACTAAACTGGCCCACCGCCGCGGCATCCGTATCGGTTTCGACCTGGCCCACGCGGTGGGCAATGTTCCGTTGCAGCTGCACGACTGGCAGGTGGACTTCGCCTGTTGGTGCAGCTACAAATACCTGAACTCCGGCCCCGGTTCCGTGGCCGGCTGCTTCGTACACCGACGCCATGCGCAGAACACCGGGCTACCGCGCTTCGCCGGCTGGTGGGGGCACGACAAGCAGACCCGCTTCCGCATGGAAAACCGCTTCCAGGCCATCCCCACCGCCGAGGGCTGGCAGCTGTCCAATCCGCCGATACTCTCGCTCGCCGCCATCCGCGCCTCCCTCGATGTCTTCACCGAGGCCGGTGGCATGGCGCCGCTGCGCGGCAAGTCGGAGAAACTCACCGCGTACCTGCAGTTCCTGCTGAAGTCGGAAGTGGGCGAATTTATCTCCATCATCACGCCGGAGGACCCGGAGCAGCGCGGCTGCCAGCTGTCCCTGTGCTGCGATGCCAGGCACCTGGGCGGCCGGGCGCTGTTCCAGCGCCTGGAAGAGAACGGCGTGACCTGCGACTGGCGCGAACCCAATGTGATCCGGGCGGCGCCGGTGCCGCTGTACAACAGTTTCGAGGATGCGCACCGCTTCGTGGAGATATTGAAGGCGGCGTGTAATGAATAGCTGCGAGAAGCGGAACCCAGAAAAAACACTGGAGCCTGATGCGAAGGTCCCGATGCCGGGGGAAGCTTGCGGGACTGTCAGCGAGAGGGACCTCGCTGCCAAGCCTACAGGGATGTATTGAGGGGGGGCGCCTAGCCCGTGTCCCGCAAACTTCCACCGGCAGCAGGGCCGCCCGGGCATCTCATACTGGCGGCGGGCACGTTCACAGCAAAGGAAAAATATATAGGCTTTTAAATGCAGGAAAAAATCGTTATCGCCGGCGGCGGTCTTGTAGGCGCCATGGTCGCCAGCTTTCTCGCCCGACGCGGCTTCCGGGTGGAGGTGTACGAGCGCCGCAGGGATCTGCGCACGCACGATATTTCCGCCGGGCGTTCCATCAACCTGGCGCTGGCCAACCGCGGCATCTACGCGCTGGAAAAACTGGGCCTGATGGAGCGGGTTTCACAGCTGCTGATCCCGATGCGCGGCAGGATGGTCCACGATACGGACGGCAGCCGCAACTTCCAGCCCTACGGGCAGAAGTCCGACGAGGTGATCTATTCGGTCTCCCGCGGTGCCCTGAATGGCCTGCTGCTGGACGAGGCCGAGGCTTCCGGCAGTGTCGAAATTTTCTTTGAGCGCGAGCTGCTCGATATCGATTTTGGGGAGAAGCGGGCGCGCTTTCTCGATTGTGCGGGCGACCGCGAAGAATCGGTCTCTTTCGACCGGTTTGTCGGTGCTGACGGCGCCGGCTCCCCGACCCGCAGCCTGCTGCTCGATGCCGTGCGGGAAAACCAGCCGGACACCGGCTGCCGCGAGCAGATAGAGCCGCTTGACCACCAGTACAAGGAACTGGAGATACCGGCCGACGCGAGCGGCGGCTTCCAACTGGAGCGGGAGGCGCTGCATATCTGGCCCCGCGGCGGTTTTATGCTGATCGCCCTGCCCAACCTGGACGGCAGTTTTACGGTGACCCTGTTCCTGCCGGAGAAGTCCAACGGGGACAGGCCCGGATTCGACACGCTGCAGAGCACTGCCCAGGTGGAAAATTTTTTCCAGCGCTATTTCCCCGACGCCGCCGCACTGATGCCATCGCTGCTGGAGGACTTTTTCGACAACCCCTGCGGCCACCTGGGCACCGTGCGCTGCGCACCCTGGCACCTGGACGGCACAGCGGCGCTGATCGGCGATGCGGCCCACGCGATAGTGCCCTTCCACGGCCAGGGCATGAACTGCGGCTTCGAGGACTGCGTCTCGCTTGACGGCTGTATCGGGCAGAACGAAGGCGACTGGCGGAGGATATTTTCAAACTACAGTGAATCGCGTATTCCCAACGCCAATGCCATCGCCGATATGGCGTTGGAAAACTATGTGGAGATGCGCGATTCGGTGCGGGATCCCAAGTTCCTGCTGAAAAAGGCCATTGGCTTCGAGCTGGAAAAGCGCTTCCCCGGCCGTTTTATACCCCGCTACGGCATGGTGATGTTTCACCGGCTGCCCTACGCCGAGGCGCAGTGCAAGGGCGAGATCAACCGCAGGATCCTGGCCGAGTTGGCGGAGGACATAGACTCTGTGGAACAGGTGGACTGGGACAGGGCTCGGCAACTGGTGGAGGAGCTGTTACCGCGTCGATAGCGTGCCCATCAGTGCCGCCTGCCGGCGCCCCATGTTGGGGTTCGTTACACTCACCCCACCCTACGTGTTAAGTTCCAAACAGAATGGAATACAGCACTAGCCCCGCTGCAGCCGCTCGTCGATATCCACCAACAGTTTGATCAACTCACCGGCCGTATAGTCACCCCCGCGGAAATACTCCTCGGCCATGGGGGCAATGCCGCACTGGTCCGGCAGGGGGCGCGCCCCCTCGATCAGCTCGGTCATGCGTGGCAGGAACACGAACTGCAGCCACTGCGGCAGGGTCAGGGTATCCACACAGAAGGGCTCCGTGCTCGCCAGCAGCTCCGCGGGCGGAGGTTGCTCCTCCCACAGCTGCAGCCGGCGCAGCTCGGCCTCCAGTTGCAGCAGCAGGGTGGCGACGTCGTCGTAAATCGGATTCATACCATTCACTTTAGGGCATATCTAGAAATCGTAGCGAGCGGGTGGCTGGTGGTGGCCGCCGGAGCGCAACAACCGGAGCGTACTTTAGTACGTGAGGATTGTGAGCACCGCCGGACGCCGCCAGGCGCACGCGCAGTAGATTTATAGATGTGCACTCTAATCGATTCTGCGGCTAAATGGCGGCAGCGAGTCGAGTATCGCGCGGCCATAGCGGCGGGTGACTACGCGCCTGTCCAGCAGGGTCACGGTGCCGCTGTCCCCCTCGGTGCGCAGCAGGCGCCCGCAAGCCTGCACCAGTTTCAGCGCCGCGTCCGGCACCGTGATCTGCATAAACGGGTTGCCGCCCCTGGCCTCTATCCACTCCGCCAGCGCCGCCTCTATGGGGTCGTCGGGCACCGCGAACGGCAGCTTGGCGATGACCACGTGGCGGCAGTAGTCGCCGGGCAGGTCCAGGCCCTCGGCAAAGCTGGCGAGGCCGAAGAGCACGCTGCTGCCGCCGCCGTCGACGGCCTCGCGGTGGTTCTCCAGCAACTGCTGGCGGGATCTCTGCCCCTGCACCAGGATGCGGTTGCGCCAGGTGCCCGGCAGCGCCTCGTAGACGGTTTCCATCTGCCGGCGCGAGGAGAAGAGTACCAGGGCGCCGCCCTCGCCTTTCAGCAGTTCCGGCAGCGCACCGATGACCGCATTTGTGTGGGCATCGGCATTGCCGGCGTCCACAGCGCTTGCCGGCACCTGCAGGGTGGCTCGGGAGAAATCGAAGGGACTGGGCACCACCTGGTAACTGGCATTGTCCGGCGTGCCGGCGCGCATCTTCAGGCGATCGAACTTGCCCAGCGCGGTGAGGGTGGCGGAGGTCAGCACGGCGCCGTAGCAACGGCGCCAGAGGCTGTATTCCAGGGTCTTGCCGGCCAGTATCGGCGAGCTGCACACCTCGAAGTCGTGTGAACCGCCCCAGTCTACCAGCGTGACCCAGCGCGCCTGGGGCAAGGCGCCCTCGGCGTCGGGGCGGGAATAGTTGGCCCACAGCTGCAGGTTGGCTTCCGCGCGGCCATACCAGCTGCCCAGCTGTGGGTACCAGCGCTCCAGGTCCACCGCCGGCACCGGCGAGTGCGGGTCCTCCAGCAGTTTCTGCGCCCTCTGCAGCATCTTGTCCAGCAGGGTTTCGAGTTCGTCGAAATCCTCGCGCAGCTTTTCCGCCAGCCGCATGATGGCATCCGGCACCACGCCGCCCTCGAAGCGGTGGCGGGCGCTGCGGCCGGCAGCAGAACTGCCAGAGCTATTGTGAAAATTACCGTAGCCGCGCTCGTCCTCGAACTCGCAGTGCTCCTCGATCAGCGGCCACATCTGCTCCAGGCCCTGCTTGGCGGAGGTGAGTACCGCCGGCAGCTGTTCGCCGCAGCGGTCTATCTCCCCGCCGTCGCCTATCTCGCCGAGCATCTGCCCCAGGTTCTTGTTGGCCTGGTCCAGCCAGCCGGTGGAGGCGCCGACGCGGCTGTGGTGGGAGAAGTGATTCAGGGCCTTGTCCGGCAGGTGGTGGGCCTCGTCGAGCACATAGATGGTCTCCTCCGGCGGCGGCAGTATGGCGCCGCCGCCCAGGGCCAGGTCGGCCAGCAGCAGGTCGTGGTTGGCGACGATCACCTGGGTCTTGCCCAGGCTCTCGCGGGCGCGGAAGAAGCTGCAGTTGCCCACGTGGGGGCAGCGGCGGCCGCTGCACTGGCGGTGGTCGGTGGTGACGCGGCTCCAGTCCTCCACTTCCACTGTGTCCGGCCAATTGTCGCGGTCCCCGTCCCAGGACCCGGTGGCCAGCTTGTCGGCCATGTCCCGGTAGAGCACCACGCTGTCCTCACCCAGCGCGGGCTGTTCGTCACCGTAGAGACCCAGCGAGAAGCCGGTGCCGGTGGCGCTGAAGCTGGACAGCAGCTGGTCCAGCTTGGACAGGCACAGGTAGCGACCCCGCCCCTTGGCCAGGGTGAAATCGAACTGCAGGCCGCTGTGGCGGGCCACCTCGGGCAGGTCCTTGTTGATGATCTGTTCCTGCAGCGCCACCGTCGCGGTGGACACCACCAGGGTCTTGTCCTGGGCCTGGGCCAGGGGAATGGCGGCGAGCAGGTAGGCCACCGTCTTGCCGGTGCCGGTGCCCGCCTCGACCACACAGATATGCTCGCCATTGGTCTTGGCGGCGTCGCGCTCGCCGCTGCCGTCCTGAACAATGGAGCCGAGGGTGCGCGCTATGGCCGCGACCATCAGTTTCTGCCCGTAGCGGGCCTTGAGGTCGCGGCCGGCGAGGAACTGGCTGTAGGCGGACTGGATGGCTTTTTTGTGTTGGTCGTTTAGCACTTTGGAGCGGTCAGTGGTCGGTGGTCAGTGATGAGTGGTTGGTGAGGAGCGCATTATCCACTAACCACTAACCACTAACCACTAACCACTAACCACTAACCACTGGCCACTGGAATCACCGATCACTCGTAGGCGAGCCGCGAAACCACCGGGTTCGCATAGCCCTGGATCGCCCTATCGCGCCAGCGCTCGTCGATGCGGTCCATGCGCGCCTCGAACTCCCGGCGTGTCTCCGAGTGATCCTCCGGCTTCCAGGGCTTTGCCGGGTAGCCCACCGGCAGGTCCGGCACCTCGCCGTAGACCATCTGGTAGGCGATCAGGTTGGTGGGGTGCAGCACATAGTTGCCGATGATCTGGCGGTCTATCTCGTCGGCAATGGAGGCCACATCGTGGAAATCGCCCTCGATGGGCGTGCCGTAGGCGGTGTGCACATGGCCCTTCTGCCCCACCACGCCCTTGGCGATGGAACCCAGGTCCTCGTGCTCGCCCTTGCGGTACTGCTCTTCCTTGTGCTCGGTGAAGTAGAGCTGCCTGGCCTTTTGCTCGTCGCAGGGATCCCACTCGTAGGAGATGGACAGGGGCACTATGTGCAGCTTGCGCCAGTAGTCCGCGAAGGGGGTTTCCTTGTCCTTGGTCATGGCGAACATGGCCACCAGGGCCGGGTTGGTGCGGTCCAGGCCATCTTTGGCACGGCCGGAGCGCTGGGCGATCCACACGTGTTCGTTATCGTTGACGATGGAGTGGTAGATGTAATTGGACAGCTGGGTGGCGGCCTGCAGCTTCTCGCGACGGCTGCCGGCCTGGCGCTTGACGATGAAGCTCTTGTTCAGCTTCATCAGGTCTGTGGCGAACTGCTTGGTGAGCAGGTTGTCGCCGATGGCGATACGCGCCGTCTCGTGGCCCTCCTTGAACATGGCGACGATGGCGAGCGCCGGATCCATGGCGATATCCCGGTGATTGCTGACGAACAGGCAGGCGCGGTCCCGCGGCAGGTTGTGCAGGCCGGAGATGGTGAACTCGGAAGTGGTGCGGCGCACCACCAGGTCCATGTACCTGGAAATGACTTCCTGTACCCCGCGCACATCTCGCGCCTTGCGGAATTCGAAACGCACGAACTGGCGCACCAGCCAGGCCACCGGGCCCTCCAGTTTGGCCAGCTTGGGCACCAGGAAGTGCGCGACTGCGTGCGACATCTCCGGGTCGGCGATCAGCCGGTCCAGTACCTCCCGCACCTCGTCGTCGCGATAGGGGCGGATATCCTCGAATTGAGCGGGATCCAACTCACTTGCTCTCATGAACTCACTACCTGCCAGGCCGCCTCCCGGGCGGGCCTGGCGCATTCTTATTGTGGACATTGGACTCTGCCCGCCCATTCCCTGCGGGGGCTGGCGGGCCGGCGCAGAACATACCGGAAGCGCCGGCGAACTGCCAGCGTCGCGCCCGACCGGCCAGTGTGGACACAGGGCATCGCAGCCGGGAGAATAGGCCGCTTCGCACCGTCGCTGACGGCAAAAACAACGATAACGAACCCCGGCCCCCTGTTTTGAGCTTGAGCACTGGGGCCGCGCAGTAGACCTGGAGTTCACCTTGAGTCAGACCAGTTCCCCCCACGCCAGCTCCGGAAGCGAGCCGCGCACGCCCAGCCTGGGCGACGCCCTGATCCCGCTGGGCATTTTGATCGCCCTCCTGTCCCTGTCCGTATACTTCTACGGCGCAGACTCCTCCTACGGCCCCAACCAGATAGCCCTGCTGCTGTGCGCCGGCGTGGCGGCGCTGATGGGCATGAAGAACGGCCACAGCTGGAACGATATGGAAGGGGGCATGCTGCACGGCATCGGCCTGGTGTTCGGCGCCATCCTGATACTGCTGGCGGTGGGCGCGCTGATCGGCAGCTGGATCCTCGCCGGCACAGTGCCGTCGATGATCTATTTCGGCGTGCAGATACTGTCGCCCCAGTGGTTCTACGCCGCCAGTTGCATCATCTGCGCCATCGTCGGCCTCAGCATCGGCTCCAGTTGGACCACCGCCGGCACCCTGGGCGTGGCCCTGATCGGTATCGCCGGCGCACTGGGCCTGGACCCGGCGATCACCGCCGGCGCGATCATCTCCGGCGCCTATTTCGGCGACAAGATGTCGCCCCTGTCCGACACCACCAACGTGGCCGCGGCGGTCACCTCCAACGACCTCTTCCTGCATATCCGCCATATGCTGTGGACCACCATGCCGGCGTTCGTCATCGCGCTGCTGATCTTCTCGGTTATCGGCCTCACCGCCGACACGGGCGCAGCTTCGGCGACGGATATCGAGCAGCTGCTAGGCGCGCTGCAGGAGGAGTTCAATATCTCCATCGTCAGCCTGGTACCCCTGGCGCTGCTCCTGTTTATGGCCTGGCGCAAGATCCCCGCCTACCCGACCCTGCTTATCGGCGCCCTGGTGGGCTGCGCCATAGCGCTCATCTTTGAACCGGAAACCGCGCGCCGCCTGGGCGGTGGCGACGGCATCCTGGCGGCCATCAAGGGCGCCTGGTACAGCCTGTTCGACGGCTACAAGTCCACCTCCACCAACGAGAACGTCGCGGAGCTGCTGTCCAAGGGCGGCATGAGCAGCATGCTCAACACTGTGTGGCTGATCATATCGGCCATGGCCTTCGGCGGCGCCATGGAGCGCGCCGGTTTCCTGCAGGTGATCGTCGACTGGACCCTGTCGCGGGTCAAGACCGTCGGCAGCCTGGTCACCACCACGGTGCTCACCTGCTTCGGCATGAACGCCGCCGCCGGCGACCAGTACATGGCCATCATCATCCCCGGACGCATGTTCCGCGAGGCCTTCGCCGACAAGGGGCTGCACGGCCTGAACCTGTCGCGCACCCTGGAGGATTCGGGCACCATCACCTCGGTGCTGATCCCCTGGAACACCTGCGGCGCCTATATGAGCGCCACCCTGGGTATAGCCACCTTCTCCTATGCCCCCTATGCCCTGTTCAACCTGATCTGCCCGCTGCTGGCGATCGGCTACGGCTGGTTCCACTTCAAGCAGATGCCGCTGTCCGCGGCGGCTTCGGCGCGCTGATTGGGCTCGGGACTCGGGACTCGGGACTCGGGACTCGGGAAAGAATAGCGGAGCCAGATGTGAAGGCCCTGCTGCCGGTGGCCATTTGGGAAATGTTTGCCGATGAGGCTTTTTCCCAAATGGCCACCGGCAGCAGGGCCGCCCAGGCCTCTCTTACCGGTAATAAGGGTAAGCAGTTACATTTTGAGTTATGAGTGAAAGCACAACCCTGAGCGCTCTGATCACAGAGGCCCAATTCAAGCTGCGCTGGTTCGACCTGGGCCGGCGCCTGCAGTCGGTGCCGCGCGCCACGGCCGAGGCGTTCGAAGAGGGGCGTACACCCTGGCCCCACCCCTACCTGCGCCAGGCCTGGACCAGTCTGTTGCTGTGGCCCGAGGAGGGCGGCGCTCCGGCGGTCTGGTTCCTGCGCCTGCCGCTGGATGAACAGGGCAAGCTGCAGCTGCCGGCGCGGGATGCGCTCCTGCGCCTGATCGCGCAGAAACTCAGCCGGGGCGACCCGGCCGACTCCGCCGCGCAACTGCACGCCGCGCTCGAGGAGAGCGGGCTGCTGTTTACCCCCGCGGCGGATCGGCAGGCCAGCTTTCACGCCCACGCCGCAGTACTGCTGGGGCACCCGCCGAGTTCACACTACGCAGCGGTGCAGGCCTACCTGCAAGAGCCGGAAAAACATCGCTGGGACCAGTTGGGCCTACAGGGTATCGCCGACCTGGCCGCGCGCTGGGAGCGGGAAAGGAAGCTGCTGTTGCAGCAGTTTTCCAGACTGGCACCGCCGGTGTTTATCGGCCTCTGCCAGTGCCTGGAAAACGAGGCGGTAGACCACCAGTTGGCAGGGAGAATCATCGACTGCGCCGAGGCGGCACTGGCGAGGGACCCGGCGGACCAGGGGCTGGTCGCCGCCGCGGTGCGTGGAATATCCCACTCCCCGGCGCGCGGCCTGCGCCAGACGTTCCTGAAGCGGCTTTTGCAGACACCCTCCGGCAGCAACGGCGAAGTACTCGCCGCCATTGGCAGCCGCTGCGCCGACGACCTGGAAAACCCTGAGATAGCCGCCCCCTGGCTCGCCGCGCTGGCGGAGAGCCAGGGCCAGGACGCCTTCAACCTGCTGCTGACCGATCTGCTGTTCCTGCCCGCTGTGCGCTCGGCCCTGCTCGGCGTACTGCGCGACCCCGAGCGGCCGGAAGCCCTGGCGCGGGCCTTTGGCAACTTCCTGCACGGGCCGGAACCAACCCACTGAAGCGGCCCCAGCCGAAGCCCCGAATTGGGCGCTGCCTTCCTCACCGTCTGCCCTACCCCGGCTGATCGGCCAGCTATGCTTCCCGCAGTCGCAAAAGGTTTGCACCTTTTAAAGAGTGACACGCAGAACAACAAAAAATATCGCTACCGGGAATTTCTTTCATTTTTCGGAAAAAAAATTTCTAGCCGCCCTGCAATGGTCTACCGACCAGTTTGGCAGAAAAACCCTTAAATTTAGGTACCTCCACACGACAAACTGGCACAAAATTTATCCAGACTTCACCGCTGGCGGCTATTTAAACCGTGCGCCTATTACACTCCATTGGGCGGTATCTTTGTAGAAAAGATTTTTACAAAGCAGACCAAACAGGTGACGTTTTGTTGGCTATGCTGATAGCTAATCATCAACGGAAAGGAGTTAGGGGATGAATTTCACTCCAGCCAAGTACTTAATGGGAATTATCAGTGCACTGATTCTGGCAGGCTGCTGTGCGGCACCTGTGCCACCGGCCTCCTGCCCTCCGGGCTCTGAGCAAATCCCGCTTTCAATGGCCTGTCCCGCAGACGCGGATTGCTGGATGGCTTCCGACAATGTGCGCTGCATGAAAGTGGTCAAGTAAGACCTTTTTCAAGCAGGACCAGTGTGGTGATTCATACTAAATGACGTCTTGTCGCTGAGGGCTATTTCAGGCTTTGCCACTGAGGCTCTATAAACCAGTGCCGCTGAAGGCTCCCGAGCATCATTTAGTATGAGTCACCACACCAAATGCCGCTTTTCGAAGCGGCGTTTGTATTTCTGATCCGGAATTTTTCCTCACTCATCCCCTCTTCCACTGGCCGGCCGCAACAATTATCGCTAGCATTGACGCTCCATTCCGGTCCGGCATATCCGGGTCCTTCAACCGCATCGAAAGAGCAATAATCCAGAACTGCCATGACAAGCGAAACCCTTGCGGCCAGCCGCACCGCCGCAATTGCGCGCCTCGAATCCCACCAGCAGCAACAGAAGTGGTCCCTGCGGGACCTGTTTGCCAGCGATGCAAAGCGGGCCCAGCGCTTCAGCGCCGGGGCCGCCGGCATCTACCTGGACTACAGCAAGAACCACCTGCGCGATGACACACTGCAGTTGCTGCTGGATTACGCCGAACAGACAGACCTGCGCGAACAGATCGAGGCACTCCTCAGCGGTGCCGAACTCAACAACACAGAGCACCGCCCCGCCCTGCATTCAGCGCTTCGCTTCCAGGGCCAGCCACAGACAGAACACGAACAGGCGGTGGCCGACTGCCGCACCCAGATGCAGAAGTTTGCCGAAAAGATACACAGCGGTGGTTGGCGCGGCTTCAGCGGCGAGTCCATCAGGCATATCGTCAATATCGGCATCGGCGGCTCCGACCTGGGCCCGCGCATGGTGGTGGAGGCCCTCCGGCCCTGGCAGCGGGAGAACATAGCCGTGCACTTTGTGGCCAATATCGACGGCGCCGACCTGAGCGACACCATTGCCAGGCTGCCGGCGGAAAACACCCTGTTTGTCGTCGCCTCCAAGTCCTTCTCCACCCTGGAGACCCGCCAGAACGCCCTGTCCGCACGCCGGTGGATGCTCGACGCGGGTTGCGCGGAAGCCGATCTTGCCAAACATTTTGTCGCAGTCAGCAGCAATATTGTCGCCGCACAGGATTTTGGCATAGCGGCGGAGAACATCTTCCCGATGTGGAACTGGGTGGGCGGCCGCTATTCACTCTGGTCCGCGATAGGCCTGCCGATAGCGCTGGCCTGCGGCTACGAAACCTACGAGCAGCTGCTGGCCGGCGCCCACGCGATGGACGAGCATTTTGCCACTGCGCCGCCGGGAGAAAACCTGCCGGTACTGCTGGCCCTGATCCACTTCTGGTACCGCCAATGCTGGGGCACCGGCAGCCAGGTAGTGCTGCCCTATGCGCAGCGACTGGCCAAGTTCCCGGCCTGGCTGCAGCAGCTGGATATGGAGAGCCTGGGCAAGGGCGTCGCCCGCGACGGGCACGCGCTGCAGTATCCGAGCGGCAGCGTCATCTGGGGCACCGAGGGCAGCAACGGCCAGCACTCCTTCCACCAACTGCTGCACCAGGGCACCGACCTGATTCCGGCGGACTTTATCGCGGTAAAGGAACCGACCTCGGACCTGCACGAGCAGCACCAGTGGCTGCTGGCCTGCTGCATCAGCCAGAGCCAGGCGCTGCTGCGCGGCAAGAGCCTGCACGAGGCCCGGCAGGAACTGGAGGAACAGGGCTACACCCACCGCGAGGCCCACGCCCTGGCACCGCACAAGGTGGTGCCGGGCAACCGCCCCAGCAATACCCTGATCATCGACAGGCTGGACCCTTTCCACCTCGGCGCCCTGCTGGCACTCTACGAGCACAAGGTATTTGTGCACGGCTGCCTCCTGGGGATCAATCCCTTCGATCAGTGGGGTGTGGAGTTGGGCAAGCTGCTGGGGGGACAGATTCACGAGGCAATCGGCGGCGAGGCGCCGGAGGACTGGGATGGCTCCACCCGACAGCTGCTGCAACGCCTGTTTCCGTAACAGCGCTGCGAGGCCGGATCACTCCGGCCTCGCCCTTCCCCAGATCAGTCGCAACAGCAACGCAGCTGAAACAGCCGCGGACGCCCAGGCGAGCCATACCGGCAGAGCCTCCCAGGCACCTCGCGGAATAATGAAAGTGTAAAAGCCGGCGCACACGGCGAGCCAGACCAGGTACTCCGCGCGACCTCCGCTAGAGCGATTCCAGCGCCAGCCACCGGCGAAAAAGAGCCGACACCACTGTAGCGCCCTTCTTCCCTCTCCCCCGGACCAACTGTAAAGGAAAAGACAGAGCGGGATCAGCAGCAGCATTCCCCCGCAAAATAAGATCAAGAAGTAGCGGGGCTGCGGCACCGCGGCCGATTCCATTCCGAGCAGCTGCGCTCCCAGGTATTCCACCGGCACGGCGCCATTGGACAGCACGATCACGCCCTGCCCGTGCTCGGGCACAAAGCCGACAAAGCTGCGAAAGCCACCGGTACCGCCGTTGTGCCAGATCAGCTTCTGCCCCTCGATGTCGTCTTCCATCCAGGCCAGGCGAAGGCCAGCACTCTTATCTCCGCCGGCGCAGTAGTCCCAGATTGGGCAGGCCTGTGTCATCTGCTGCTCGAGGAGTTTTTCCAGGCTGCGCGCGGAGGCGACCAGGCTTCCCGCAGGGGCGTAGGCGCCCAGGCTCCACCAGGGAGTGGTCAATCCATTGCGTCTGTGTCCCTGCAGCAGCCGCTCTGGCGGCGCGCCGGCAGAGTCCACCGATATATCCTCCAATCCGAGGGGTTGAAGGACCCTTTCCCGCAACAGCGCTGAAAAGTCGCGGCCCGTCCGCTCCGCCAGCAGCTGTCCCAGCAGCGCCGCCCCCAGATTGGAATAGGCGAACTCGCCGCGACCGCTGAGCCGCGTGGATTGCAGGGCCCGGAATAGGTCCTCCCGGGTCAGGCCGATGTAGGGGTCCGCCTGCCGAAACAGTCCTCGAACAAGGGTGTCCAGGCTAAGCGGCATGCGCGGCAGGCCTGAAGTGTGTTGCGAGAGTTCGCGCAGGGTGATGGACGCAACGTCCTCCGGTAGCTGGCGCTGCAGAATTTCCCCGACGGTGGTGTCCAGCCCCACCTCGCCGCGATCGACCATATCCGCCAGCAGCAGGGAGGTGAACACCTTGGTGATGGAGCCGATTTCAAACAGGCTGTCCGCTGTCGGCGGCTGTTCGCCGGCAACGGCATAGCTGTAGACACGGCTCCGTGATTCGCCACCCTCCACATCCACCACCATTGCGATTATCGCGGTGCCCGCCCCCTGTTCCTCCACATGCTCGTGCAGCAGAGATTGGGGATCGGGCTCCGCCGCCATTGGGGCGAACGGAGCAACCAGGCCCAACAGGGCGGCGAAAAGAAACCTCTTCAGATAGCGCATCGAGTCTCTCCCTTTACTGATGGAAATTCGGAAATCAGGGCCTGGTAGTCGCGGCGAGCACCGTGAGCAAGGGAACAACCCGCTCCGCGGGCACGCCATAGACTCCGCGGCGCAGCGGCTGCAGCCAGCCGCCGTTCTCCAGCGATTTCAGGTGGTGGTACAGCTGCCCGCGGGTGCCCAGTTCCGGCAATTCGGAGAGCGACGCAGTGTCTCCATGGCCCGACAGAACACTATACAGAACCGCCAGGCGCCCGGGTGGCCCAGCGCCTCCAGCAGTTCTCGTCTACCGCGCCCTGGAATCCTATCTTTACCTGCTGCAGCGACGGGCGCTACCGGGTGACATGGACGGAGAAGACTACGGCCGCTTGGCAAGCATGTTCACCGACCGCCTGCAGGCCCCCACCAACCCGGGAAGCAGCGAGGGCCATATAGGAAGATCCAGCGCGGGTTCGCGCTGGAAGATGCGCTGCCATTTCCCGGGTATCGTACGTCCCCGCTGCTTGAACGCCTCCAGGCCGACACCGCGGCCGGCGACACACAGGAAGACAGCAATGCCTTGTGGTGGTGGCTGTTAGCGGCAGCAGCGGCTTTTGCTCTCGTCCGGGAGGCGCAGCAGGGTAGAAGATCGCAGGAATCCGGGCGCCAAGCGGAATAATCCG
The DNA here is from genome assembly GCF_059834885.1 of Microbulbifer sp. SE14. NCBI lineage: Bacteria > Pseudomonadati > Pseudomonadota > Gammaproteobacteria > Cellvibrionales > Microbulbiferaceae > Microbulbifer > Microbulbifer sp. SE14. Next base: position 69,286 of record NZ_JCBAJA010000009.1, on the reverse strand, counting down.
GGAATCAGGCCGCCTCGGCGATCCTCTCCTCGATCAGCTGCAGCGCCTCCTCTACCAGATTGCGCATCAGGTTGCGCGCCTGCTGCGCCTTGCCCTTGCGGATCGCATCGTAGACACGGGTGTGCTCCTTGACGCTGGCCATGGCCACGCCCTTCAGTTTGTTGGTATGGCGGATACTGGCGCGCAATGCGGTGGCACTGAAGGGGCGCAACTGGATAAAGAAGCGGTTCTTGCTGGCCAGCAGGATACCGGTGTGAAAGGCGATATCGGATTCCAGCGGATCGTCCAGTCCCTCTTCCGCATCCGCCATGCGGGCCAGCGCCTCGCCGATCAGGGCCACCTCGGTGGAGTCCGGGTGAGCCGCCGCCAGGGCGGCCGCCTCCGGCTCTATGGCGACGCGCATCTGGATGAAATCCCGCAGCAGCTCCATGCTCGGACGGCTGGCGAGAATCCAGCCCAGCACGTCGGTATCGAACATATTCCACTGGGTCTCCGGCAGTATGCGGATACCCTGGCGCGGGCGCGACGACAGTAGTCCCTTGGCAGTGAGCATCTTGACCGCCTCGCGGGTGGCACTGCGGGAGACGCTGAACATCTCCGACAGCTCCGCCTCCGACGGGAAGGGCTGATCCGCCCGGTACTTGCCCTGCAGTATTCCCATACCCAGCGCGTGCGTCACCTGCTGGGTCAGGTTGCGATTGGCGTTCATCTCCATACTGCGGCTTCCTCAGTGATGCGGTACTTTAATATTACTAATCATACAGCGGCCGGCAACGGCTGGCGAATATCTCCGCCACCCCAGTCGCATCCCGTGACTCGACGCACGTTATGCGCCGGTTGGGCAGTTTTGACTTGCCACACCCATAATCCATATTTATCATACAAAAAGAGCGAAACGAAATCCGTGCGGGAAACCGCCGCAATCGAGTCAGCACAATGAATGACAACAACAAGCCTCCCAGTCACAGAAAACAGGGCGGCAACAAACAGCGCCGCAGCCAGCTGAGCTACGGCAAACTGGACAAGGACGGCTTTATCCACCGCTCCTGGATGAAGGCCCAGGGTTACCCGGACCACTGTTTCGACGGCCGCCCGATTATCGGCATCTGCAACACCTGGTCGGAGATCACCCCCTGCAACTCGGGCCTGCGCGAGCTGGCGGAGTATGTCAAGCGCGGCGTCTGGGAGGCCGGTGGCGTGCCGCTGGAATTCCCGGTGACCAGCCTGGGCGAGACCCAGATGCGCCCCACCGCCATGCTGTTCCGCAACCTGCTGGCGATGGACGTGGAGGAATCCATCCGCGGCAACCCCATCGACGGGGTTGTACTGCTGGGCGGCTGCGACAAGACCACTCCCGGACAGCTGATGGGCGCGGCCAGCGTCAACCTGCCCACCATCGTCGTCTCGTCCGGCCCCATGCTGAACGGCAAGTTCCGCGGCCGCGATATCGGCTCCGGCACCGACGTGTGGAAATTCTCCGAGGCGGTGCGCGCCGGTGAGATGAGCCAGGAGGACTTTATCGCCGCCGAGAGCGGCATGTCCCGCTCCCGCGGCGTGTGCATGACCATGGGCACCGCCTCCACCGTATCCAACCTGACCGAGGCCATGGGCCTGTGCCTGCCGTACAACGGCTCCATTCCGGCGGTGGACGCCCGCCGCCAGGCGATGGCCCATATGAGCGGACGCGAGATAGTGCGGCTGGTGGAAGAGGACATCCGCATCCGCGACATCGTCAGCAAGGACTCCCTGATCAACGCCATCAAGGTCAACACGGCCCTGGGCGGCTCCACCAACTCGGTGGTACACCTGCTGGCCCTGGCCGGGCGCCTGGAGATAGATCTGCGGCTGGAGGACTTCGACCGCTACAGCCGCGACCTGCCACTGATCGTCGACCTGATGCCCTCCGGCCGCTTCCTGATGGAGGACTACCACTACGCCGGCGGCCTGCCGGCGGTGATGAAAAAAATCTCCGCCCATCTGGATCTCGATGCGGCCACCGTCAGCGGTAAAACCCTGGGTGAGCAGATAGAGTCCGCCGAGTGCTACAACGACGAGGTGATCCGCGACCTGGACAATCCGGTGCGGGACAACTCCGGCATCTGGGTGCTGCACGGCAATCTCTGCCCCCAGGGCGCCATCATCAAACCCAACGCGGCGACGCCGGAGCTGCTCAGGCACATCGGCCGCGCCGTGGTGTTCGAATCCATCGAGGACTACCACGCGCGCAAGGACCTGCCGGGGCTGGATATCGACGAGCACTGCATCATGGTCCTGAAGGGCTGCGGCCCCAAGGGTTACCCGGGTATGCCGGAAGTGGGCAATATGGCGCTGCCGAAAAAACTGCTGGAGAAGGGCGTAAAAGACATGCTGCGCGTCAGTGACGCGCGCATGAGTGGAACCGCCTTCGGCTCGGTGATACTGCACGTGGCACCCGAGTCCCAGGCCGGTGGCCCGCTGGCAGTGGTGCGCGACGGCGACCTGATCGAATTCGACGGCGAGGCGCGCAGCTTGAACCTGAAGATCTCCGACAGTGAACTGCAGGCGCGCCTCGGGCAGTGGCAACAGAATAAACCCGAATCCCCCTACCAGCGCGGCTACGCCAAGCTCTATGTGGACACGGTACTGCAGGCCGACAGGGGCGCCGACCTGGATTTCCTGGTGGGCGGCTCCGGCGACGAAGTATCTAGGGAGTCCCACTGATGGGCACCTCTGAAAATCTACTGCGCGTGCGCCGGCCCGGTCGGAATGCTCATGTACTAAAGTACACTCCGCTTCCTGCGCTCCGGCGGCCACCAACAGCCACCCGCTCGCTACGATTTACAGAGGTGCCCTGATGCACACGACCCCCGAACAAAACGGCGGCCTGCTGGCGGTGGACTGGGGCACCAGCAGTTTCCGCCTCACCGCGCTCGACAGCGACGGCGCGCCGCGGGAGCAGAGGATTTCCGAGCGCGGCATATCTCGTGTCCCACGCTCGGAGCTGCTGCCCTACCTTGAGGCGGAAATCGCCAAGCTACCCGACGACGCGCGCCGGCTGCCGCTGCTTATGTGCGGCATGGTGGGCTCCACCATCGGCCTGCAGAATGTGCCCTACCTGCCCTGCCCCGCGGATCCGCAGCAGATTGCCGCAGCGCTGGAACCGCTGCAGGCGGATGGCCGGCGCGCCTGGATAGTGCCCGGACTCTGCGCCCACACCGGCGCGGGCGAACTGGAGGTGATGCGCGGCGAGGAAACCCAGATCGCCGGCTGGCTGGCGCAGGCGGCGGAGGAAGAGCACCGCTCGAGCTGGCTGTGCCTGCCCGGTACCCACGCCAAGTGGGCAAAAATCGAAGACGGTCGGGTGCAGCAGTTCAGCACTTCGCTGACCGGTGAACTCTACGCGCTGCTCAGCGGACACAGCGTATTGGTACAGGGCAAACAGGAATTCGACCCATTGGCGTTCGATGCCGGTCTCGCCGCCAGCAGCGAAAATGCGTCCCTCAGCTTCAGCCTCTTCTCCACGCGCACCAGGACATTCGACCGGCGGCTGCCCAGCCACCACGCGGCCGCCTACCTGTCCGGACTGTTGATCGGCAGCGAGATAGGCGCGCAACTGGAGACACTGCCGGACAATTCCTACGTGCACCTGATCGGCGACCGCCAGATCAACGCCCTGTATCAGCGCGCGCTGGCCCGGCACGACATCCGCGCTTTCGCTCACGACGGCGCGGAGATGTCGGTGCGTGGCCTGTGGCAACTCTACCTTTGGAGCGGAATCGATGACTGAACAACCCATCGCAACGGCGCAGCCGGCACAGCCGGCACAGCCGGCACAGCCGGCACAGCCGGCACAGCCACCGATGGTAGCCATACTGCGCGGCGTCACCCCGGAGGAAATCATTCCGGTGGCCGAGGCGGTTTACCTGGCCGGGTTCCGCTATATCGAAGTGCCCCTGAACTCACCACAACCGCTGGAAAGCATCGCCCGGCTGGTACAGCACTTCGGCGAGCGCGCCTGCTGCGGCGCAGGCACCGTAACCAATGAACAGCAGGTGGAGAAACTGGCGTCGATAGGTGCGCGCCTGATCGTTTCGCCCAACTGCGACCCGCTGGTGATCCGCCGCAGCCTGAAGTTCGGCATGGTCGCCATGCCGGGTGTACTGACACCGACAGAAGCCTTCGCGGCCATCGCCGCCGGCGCGCAACATCTTAAGCTCTTCCCCGCCGCCAGCCTGGGACCCGACCATGTCAAAAACCTGAAGGCTGTGCTGCCGCGGGATCTGCAACTGCTGGCGGTAGGCGGTATCCACCTGGACAACATGGCGGATTTCCACCGCGCGGGGATCAATGGCTTCGGCATCGGCGGAGATCTGTACAAGCCGGGAAGAGCAGCTGAAGAAGTTGCCGACCTGGCGGAAAAATACATTAAGAAATTTTCCGGACTAAATCCAAATAGCTAGTCGGTTAGCACAAAGCCAGGCCCTGGTGCGCCATCGGCACCTCGCTGATCGCCTCGAATATTTCCGCGGAGCAGATTATCGGCATGTCCGGCTCGGGCTAAGCCATAGGTCTCGCCATCGTCTCCTGCGAATGGATGGCGGCCATCACCCTGATCATTATCGACACGTATTTCCTGCCCGCTTTCCTGGAAAAGAAAATCTATACCATGCCCCAGTTCCTCGAGCACTTTACGCCCCTGTTCCCGGGGGGCTTTTCTATTCCAACAACCCTTCTTGAAGCAGCTGCAGCCAGCGCTCAACCCCTTTCAAAATCATATCCACCGCAAAGGAACCGGTGAACAGCGCGGTGAGCCGGCCGGCAATTTCCACATAGCGCTCCACATAGCGCTCCTGGCGGGTCTGCACCCAGTCGTGCAGGATCTTCAATAAAATCATGGAGACGGCGGCCACCACCATGGCCGACGTTATGGCGAGGGAGGCCCCGGGGGCGCCGACGCGGCTGCCGGCGATCACGCAGGCGCTGATGGTGCCCGGCCCGACGATAAACGGCATGGCGATGGCGCCGGCAACTTCACTGGATTGGGTATTCATACTGCTCACCGGTGGCCCCATACCGAGGATCAGGCGGATGCCGATGATCAGGAAGGTGATGCCGCCGAAGATCATGAACGCCAGGAAACGCACCTGGAAGACGCTGTCGAAAACCCTCTCCCCGAACCAGGCGAACACCAGGAAGACCGCCAGGCTGATCAGGAAGGCGCGCACGATCAGTTGGGTAAAGACCTGCAGCTCCACCCGCTTGACCAGATCCAGCAGGTAGATACTCATGATGAACGGGTTCAGCAACACCAGCAGTAACAGGAAGGACCTGGTGAACTGGTCCCAGTCCAGTTCCATTATTTGTTTTCCACCGCCTGTTTGAGCAGGGGCTGGATCAGGTCCAGCGGCAGGGGGAATACAATGGTGGAATTCTTTTCCCCGGCGATATCGATCAGCGTCTGCATATAGCGCAGGGTGATCGCATTGGGATTTTTGGAGAGCTGGTCCGCGGCCTCGGTGAGTTTTACCGCGGCCTGGGCCTCCCCCTCAGCGTGAATCACCTTGGCGCGCCGGGAGCGCTCCGCCTCTGCCTGCTTGGCTATGGCGCGGATCATGCTCTCGTCCAGATCAATGTGCTTGATCTCGACATTGGTGACCTTCACGCCCCAGGCGTCGGTCTGTTCGTCGAGGATTTTCTGGATATCCACATTGAGCTTGTCGCGCTCCGACAGCATCTCATCCAGTTCGTGCTTGCCCAGTACCGAGCGCAGCGTGGTCTGCGACAGCTGGCTGACCGCTTCGTGGTAATGCTCCACATTGATGATCGCCGATTGCGGATCCACCACCCGGTAGTAGACCACCGCGTTGACCTTGACCGAGACGTTGTCGCGGCTGATCACATCCTGGGTCGGTACATCCATGACCACCACGCGCAGGTCCACCCGCTCCATGGTCTGGATCACCGGGATAATGATAATCAGGCCCGGGCCCTTGACCGCCTGGAAGCGGCCGAGGAAAAAAACCACTGCCCGCTCGTACTCGCGCATGATGCGGATGGCGTACATCAACAATAGCACCACCGCCGCGATCAGTAATCCGATAAAATAGCTGAACATCCCTCTCCTCCTTTTCCTTGTCGTATTCCGCCGTTTATTCGGGCTCGACGCGCAACGAAAGCCCCTTTTGTGCCACCACTTTCACTCGCTGCCCCGGCTGCAGCGGCTGGTCGCATCGGGCGCGCCAGATTTCGCCATTGAGATGCACCAGTACCTCGCCGTCCTCGATATTGCTGACCACAGCGGTGCGCCCCACCAGTGCCTGCTCCACGGGTACGCGCGGCTTGCGCAGGCTCCTGCCCACCGCCATCAGTATGCCCAACATCGCCAGGCCGCTGACACCGGCGATGGCGCCGATCAGGTTGCGCGACACCTGCATACCGGGCACATCCGTATCGATCAGCATCATCGAGCCGATCACCAGTGCGATGACACCGCCGATACCCAGGGCGCCGAAACTGGGCATAAAAACTTCCGCCACTATCAGCAGTGCGCCGACAATAATCAGCGCCAGCCCGGCGTAGTTGATCGGCAGCACCTGCAGTGCATAGAAGGCCAGCAGCAGGCAGATGATGCCGACGATGCCGGGCACAAGCGCCCCGGGGTTGTAGCCTTCGAAAATAAGCCCATAGATACCGATCAGCAACAGAATATAGGCGATCTGCGGATTGGTGATCAGCGCCAGCAGCTCGTTGCGCCAGTCCGGTTCGTAGGACTCCACCGGCAGCTCGGCAATATTGGCGGATATCGTGAGCTCTCCCTCTTCGAGTGCCACCTTGCGCCCCGCGACCTGCTTCAGCAGGTCCTCGTTGTTCTTCGCCACTATATCGATGACATTCTCTTCCAGCGCCTCGGTGGCGGTCAGGGTGGCCGCCTCGCGCACTGCCTTTTCCGCCCAGTCCGCATTTCGCCCGTGGCGCCGGGCCAGGCCGCGGATAAAGGCCACCGAGTCGTTGACCATCTTGCGCTCCATCGCAGTACCAGAGGCGGGCGCCTCTTCCTTTTCCTCAGTTTTTTCACTCTTCTCATCTTTCTCCTCGGAGGGCTGCTCACCGGGGGGCGGCTGCCCAGGTGCGCCGCCCATCTGCACCGGCGTGGCGGCGCCCAGGGTGGTGGCGGGCGTCATGGCCGCGATATGGCTGGCGTAGAGGATATAGGTGCCGGCGCTGGCGGCACGGGCACCGGCCGGGTGCACATAGGTGGCGATGGGAACGGGAGAGGCGAGGATATGCTGGATGATATCGCGGCTGGCCGCGTCCAGGCCGCCGGGGGTATCCATCTGGATGACGATCAGCTGCGCCCCCGCCTCCTGCGCCTCCTCGGTGGCGCGCACCAGGTAGTCGGTGGTGGCGGGGCCTATGGGGCCCTCGATGGAGAGCAGCGCCACATGGGGTGCCGGAGATTGCAACGGGTCCGACGGCTCGGGCTTCTGCGCGGCGGCCGGCAGCACCAGAACCCATAACAGCAAGGCAATCAACGCCCCGACAGCACTACTGCACAAACTTCCCTTAATCCGATTCGGCATGGCATCTGTCCCGGATGCAAGAATGGCACTGCACTCAGATTAACAGAAATAACGTGCGGCCACGCAGCACCGGCAGATTTCAGTGCGGGACAACAGGAAAAACCCGTTGCCCCGCTATCCTGTCGCCGTTACGGCAGGGTCACAGTGGTGGAGAAGTCCGGGTTGTTGTTGGGTACATTGATCGGCGGACCGACCAATTCATCGCCGCCGGAGCTCCACTTGAATTTGCCGTCCTCAACGCCGAAGTAATAGTTGGCGCAGATCTCGTTGTGCCACTGGTTGTAGACGGCGCTGAAGCGAGCGGACCGGATCTCATTCCAACTGCCACCGTCCTTCTGGTAGCGCACATTGTGGAAGTAGGCGGTGCGCGCACTTGTGGCGAGGCAGGAGAAACCCTCCTCCCACCAGTCCTCGACGAAGCCGGCGGCGCCACTCGGGTACTGGCGCGAGCCGTAGCGGATGGTGGCCAGCTTGATGCGCTCGCCGCTGGCGACATCGGTCATATAGCCGGTGTAGTCGGTGCGGTTGGCCACCGGGTAACTGACTTCCACCTCGAAGCGGTAGCTGTTGCCGACCGTCGGTGTCATCTTGTACTCGCACTTGGCGCCGGTGCCCTCGCCACCGAAGCCGGTACAGGTGGAGGCGCCCACATCGATAATCTCCGCATCCACGCCGCCGACATCCCAGACGGAGAAAATCGCCTGGTGGGGCTGGATGCCGGTGTAGCCGCCGGGGAAGTTGATCGCCGAATAGTAGGTGGTGGCCGGGAAGGTCAGCGGTGTGACATCCACGCTGAATTTGTCCCAGGTACCGCTGCTCCAGTTGATATGGATGGAGTTGGAGCGGGTCGCGTGGGGATAGGCGGTGCCGCTGACATTCGCGCTGGACTGGCCGCCGCCCTCGGTGGTGATTGAGGCCACGACCGTCTGCTGGGAAGCGCTGCCGGCGGTCCACCAGGCAGTGATCTCGCCATCGTCGTCGGTGGCCGGGCTGTCCGGGAACACCCAGCCGCCGGCTGGCGCGCCGCCGCTTACCTGCCAGGCCACCTCACAGCCGGAGACCGGAATGCCGGCACCGTCGGTGACGCGAATGGCGATCTGCTGGGGATTGTGGCTCTGGTTGTTTTGCGTCTCGTCCGTGGGATCGTAGAGGGTGCTGGAAAAGACAGAGCCCATGCGCGCCACACCGGCGTCCGGGGTCAGCGCCTCGATCACCGAGCCCGCCGGACACTCCCCGGTGTCCCCGCCCCACTCTTCAAAGCCCAGCCACTGCTGATTGCTGCCGCCGTGGAAGCCGTAGACGATCAGGTCGGTGTTGGCGACGTCGATATCCAGCGCCCAGTCGCCGCTGCGCAGGGCGCCATCCAGGTGCTGCCACTGCTGGTTGGCGGAGGTGTCGCAGGCGGCCATCTGCGGGTTGCCGAAGTAATCCAGCTGGCTCGCGTGCAGGCAGTAGGCGTCGTCCTCCACCAGCGCGATGCGGCCCTGGCTGTCGAACCGCCACAGCTGCCGCGGACTGGTCCCGTCACAGGCCTGCAAGCTGACTTCGGCGCCGCCGGCGTAGTCACCGGCATCCAGGCACAGATTCGAGTCGTAGACGGAGCGCAGCAGGCCGGTGCCGGCCGGAGGCGGCGGGTTTGTCGCGACGACGGATATGGAAACAGAGCCGGAGGTGGCTGAAGCGCCTGCGTCGTCCACCGCGACGGCGCTGAGGTCGTGGCTGCCCGCCTGCGCCGCCCAGCTTGTCTCGTAGGGCGGCGCGATGACGGACTCCAGCAGTTCGCCGTCCAGCAGGAAATCCACCCGCGCTATGGCGCCGTCTGCATCGCTGGCACTGGCGGAGATGATAACGCTGTCATTTTCAGTGAAAGAAGCTCCAGCCAGTGGCGAATCCAGGCTCACCTGCGGGGGCTGGCTGGCGGCGGTGTCGCAACTGCCCAGCAGGGACCACTCCTGGTAGGCGCCGGAGTACTGGTCCGGGGCATTGCCCTGCGTCCACCAGTTTGCCTCGTACGCTGAGTCCAGGTGCTCTACCCGGTCGCCGCCCCAATAGACGTCCCCCGCATTCCAGACGGGCAGTTCCGAGCAGTCGAAGGCGTGGACCTGGGCGACAAGTAGTGGGAGAAGCGAAATACCGCTGAGTGTTATTTTTTGCATTGGGTTTCTCCAGGGAAGGCGGCGTGTGCTGTGACCGCCGCGGATTGATTTCGCCGGGAGAATATAGAATCGCGTCTGAACGCCAGGTGTCTAGCCAGTCACACTTCAGGCGGAATGACGCGAAAATAATTACTGGGGCGTGAATTATCTGGCAATTTCTTTCGTTGAAACATTCCTTTCAGATGCTCCATGCGCCAAACGAAAGCCCGGCCGCCCGAATCCGAGGGACCGCCGGGCCCAATAGCTACACCGGATTGCGGCGACTGTGCCAGCGCACCTCGTGGGAGTAGTAGTCCACCTTGCTCTCTACTCCGAGTAGCAGCGCAAAGAGCGCCATACGCACCAGCAGGCCGTTGTCGGTCTGGCGGAAGATGGCCAGGCTGGGGTGCTCGTTGAGGTCGGTGTCCAGTTCGCTGGCCTCGGCGCGGGAGTCCCGCGGCAGCGGGTGCATGATCACCGTGTTGGGCTGGGCGTGGCGGGTGAAAATCTCCCGGTTCAGGCGGAAACGGCCGCGGTAGAGGTTGGCTTCCTCCTGGGAGGCGAAGCGCTCCTCCTGGATGCGTGTGGAGTAGACGATATCCACGCCGGAGATGGAAGTCTCCAGTTGGTCGGTCACCGTCACCCGGTGCCCGGCCTGGCGCAGTTTCTCCACCACGTCCTCCGGCATCGCCAGTTCCGGCGGCGACACCAGAACCACCTGTACATTGCTGAACAGGCACAGGAGCTTGCACAGGGAGTGCACCGTGCGGCCGTACTTGAGGTCGCCGATCATGGCGATGCGGAAATCGTCCAGGGTGCGGCCGTGGCCCTCCAGTTCCTTGCGGATGGTGTAGAGATCCAACAGCGCCTGGGTGGGATGTTCGTTGGCGCCGTCGCCACCGTTGATCACCGGCACCCGGCTGGCGGCGGCGAACTCGGCCACTGAGCCCTCCTGCGGGTGGCGCATGCAGATGACGTCGCTGTAGCCGGACAGCACCCGCGCCGTGTCGTAGAGGGATTCGCCCTTGGCCATGGCGCTGGCACTGATGCCCACGGTTTCCCGCACCGTGCCGCCGAGCAGGTTGAAGGCGGCACCGAAGCTGAGGCGGGTGCGGGTGCTCGGCTCCAGGAACATATTACCGAGGATGGCGCCCTCCAGCACCCGGGTGACCTTCTCCCGGCGAGCGTAGGGGCCCATGGCGTCGGCTACCTCGAAGACGCGGTCGATGTCGCCGCGCTCGAACTGGCTGACGGAAAGGATATTGGCTCCGATAAAGTCCATTGCTGCTCCGTTGGTTGCGCCTTGTGGGCGCGAGTCTTTGGCGGGGGCATTCTACTCGGGCATTGGCAAAGAACATAGCTGTAGGAGCGGCGGGGCGGCCGCTCCGCCGCTCCTGCAAGGGCTCAGGCGAGGAGGCTGTCGCCCCAGCTCTCCAACTGGTCGAGCAGTGCCACCTTGTCCGGAAACTGCTCGCGTAGCGCGGCAATCTGCTCGAAGTAGGCCTCCAGCGTGATGCTGGCGCCGGCGGCGGGATCCGTCAGGCGGCGATAGCGCCACTCCTGCCAGCGCTGCTGTTCCTCCACCGACAATGTCTCGGGGAAGTTGCGTGCGCGCAGGCGGAACAGCAGCTCCGGCAAGCGCGGGTCGGAGAAAGGGGCCTCACTGGCCAGGACTTGCGGGCCGCGCTCAGCCAGGTCCCGGTGCAGCTGGCGGCACAGGTCGCGATCGGCGTCATTGAGGAAGCCGTCGTAGAGGCCGGCCTCCACATCCCTCTTGGGGAAGTCGCTGTCGAGATAGATCCGGTGCAGCTTCTCCGTCAGGTCTATGTCCCGCAACCGCTGCCAGTTGGCCTCGCAGGTGGCCTTGTCGATACCCAGTTCGGAGGCGCGCCGGTCGTCGAGCATATTGGCCGGCGCCAGCACCGGGCACTTGTTCAGGTGCACCAGCTTCAGCCCCACCGGCAGTTCCCCCTCCCTCAACTGGTCGCGGGCGGTGTAGAGGCGCTCGCGCAGGCTCTCCGCGTCTAGTCTGAATAGAGGTTCCGGATCCATGGCCAGGTTGGCGGCGATCACCGCGTTGCGATTCACCGGGTGCGCGGCCAGCGGGACTATATAGGTCAGGTGCCCCTGGGATGCGGGCACCTTGCCGGAGATATGCAGCAGTGGCTTGCGGCTGCGCAGGTCAATCAGTTTCGCCGCCTCCTGCTTGCGCCGCAGCCGGTACACATAGCCGTAGAGTTTCGGCTGCCTGCTGCGCACCAGGCGCGCCATCCCGATGGTGGCGCGCACGTCGGACAGGGCATCGTGGGCGCCCTCGTGCGCTATGCCGTTGGCAGCAGTCAGCTCCTCCAGGCGGAAGGACGGCACCCCGCCTTCCCGCTCCGGCCACTCAATTCCCTGGGGGCGCAGGGCGTAGGTCAGGCGCACCATATCGATGATGTCCCAGCGGCTGTTGCCGGAGCGCCACTCGCGCTCATAGGGATCGAGCAGGTTGCGGTACAGGGTGTGGCGGGTCACTTCGTCGTCGAAGCGCAGGCTGTTGTAGCCGACACCGCAGGTGCCGGGCACACCCAGCTCGGCGAGGATTTTCTGGATGAATTCGATCTCCGGCACGCCCTCAGCCAGGGCCTTTTGCGGACTGATGCCGGTGACCAGGCTGGCCATCGGCTGCGGCAGGCAATCGCTGCCCGGGCGGCAGTAGAGCATCAGTGGTTCGCCGACGATATTCAGGTCCTCGTCGGTGCGGATGCCGGCGAACTGGGACGGCTTGTCCGCGCCCGGATCCGTACCCCAGGTTTCGTAGTCGTGCCAATAGAGTGTGGTTTTGCTCACGGCCCCCCCCCCTGTTTTGGGGGGCATCATAGCATTGAGACTCGGGACTCGGGACTCGGGACTCGGGAAGAACTGTAGCCTGCCCATCAGCCCAGGCGGTGATGGGCACGTCGCTGCGCTCCTTTGCCCATCCTACGGGGCTGGACAAAGATCCAAGCGAGGCACACCATTGCCGGAAACCACAACAAGGAGAATCGATATGGCAGTCAAACCCATCCCCGAGGGCTACCACAGCGTTACCCCCTACCTGAGCATCAACGGTGCCGCCAAGGCCATCGATTACTATGAACGCGCCTTCGGCGCCAAGGAGCTGTTCCGCTTCCCGATGCCCGACGGCAGTATTGCCCACGCCGAGATCCAGATCGGCGACACCCGCATATCCCTCGCTGACGACAACCCCGAGGGCGGCCTGCTGAGCCCCCAGGGCAGCTCCCCGGTCGGCCTGCTGCTCTATGTGGAGGACGTGGACAGTGTCTTCGCCCGCGCGGTCGAGGCCGGAGCCACCGTCAAACGCCCGTTGGAGGACCAGTTCTACGGCGACCGCAGCGGCACACTGCAGGATCCCTTCGGCCACGTCTGGTTCCTCGCCACCCATATCGAGGATGTGCCCGAGGACGAACTGGAGCGCCGCGCCGCCGAGCTCTCCTGATCTGTATCCCCCACTCCGCCGGGGGCGGCCGGTTGCAAAGCCGCCCCCTGCCATTAAAATCCCGCGTTTCCACGATTACAGCAGCAGTTCCCCCCTATGAATATTCGCCAACTCCTCTCCGACAAGTTCCAGGCCGCCATGATCGCCGCCGGCATCCCCGAAGATTGCGGCCCTGTGGTGGTACCGGCGAAGAAGGCGGGCTTCGGCGACTACCAGGCCAACGGCGCCATGGCCGCGGCCAAGCGTATGGGCACCAACCCGCGCGAGCTGGCAGGAAGGATTCTCGAGAACCTGGACAAGGGCGATATGATCGACAAGGTGGAGATTGCCGGGCCCGGTTTCCTGAACATTCACCTCAGCGAGCAGTGGCTGGCAGACCAACTGGCCGCCGCCGAGAAGGACGAACGCCTGAATATAGCCCCGGTGGCCGAGCCGCAGACGGTGGTGATCGACTACTCCAGCCCCAACCTCGCCAAGGAGATGCACGTCGGCCACCTGCGCTCCACCATTATCGGCGACGCCCTGGCGCGGCTACTGGAGTTCCAGGGCCACCAGGTGATTCGCCAGAACCATATGGGCGACTGGGGCACCCAGTTCGGCATGCTGCTGGCGCACCTGTCCGACAAACTGGAGAACAGCGATGCGGAGGTCGCGCTGGCGGACCTGGAGACCTTCTATCGCGAGGCCAAGGTGCGCTTTGACGAGGAAGAGGGTTTCGCCGACCGAGCGCGGGAATACGTGGTGAAGCTGCAGGGCGGCGACCCCGAATGCCTGAAACTGTGGCGGCAGTTTATCGATGTCTCCATCAGCCACAGCGAGGAGATCTACGAAAAGCTGAACGTGACCCTCAAGCGCTCAGACGTGTACGGCGAGAGCCAGTACAACGACGACCTGCCGGTACTGGTCAAAGAGCTGCTGGACCGCGGCATCGCCGTCGAGGACCAAGGCGCGATCGTGGTCTTCCTGGAAGAGATGGCGGACAAGGAGGGCAACCCCAGCCCGATGATCATCCAGAAGAAGGGCGGCGGCTACCTCTACGCCACCACCGACCTGGCCGCCATCCGCTACCGCGCCAACCAATTGAAAGCAGACCGCATCCTGATTGTGGTGGATGCGCGCCAGTCCCTGCACCTGCAACAGGCATTTACCGCCGCGCGCAAGGCCGGCTTTCTGCCGGACTCTGTCGTCCTCGAGCACTGCGCCTTCGGCACCATGATGGGCGACGACGGCAAGCCCTTCAAAACCCGCACCGGTGGCACCGTGAAGCTGGCCTCGCTACTGGACGAAGCGGTGGAACGCGCGGAAAAGCTCGTGGCGGAGAAGAACCCGGACCTGGACGCCGATACCTGCGCGGAGATCGCACGCAAGGTGGGCATAGGCGCGGTCAAGTACGCCGACCTAAGCAAGACCCGCACCAACGACTATGTATTCAACTGGGACGCAATGCTCAGCTTCGAGGGCAACACCGCCCCCTACCTGCAGTACGCCTACACCCGCGTGCGCAGCATCTTCCGCCGCGCCGGTATCGAGCCGGGCGAACTGAAAGGCGGGATACAGCTGGGCACCGCCGAGGAGCGCGCCCTGGCAATCAAGCTGTGCCAGTTCGGCGAAGTGCTGAACCAGGTGGCCAAGGATACCTTCCCGCATATCCTGTGCAGCTACCTCTACGACCTGGCCAGCGCCTATATGGCCTTCTACGAGGCCTGCCCGGTACTCAGGAAAGGCATCACCGAGGAGCAGAAGCAGAGCCGCCTGCAGCTCTGTGACCTGGTGGCCCGCACCATCGCCATCGGGCTGGACCTGCTCGGTATCGAAGTCATGGAAAAAATGTAGGGCGAACACTCAAACCGGACTTGTAGGGGCGAACCTTGTGTTCGCCCGGGCCGCAGGTGGCACGGTCATTCGGGCGAATACAAGGTCCGTTCCAGCCGCTCCAGGTATTCGCGGTGCCTTCGGCCCCTACACGGCAAGCTCAGGGGGAGCCGGTCACCGTGCAGCTCCCTGCCCGCAGGGGCGATCTCACCGCAAACGGGGAAAAGACACCTTTGAATATCCTGATCACCGGCGCCTCCGGCCTGCTCGGGCGCAGCGTCTTCAAACAGCTCGACTCGAATCCGGACCTGTCGGTAACCGGCACTGCCTGGTCCCGCGTCGGCGGAAGACTGTTGCGGCTCGACCTCACCGATTTCGACGCGGTGCGGGAAACCCTGCGGAAAGCCCGGCCGCAAATCGTGATCCACTGCGCCGCCGAGCGCTGGCCGGATCGCTGTGCCGAAGACCCGGATGCGGCCTGGAAGCTCAATGTACAGAGTACGGAAAAACTGGCGCAGCTGTGCAGCGAGGCCGGCGCCCAACTGGTGTATATCTCCACCGACTATGTATTCGACGGCACCGAACCGCCCTACTCCGCCGGGGACAAACCCAATCCGGTCAACTTCTATGGCCGCAGCAAACTGAAGGGGGAAAAGGCGGTGCTGGAAAACGGCGATCACTGGGTGCTGCGCCTGCCGCTGCTGTTCGGACCGGTGACCCAACTGCGCGAGTCCGGTGTAACCGCGCTGCTGGAAACCATCAGGACCCCCCACCCGACGGCGCTGGACGACTGGGCTGTGCGCTTCCCCACCAGCGTCGAGGACGTCGCCCGGGTGCTGGAGCAGTGCCTGCAAAAGATTGGCGAGGGAGAGCATTTTTCCGGTATCTACCAGTGGAGCGGCGACACCGCCTGCACCCGCTTCGAACTCGCGCAGATGGTCGCGGAGAGCTGCAACCTGCCGGCAGATCACCTGAGCGGGGATCCGGAACCCCGATTCGCCGAGCCCCGCCCGCACAACTGCCAGTTGGACAAGTCGCGTCTCACGGACATGGGCGTTGCGGCAGGCGAGCCACTAAAGCAGCAACTGGCCAGGTATCTCAGCCCTTTCCTTTAATCCAGTTTCTCTCCGAACGCCACCGAGTCCGCAATTTGGTACGATGCCAGGCCACCGGCAGCCTGTAGGGCGGATAAGCGCATCCGCCACGGATGTAAGGTGTGAAACCGCGTCAGGTACAGACAGTAGGTTTTGCTAGCGGGACATCCTCTCGAGCAATTCCGCCAACCGCTCGAGGCTGCAGACCTCACTGCCGAATTCACCCACGGTCGCCGCGCCGGCCGCCACCGCATAGCGCGCCGCCTCGGCTGGTGGCATCCGATTGGCGATGGCCAGGGCGAAGGCACCGAACATGCTGTCTCCGGCGCCGGTGGTGTCCACCACCTCAACCTCGGGCGCCGCAATGTACTCGCTGCCCTCCCCCGTCACACAAATGGCTCCGGCGGAACCCAGCGAAATCAGCACAACCTCGGCCCGCTCCTTTTCCCGCACCACCATTTCCGCCTCGGCGATCAGCGCCCGGCGATCGCCCCTGCAATCCCGGATCGCCATCCACTCCGGCTTGTTGGGCTTTATCGCGAACAGGGACTCATCCGCCAATACCCTGCTCACCGCCTCTGGGGGGCCGTCGAGGAGCAGCCGCGCCCCGCGGCTGTTGACAACGGCGGCCACCCGACAGTAGAAGTCATCGGGAACGCCGGGCGGCAGGCTGCCGCTGGCGATCAGTATCGAATCCCCCGTCAGGACCTCTCCCAGCCTGCGCAGGGCGCCCTGCCACTCCCGTTCGCTCAGTTCCGGGCCGGGCAATATCAGCCGGTATTCCCCCTCCTCCTCTTCGGGATTGGCGAGCACATTGATCCGCGTGTTGCCCTTTACGTCCAATCGGGCCGTTGCCACTCCCGCGTCGCGCAGGTAGCGATCCAGCATTTCGCCGATCTCGCCGCCACAAGTGAACAGGGCGTGGGACTCGCCCCCCAACCTGGCAATGGTGCGGCTACAGTTGATACCGCCACCACCGGGCGTGAAACGCACTTCCCGACAGCGCAGTTTGCGTTTGATTTCCAGCGTCGGCGTAGTGACCGCCAGATCGAGTGCCGGATTCATGGTGAGCGTCCAGATCATAGGTCACCGCAGTTTTTCAGGGGCCGCCAGGATGGTCGTCAACTGCCGGAGTCGCTGCCGGCAACCATCTCCAGCACAGTCGGCTCCGGGCTCTCCTCCACCAGTTGCTCCATTCCCGCCAAGTCCGCCGAGTAGAGCTGGTAGTTGTTCTTGCCGCGGAACTTGGCGTGGTACATGGCAATATCCGCCTTCTGCAGAATGGCCTCCAGGGTGTTGCCGTGCTCAGGAATGGCGACAATCCCGATGCTCAGGGTAACCCGCACCTTCTCGTCGCCGATCCGCACCGGCTCGGCGACGATGCTCAGCATTTTCTCCGCCAGGGTACGATAGGTGCCGTCGCTGGACAGGGAGCGCACGAAGACGCAGAACTCGTCCCCGCCCAGGCGCGCGACCATGTCGCCAAAGCGCATCACGCTCACCAGCCGCTGGGCCACCACCCTCAGCAGGTCATCTCCGCCCTGGTGGCCGAGGGAGTCGTTCACCTGCTTGAAGTTGTCCAGGTCGACAAAGAACAGGTAGCCGGTGCCCTCGCTGAAGTCGCCCCCGTGCAGGTATTTTTTCAGTTCCTCGACGATATTGTGCCGGTTGGCGAGCCCGGTGAGGGTGTCGTACATGGCGATGCGCTCCAGTTCCGCCGTATTCTGCGACACGATTTCCTTCATCACTTCCAGCTGGTCGCACACTGCCAGCCCGGTGGAGTCCAGCACATCGATTTCATCGTAGTGGGAACTGCGCTTGGCGACGGGCCGGATCAGGCTGCGTGCGGCATCGAACTTGCCCTCGCTCAACAGCGGCAGCGCCTCCGCCAGGCGACGCAGGCGCAGTATGGGGCGCCACAACATACTGGTGATGGCGCTGATAAAAATAAAGGCTCCCAGTACCGAGAAGAGCAGCAGCAGCTTAAGGGAATCGCCTATCTGGCTGACCTGGTCGGAGACATTGTCGACGATGACGAAATGCGCTCCCTGCTCATCGCTGCTGCTGATCGGTATCGTCTTTACGTCAAAATGCTTGTTCTCAAACAGGTAGCTCTTGGAGTAGCGCAGCCCGGGCATCTGCGACTGCTCCGCAGCAATCTGGCGCAGCAGCGGCATCAGCATCTCCTTGGAGGTGAGTGCTATCACCTCCCGGTTCCAGTTTTCCAGGTAGTCACTGGTGTGGAAGGCCGGTGTGCTGTGCGCGGCGGACAGAATGCCGATGTCCGAGCCGGTGATCTCGCGGAAACTGAGCAGTTCGTTGGCCAGGGATCTGTCCACCTGGAGCACATAGTCGACGCCGTTCTCACCGATCACCGGCACCGCCAGGCTCTGCACGCAGATACGGTTGCAGTAGACGCTCTCCAGCGGCTGGCCGCTGATGATGACTTCGCGGATCTGTTCCGGCGTCAGGCGCCGGGTGGATTCGCCCCAGTTGATCGGCGGCTGCCGGTCGTCGGTATACAATTTGAGGGATTCCAGCCCCCAACTGATCTGCAGATACTCCCACTGGCGATCGAAAAGCCCGCGAAGGATTGCCGGGCTGGCGGAAGCGCCGCCGCGCCAGAGGACGATCAGGTCCGAGAGCTGGAGCAGGTCTTCCCGCGACTGGCTGAGCAGGCCGGAAATCTGATACTGGTAGGTGACATAGCGATTCTCGCGGCTTTTTTCCAACAGGGATTGCATGCCGCCGTTGCCGAGTAAAATGAAAAACAGGCACATCGCCACTATCAATAGCAGCGAAAAAACACTGGCCTTCACCCGCAAACTGTGTAACCGCATTTCCGTTGCAACTCCATCATACAGACTCCGCCCCAGCCCGCAGCCCGGAGCGGCCCTGCTGCCGGTGGCCATTCGCTCAACAGCCTCATCGGGCCATTTTTCAGCCTCGGGCGCTTCTCCCGAATGGCCCCGGCATCAGGGCCTTCGCATCAACTGGTGTCTCCTTCCTCGAGTCCCGAGTCCCCAGTTCCCTACATCAAAACCGGTAGCTCACCACCGCCGCCAGCAGCTGCCAGTCGTTCACCGACTCGGCGACTTCCATATTGTCTGCCGGAGACAACCAGGCGATGCCCTCCACTTTATGGTACTCGATGGCCGCCATCCAGTGGTTGTCGTAGTCGTATCTCAGTCCCAGAGCCAGGTCGCGGGTACGCATACTGCCGGAGTCCCGGTCGGGCCGGTACTGGTCGAAGCGCAGCAGGGCCCGCCACTTGGGGCGGAACAGCCAGGCGCTCTGCAGATACCAGGACTCCGAAGTCCCCACTACTGCCGGCACCCTCTCCGCGCGGCTCCAGGTCTCCAGTTGCTGGTACTCGGCGGTGAAAATCCACTCCTCCAGCAGATATTCGCCGGACAGCAGGTTGATCGCCTCACGCACCTGCCCCCGCTGCAGCTGGATGGGCGCGCTGGTGGAGAAATCCAGCGCCGTCTTGCCGAAGGTGTAGGCCAGCTTCCAGCTGCCCACATCGCTGCCGATACTCACGCGCGCAAGGCTGATATAGCGGCTGTCCAGGTCGGCTTCGTAGCCCGGCAGCCGCACCCGCGCGACCGTCTCGCCGATTGCGTCAGAGCGACCATAAACACTGTCGAACCTGAACTCCAGGCCCGCGGGGAAGCCGTAGTAGTAGGCCCCGATGGAATCCGACGAGTGCCAGACGTCGCGCAGCGGGTCCGAGTAGATGGACTGGGGCAGCAGCACCGACGGGCGCGTCGCGGCCACATCGCGGGTTTCGTTGTAAAAGCCATAGGGGTTCTTGATACGCCCCAACCGCACCCCCATCCTGCGCGCATTGTCATCGACAAAACGATAGTCCACAAAGCCGTAATCCAGCTGGACTTCCTCCGGCGCATTTTCACCGGCACGGCGATAGTTCAGCTGGGCGGAGATCCTCAGGTTGCTGACCGGGTTGACGGTGCCGTTGAGCCCGAGTTCGGTGAATTCGAAACTGCCGGACTCGCTGTCACCGAAGAAGCGATTGTGATCGGTCTTTATATAACCCTGGGACAAAAAACCGTGGTACTGGGCCGAGGACAACCAGCCCTCCTCCTCTTCCACTTCCGCCGCCAGGGGCGCAGCAACAAAGAGCAAACAGAGCCCACCCGCGCAGCGGAGAAAGCCCGCCCGCGACCACTGCGCTGCCCGCGCCCTACTGGTTAATGGCAACCGTATACAACCGCTCATCACGCGGGTCCTCACTCAGGTAGCCAATGGCACCGGGGTTGTTCAACAGGCGGCGGATCATCTCCTCTTCGGAGGATACCACTTGTGGTGCTTCGCCCATGCCGGAGTAAATTGCCCTGTCCCAACTGCGGCGCAGCTGGTGTGGATACATGCGCAGAACTTCGCGCACGAACTGTCGGTGGGTAGCGTCGTTGTCCGGCAGCACGAAGACATGGACCTTACTGCCGTCCTCCCAGCTATGCAGGCGCATAGAGAAAATGGCGCGCAGCGCTTTCTGGTCCAGGGAACCGACCGAGGCCCTGTTCACCACCACGAACACATAGCGCTCGTCCTCCGCGCGGCCCGGGGCGGCAGATAAGAGTAACAGCGCTAAAAAAAGGTAACAGGCCAGGCGCAGCACGCGGCGATCCCTCTCCGGCATTATTCTGCAGTTTGCAGCTCCGCATTCCTTTACATTGGGCGACCCCGGCCCACCTTTCTTATCCCGGGGGTCGGGCGGCCGGACACTCCCCACCGGGGCCACTGGCGAAGCCTCCTCTCTCGAAGCTTCCAGGGAGTATGATTGAAAGTCCGGCCGGGCTGGGGAACCGCCGGCACCCATTAGAATAAAATTGCGCCATCCCGGCAATAGCAGGATTTAGTTCACATTTATTGACACAAAATAGCACTTTTAACGCTAAAAACACACAGATTGCCGGCATCGCTGGCGATTGCTAAGATGCGCGCCGGCCTGGCGGCGGCCGGCCCGTTTTTCCCACGAGTATTTTGTCGCGACTCCGCAATGCGGAGGCCGCGGGCTTTTGTCGGAAAGTGGAACAGTTTTCAGGTGCTATTTTTGCACAGCGACGACTCCCTGCGATTACAGGAACGAAGTTTATGACCCAGCCAACCCTTCAGCTGTTGGAACAACACGACGCCTTTATCCACCGCCATATAGGCCCCGATGAATCGCAGGTGGAGGCGATGCTGAAAACCCTCGGGATTTCCAGCCTCGACGAACTGATCGAGAAGACAGTACCCGCATCGATCCGCAAGACCGACGAGCTGGACCTGGCGGATGCGGTCAATGAGGAAGAGGCGCTGGCGGAGCTGAAGGCACTGGCCAAACACAACAAGATCTTCCGCACTTTTATCGGTATGGGCTACCACGACACCATCACGCCCAATGTCATACTGCGCAACGTGCTGGAGAACCCGGGCTGGTACACCGCCTACACCCCCTACCAGCCGGAAATCGCCCAGGGCCGCCTCGAGGGCCTGCTGAACTTCCAGCAGATGATCATGGACCTGACCGGCATGGAACTGGCCAATGCCTCCATGCTCGACGAGGGCACCGCCGCCGCCGAGGCCATGGCCATGTGCAAGCGCCAGGTGAAGCGCAACAAGTCCAATGTCTTCTTCGTCGATGCCGACTGCCACCCGCAGACCATCGCCGTGGTCGAGACCCGCGCCGAGCACTTCGGCTTTGAGATCGTCGTCGGCGACCCGGAAAAGGACATCCCCGCCGAACTGTTCGGCGCCCTGCTGCAGTACCCCGGCTCCACCGGCGTGGTGCGCGACCTGGCCGATATCATCGCAAAAGTGCACGAGGCCAACGGCCTGGTGACCGTGGCTGCCGACCTGATGAGCCTGGTGGCGCTGAAGGCGCCGGGCGAAATGGGCGCGGATGTGGTTGTCGGCTGCAACCAGCGCTTCGGCATCCCCATGGGCTACGGCGGCCCTCACGCCGGTTTCTTCGCCTTCCGCGAAGCCTACAAGCGCTCCGCCCCGGGCCGCATCATCGGCGTATCCGTGGACAGCAAGGGCAAACGCGCCCTGCGCATGGCCATGCAGACCCGCGAGCAGCATATCCGCCGCGAGAAGGCCAACTCCAATATCTGTACCTCCCAGGTACTGCTGGCGGTGATGAGCGCCTTCTATGCCGTCTACCACGGCCCACAGGGCCTGAAGACCATCGCCGCGCGCATCCAGCGCCTGACCGACATCCTCGCCGCCGGCCTGAAGAAGCAGGGCTTCGACCTGGCCCACGACAGCTGGTTCGATACCCTGACCGTCACCGTCGGCGGCAAACAGGGCGAAATCTACCAGCGCGCCCTGGATGCCGAGATCAACCTGCGCAAAGTCGGCACCGATGCCCTGGGTATCAGCCTGAACGAAACCAGCAAATTGCAGGACGTGTCCGACCTGATCAGCGCCTTCACCGGCACCGAACACGGCCTGGACCTGCGCGCACTGGACAGTGAAATTGCGGCCAAGGGCCCCCAGGGCCTGCCCGCTTCCCTGGTGCGTGAGAGCGAGTTCCTGACCCACCCGGTGTTCAACAGCTACCACTCCGAGACGGAGATGCTGCGCTATCTGAAATCCCTGGAATCCAGGGACATAGCGCTCAATCATTCCATGATCCCGCTGGGCTCCTGCACCATGAAGCTGAACGCCACCGCGGAGATGATCCCGGTGACCTGGCCGGAGTTTGGCAAGCTGCACCCCTTCGCCCCCGCCGACCAGGCCCAGGGCTACGCAGAGATGTTCAGGCAGCTGCAGCAGATGCTGGCCGCCTGTACCGGCTACGACGCCGTGAGCCTGCAGCCGAACGCCGGCTCCCAGGGCGAGTACGCTGGCCTGGTGGCGATCAAGAAATACTTCGAGGCCAAGGGCGAGACCCAGCGCGATATCTGCCTGATCCCCGCCTCCGCCCACGGCACCAACCCGGCCTCGGCAATGATGGTCAGCATGAAAGTGGTGGTCGTCGCCTGCGACAACAAGGGCAACGTGGACGTCGATGACTTGAAGGCGAAGATCGAAGAGCACGGCGACCGCATCGCCGCGCTGATGGTCACCTACCCCTCCACCCACGGCGTCTTCGAGGAGGGTATCCGCGAGATCTGCGACCTTGTGCACAAGGCCGGCGGCCAGGTGTATATCGACGGTGCCAACATGAACGCGCTGATCGGCGTGGCAGCGCCGGGCCAGTTCGGCGGCGACGTGTCGCACCTGAACCTGCACAAGACTTTCTGCATCCCCCACGGCGGCGGCGGCCCGGGCATGGGCCCGATAGCGGTGGGCGAGCATCTGAAGCCCTACCTGGCCGGCCACCCGGTGACCGGGGTACCGGAAACCGACACCGCCAACGGCACCATCTCCGCGGCCCCCTGGGGCTCCGCCAGCATCCTGCCGATCAGCTGGATGTATATCCGCATGATGGGCAAACAGGGAATGAAAAAAGCCACCGAGATGGCGATACTGAACGCCAACTATGTGGCCAGGTGCCTAAGCGAGGACTACCCACTGCTGTACACCGGTACCAATGGCTTCGTCGCCCACGAGTGCCTGGTGGACCTGCGCCCGCTCAAGGAGGCCAGTGGTATCACCGAGGAGGATATCGCCAAGCGCCTGATGGACTTCGGCTTTCACGCGCCCACCATGTCCTTCCCGGTGGCCGGCACCCTGATGATCGAGCCCACCGAGAGCGAATCCAAGGAGGAACTGGACCGCTTTATCGAGGCCATGGCGATCATCCGCAAGGAAGTGGAAGACGTGGCCAACGGCAGGTACAGCGCCGAGGACAACCCGCTGCGCAACGCGCCGCACACCCTGGAAGACGTGATGGCGGACCAGTGGCCCCACAGCTATTCCCGCGACGTGGCCGGGCGCCCGGCGGCCTGGCTGAAGGAGCACAAGGTGTGGCCCGCATCCAACCGCATCGACAATGTGTACGGCGACCGTAACCTGATCTGCTCCTGCCCGCCGGTGGAGAGTTATATGGAGTGAGGGGTGGTCAGTAACCTCAGGGTGGATAAGCCGCAGGCGCATCCACCAGAACGCAAAAGGCCGGGAGAATTCCCGGCCTTTTGCTACCCACTCAATTCACCAGCATCCGTAGGTTGGGCTGAGCTCCGCGAAGCCCAACCTACCCACCAACCACTCATCACTCACCACTCATATCGCCAGGGCCTCCCGGCGCCGACGCCGTGCCTGGGTGATGGCCAGCGCAAACATCAGCAGCCCGACGCTGATCACAAAGATCGACAGGCCCAGGTATTCACCGCTCATTGAGCCGGCAAAAGTGGCCTCTTCAGCAACGTCCACATGGCGGTACTGGGCCGCGGCCATACCGGTGTAGTGCATGCCGCAGACGGCCACGCCCATGATGATGGCGCTGCCGAACTGCTGCCAGAGGCCGCGCATATGGAAGGCCATCCACAGGGCCACGCAGGAGGCGATCACGGCGATGATCACCGAGATCATCAGGATATTCAGGTCGTAGTAGACTTCCGCCGGCATCAGCATGGCCGCCATGCCGGTGTAGTGCATACCCGCCACGCCGCAACCCATGAATATCCCCGCCGGCAGCAGCTTGTCAAAACTGAACACGCCGGACCCTGCGATGGCCAGTCCCACCGAGCAGGAGGCGATGCCGATCACCGCCGACAGTATGGTGATAAAGGTGTCGTAGGCCACCGGCATATCCATTTCGAAGGCAAGCATGGCGATAAAGTGCATGGCCCAGATGGCGCCGCCGCCCATGGCGGTGCCCGCGGCCAGGATAGCGTTGTGTTTCTCCTTTCCGGGTTGCGCCTGCGGAATCGCAATGGCCAGTTGCAGAGCGGTAAAAGACCCTAGCACAGACACCACATAGGACAGGGTCACCAGAACCAGGTTGTATTGACCGAACATGAGTTGTTCCCCTTTAACCGACTTTCCCGTCGATCTTCAATAAATGGAATGTGCTATCAATTGACTATCTCGAAAACGCAGTCCTCTGCCCCATCGCTGCGACAGTAGATTTCGCGCACGGTGATCTGCCCACCGACCCCCGACTCCTCGAGCAACCCACGCAGGAACCCGCAGAAAAAGTCGCCGTTGCGACAGCGGCTGCCCGGCATGCACAGGGGATTGTTTTTTACCCGCAGGGAGTTTTCCTTCAGGTCGGTGGAAAGCAGGTTGCGCATGGCCGGCAGGGCTATCTGCTTGAGCGCCCCGGAGAGATCCAGTTTCCCGCCCAGGGCGTAGTCCCTCTTGTATACCCAGGCCCCGACCCTGCGCCCGGCAAATTCCATACTGGGCGCCTTCTGACCATCCGGCAGCTTGCCGTGCATACTCAGCAGACGGGGGAAGATGCGCGGATACTCCTTTGCCAGGCCCGGAAGCTCGGCCTCAACCTGGCCGACGGCCGGCCCGGCACTGCTGCCCTGCAGGCTGCGACCGACGCCCTGGAGCGGACGCTTGGGTACCACAGGTTTTGGAGCGGGCGCCGGAGACGCCCGCGCAGCACCGACTTGGTGTTCGGATTCAAAACTCAGTACCAGGGGGTGGGAGC
Organism: Microbulbifer sp. SE14; assembly: GCF_059834885.1. Classification (NCBI taxonomy): domain Bacteria; kingdom Pseudomonadati; phylum Pseudomonadota; class Gammaproteobacteria; order Cellvibrionales; family Microbulbiferaceae; genus Microbulbifer; species Microbulbifer sp. SE14. The sequence goes on along the minus strand of NZ_JCBAJA010000009.1, from coordinate 43,646 downwards.
CCAGCCGCTCTTCCAGTTCGAGCAGGCGGTCTTCGCGGCCACTGACCCGCAACCAGAGCTGCACTCCCGCCTCCACGGCCGACATGCGCTGTCGTAGCAGAGAAAAGCCGCTCTGAATGATGACATTCCCCAATTCGCGCAGCAGACCCTCGCGGCGATCAGAAAGCACCGTAAATTCAACTTCCATTGCCTACCTTCTGCTTGAACGTCTAGTTATCGTTCTATTGAACCGATCAATTGCAACCTGAGCGGCAAGACCGCCACCTAATTTGCAAACGGCCGAGCCCGGGACAATTATTGTGCGACCAGTCCCTTAGCTTTTCTCAATCAAATTTATAGATAGCACCAATTTGTAACTGCACAAGAAATTGGCGCCAATTATTTCCTTAAATCAAATTATCGCGACTGTCGTCACATATAAAAAGGAGGCACATTGACAGTTGAGGGCGAATTGCCAGGAAAAGATAAATAAACGATCGGTACCAATTAAATCGGGTAAGCAGCGCGGCGAAGGCTTCTACTGAGGCGGGATTTCTTGAAGGGCTATCGCAGTTTCGACAGACAGGAATGGATGCTGGGGGAGCCTCGGGCTCCCGCAAAAATAAGACGGATTAGCGTTGCGCCCCCTCCCTGCATTCGCCGCGCACTTCGCCGGCGAAGGCGGAAACACTGCGCTCCAGCTCGAAATGGCCCTCCCTGCAAAAACCGGTTTCCAGAAGCTTTTGTTGCAGGGCCCTGTCGAACTGCAGCCCGCCCTGGCGGGCACCCAGCGACGACCGACCGACCCCCACCGCATTCCGCCCCAGTCGCTGCCTGTTCACCGCCTCGCCGGTGTAGGGCCGCGGTACCTCGCTGTGTTGCATCTCAAGGGAATAACTGAAACGCTTGGCACCGTTGGCGGCTATCTCCGTATGGAAAGATTCCTTCAGACCGGGGACCGGCAGCGGCCCCTCGCTGGCACAGGCGAGCGCAAAGAGCGGCAGGACAATCAGCAGGCAGCGCCGCCACAGGAAAACAGATAGAGTTCTGGTCAGCAAAACAATACTCCCGGTTGAAAAACGATTACTTGAACACGACCGTCTTGTTGCCGTGGATAAACACCCGCTCCTGCAGCACCAGCTGCAGCGCGCGGGTCAGCACCAGTTTTTCCACATCGCGCCCGGCGTCCGCCATGGCCGCGGCGGAATAGGCGTGATCCACGTGGATGATGTCCTGTTCGATGATGGGCCCCTCGTCCAGGTCGTCGGTGACGAAGTGGGCCGTGGCACCGATGATCTTCACCCCGCGCTCGTAGGCCTGCTGGTAGGGCTTGGCGCCGATAAAGGCCGGCAGGAAGGAGTGGTGGATATTGATGATACGGCCGCGGTAGCGGGCCACGAACTCCGGCGTCAGCACGCGCATATACTTTGCCAGCACCAGGTAGTCCGGCTGGTAGCCGTCCACCAGCGCCAGCACCTGCTCCTCGTGCCGCGCCCGCTCCAGGCCCTCCGCCGGCAGGTGGTGGAAGGGGATATCGAACTTCCCTACCAAAGCGCCGAGATCCGGGTGATTGCCGATCACCGCCGCTATCTCCACGTCCAGCGCACCGGCATAGCACTTCATCAGGATATCGCCGAGGCAGTGGGGCTCGCGGGTCACCATCAGCACCAGGCGCTTGCGCCCGCTGGCCATCAGGCGGCGCTCGGCGCCCTCCGGCAGGGCCATGTCCAGGTCTTCGAGCAGGGTCTGATCGTTGAAGTTGCCCTCCAGCGCGGTGCGCATGAAGAAGCGCGCCTGCTCCCGGTCGACGAACTCGTCATTCTTGGTGATGTTGAGCTGGTGCTTGTAGCAGATGTTGGTGATCTTCGCGATCAGGCCCTTGGCATCGGGGCAGTCGGTCAGCAGTATCTTCTTTTCCATGGTCGAAATTCAGGCCAAATATCCAGAATCAAGACTATACACTATGCCGGATAGTCGATTCACACATCCCTCCATTTACCAGGGGCCCCAATGGACAAGAAGCTCTACGCCGAACATATCGCCACCCTGCGCAGCCGCTACGACGAGATACTGGAGCAGTGCGGTTACGACACCCTGAACGTATTCAGCGGCGCGCCCAAGGTGCAGTTCCTGGACGACAACTACTACCCCTTCAAGGCCAACCCCCAGTTCAAGGCCCTGGTGCCGGTCACCGACAACCCCCACAGCTGGGTGGTCTACCGCCGCGGCCAGAAGCCGAAGCTGCTCTTCTACCGCCCGGTGGACTTCTGGCACTATGTGCCGCCGGCCCCGCAGGCCTTCTGGAGCGACCACTACGACATAGAGCTGCTCGCCAAGCCGTCGGATGCGAAACAGTTCCTGAGCTCCGACAAGGCCGCCTTCCTCGGCGAGACCGCCGGCCTGGACGGCTGGCCCATCGGCACCCCCAACCCGGAAGAACTTCTGGCGCGGCTGCACTGGGCGCGCGCCTACAAGACTCCCTACGAACTCGCCTGCCTGCGCGAGGCCAACCGCATAGCAGTCAGGGCCCACAGGGCCGCGGAAGAAGCCTTCCGCAGCGGTGCCAGCGAGTTCGAGATCAACCTGGCCTATCTCAAGGCCGCCGGCCAGGGCGAGAACCGCATGCCCTACGGCAATATCGTCGCCCTGAACCAGCACGCGGCGATACTGCACTACACCCACCTGTCGGATCAGCGGCTGCCGGAGGGGGAGCTGAGAAGCTTCCTGATCGACGCCGGGGCCGACTGCAACGGCTACTGCGCCGACATCACCCGCACCCATACCTACCAGGCCTATAGCGACAGCGAATTCGCCGAGCTGGTGGCGGCGATGGATGAAAAGGAACAGGAACTGGTCGCCGGCCTGAAGCCCGGCCTGCCCTACCCGGACCTGCACCGCGTCTGCCACCAGAAGGTGGGCGAACTGCTGAACCAGTTCGGCGTGATCAGGACCTCCGCCGAGAGCGCGGTGGAATCCGGACTCACCGGCACCTTTATGCCCCACGGCCTGGGCCACTTCCTCGGTCTGCAGGTGCACGACGTCGGCGGCCACCAGACGGCACCCGAGGGCGGCACCACCCCGCCGCCGGCGCAATACCCCTTCCTGCGCACCAGCCGCACCATCGAGGAAAACCAGGTGTTTACCATCGAGCCGGGGCTCTACTTCATCGACAGCCTGCTGGCGGAGCTGAAGGATTCGGAGCTGGCGAAGGAAGTGCACTGGGACAAGGTGGAGGAGCTGCGCCCCTTCGGCGGTGTGCGCATCGAGGACAATGTCATAGTGCACGCCGACCGTATCGAGAATATGACGCGGGACTGTTACGCGGAGTAGTAACGGGACTCGGAACTCGGGAAATACTGTAGGGTGGATAAGCTGCAAGCGCATCCACGCCGGGCGCATCCACGCCGGGCGCATCCACGCCGGGCGCATCCACGCCGGGCGCATCCACCAACCGACGCGGCGGATGCGCTTGCAGCTTATCCGCCCTACGACTGGCCGCGCCACAGGCGCATCTGATCGCCTCCGCTTGCCAGGGCCCCGCAAAAAGCTTCATGCTACCCGAGTCATTCTAATAAGAAAGGAATCCCCATGAAGCGCACAAACATCCCCGCCGCCCTCGCCGCGGCGGTCTTCGCCTCTGTCACATTCAGCAGTCAGCTGCACGCCGAAACCCTGGAGTACGTCTTCTACGACAAGGAGGGCATCGCCGGTACGGAAGTCGTCGAACAAAATGGCACGCAGGTCTCGGGCGAACTCAAACTGGGCTGGAACAACCGCCGCCTGAACCTGGCGGAAAGCTTTACCATCGGCGCGGCGCAGATGCCGGAAAAGCTGCATATCGAGGGCATCAGCCCCTTCGGTGCACCGGTGGAAGAGCAATTCTCGGTAAAGGACGGCGTCGCCAGTTGGAACAGTACCGATGAGCGCGGCAATGCCAAGTCCTCCGGCCCGCAATTCTATATCCCCAAGAATTCGACCCTGGCGGTGCAATCACAACTGGTCAAGGCGCTGCTCGCCGACGACGATCGCAGGATAGACCTGCTGCCCCAGGGGCAGGCGCAGCTGAAGACACTGGACAAAATCACCCTGGCCCGGGGGAAGGAAGAGAAAACCATTCACCTCTACGGCATCAGCGGCCTCGGCTTTACCCCCTCGCTGGGCTGGTTCGACGAAGAGGGCGACCTGTTCGCTCAGGACGAAGGCGGCTGGTTCGCGATACTGCGCAAGGGGTGGGACAAATCCCATCTCGAGCAGTTGAAGGAGCGCCAGGTACGGGCCGCCGACGCCTATCTGGAAGAGCTGTCGGCGGAGCATACGCACAAATCCGCCGGCCCCATCCTGATCAGCAACGTGGACCTGGTGGACGTGGAGGCCGGTGAGCTGCTGAAGAAACGCCACCTGCTGATCGAAGGCGGCAAGATAGTGCGCATCAGCACATCCCCGATCGGCGCAGCCGGCGCCACCCGTATCGACGGCCGCGGCAGGACGCTGATACCCGGTCTCTGGGATATGCACGGCCACCTGTCGCCCGCCGACGGTGCACTCAATATGGCCGCCGGTGTCATCAATGTGCGGGATATCGGCAACACCCACGAGAACATCATGCGCGTCACCGAACTGTTCGATTCCGGCAGGGTGATCGGCGGCGACGTCTATCGCGCGGGCTTTATGGACCGCGAGAGCGAAAATGCCATGCGCATGGGCAGGACCGCCTCCAGCCTCGAAGAGGCCAAGGAAATCGTCGACTGGTATGCGGCCCGCGGCTACGGGCAGATCAAGACCTACAGCTCCATGGAACCCGAGTGGATAGCGCCGCTGGCGGAGCACATCCACAGCAGGGGGCTGCGCCTGTCGGGCCATATCCCGGCCTTCATGACCGCCGAGGAGGCGGTGGATGCCGGCTTCGACGAGATCCAGCATATCAACATGCTGTTCCTGAACTTTATGGGCCCGATCGACACCCGCAAGAAACTGCGCTTTACCGAAGTGGGTGAACACGCCCACGAGCTGGACCTGGAAAGCGAGGAAGTGGCGGCCTTCCTGGACAAGCTGGCCCGCGAGGGCACGGTGGTGGACACCACCACCAGCGTCTTCAGGTCCCTGCTGTTGCGCCAGCCGGGCAAGCTGGATCCGGAGTACACCGGTATCGCCGACCACCTGCCGGTCAATGTGCGCCGGCAGTTTATCGGCGCCGATCTGGACGTCAAACCGGAGCACAGGGACGACTACGACCTGTCCGCCGAGGCATTGCTGAACATGGTGCGCAAGCTGCACCAGCACAAGGTGCCGATGGTGGCGGGCACCGATGGCCTGCCCGGCTTCACCCTGCTGCGCGAACTGGAAGTCTACGCCAGGGCGGGCATCCCCAACGCCGATGTGCTGCGCACCGCCACTTCAGTACCGGCCAGGGTGGTCGGCGCCCTGAACCACAGCGGCACCATCGACGTCGGCAAGGAGGCGGACCTGGTGTTGCTGGACGGCAACCCCCTGGAGGATATCGGCGCACTGCGCCGCGCCGCGCTGGTGATCGAGGGGCAGAATCTCTACAAACCCGACGAACTGTACCGGGCCCTGGGCATCGAGCCCTTCCACGAGTCGGTGCCGTTCAGGCTGAACGGCTCGGCGACGGTCGCCACCAAATAATATCCGCCACATATCTGTAGGAGCGGCGGACGGCCGCCCCGCCGCTCCTACAGATACAAAAAAGCCCTCACGGAGAGGGCATGATGGGGAGAGAGAAATTACAGTGGACCAGGTCAGGCCCAGCTGCGCAGCCTGTGCCCCTTGACGGCATAAAACAGGATAAACAGGTAACACGGCAGCGCTATCCAATAAGCATTCACTATATCGCCGGCGGCCTCGGCAATCCTGCCGAAGGCCAAAGGTATCACCGCGCCGCCGGCGATTCCCATGATCAGCAGCGCGGAACCCTGGGCGGTAAACCTGCCCAGGCCGTCCAGGGCCAGCGGCCAGATGGTCGGCCACACCAATGCGTGCGACAGTCCCATCAGCGCCACGAAAACCACCGTGTCGGGAATGACCGGGATAGCGGACCAGCCCCAGAGCACACCGGCAATCGACGCACTCTCCGCGGAACTGAAAAGCACACCGAGTACACAGAGCGCGCCGGCAATCGCCGAACCCAGCAGCGCCTGCTGCTGGTTGATAAAGCGCGGAATGGCGAAGACGCCTATCAGGTAACCCACCACCATAAAGGCCATGGTGTAGGAGGTCAGCGAGGCAAAGTTGGCCAACCCCAGGCGCTCACCGTAGAGACCGATGGTATCGCCGGCGATCACCTCGACGCCCATATAGGCAAACAGGGCCAGCGCACCCAGCACCAGCTGTGGAAACTGCCAGATGCCGGATTTCGACTCGCCGTCCGCCCGATCGTCCTCGATATCCGGCAGCCGGGAGAATTTCACCAGCCCGACCAGCAGGAGCAGCGACACCGCCATGCCGATATAGGGCGCTATCAGCCGGTTGGCCACCTCTTCCATCTTCGTCGCGCGCTCGGCTTCCGCCAGTCGGGCAACGGCCTCAGAGTTGAAGTCCGTGAGGCCGGACAGCACCAGGGCGGTAAATACCAACGGGGCCAGCACGCCGGCACTCTTGTTGATAATGCCCATGATCGCGATACGGGTCGCCGCACTCTCCACCGGACCGACCTTCACCACATAGGGATTGGCGGCGGTCTGCAGTATCGTCAGGCCGGCCCCCAGCCCGAACAGGCCCAACAGGAAGACGGAATAGCTGCCGGTCTGCGCCGCGGGGATAAACACCAGCGCCGCACCCGCCATGATGGCGAGACCTATGGCCATGCCGTCCCGGTAACCGGTGCGGCGCAGGATAAAGGACATGGGCAGCGCCATCACCGTGTAGGCGATATAAAAGACAAAGGTAATGAAAAGCGCCTGGAAGTCATTCAGGTCGCAGAGTATTTTCAGGAAGGGAATCAGCGATCCGTTCAGCCAGGTGACGAAACCGAAGATAAAGAACAGCAGGCCGATAATCGCCATCGGCAACAAGCTGCTGCGTGAACTGCTCCCGGTATTCTCGTGGGAAACAAGAGTGGTCATCGGTGCTCCCGCTTATATTTTTATTTCAAAAGGAACTCGGTCCGCCCGGATCGACCGGGCGGACCGGCGCGACAATTTAAAAGTTCGCGCTTATACCCAGGTTAACCAGTCGCCCGTAGCGCGCCAGGTGGCTGACCTGGTCCGAGCGCATGATGTAGCCCCAGTTGCGCTCGTTGGTGATGTTGTTGACGCTGAGGCTCACATTGATATTGTCGTTCCAGTCGTAATCCGCACTGAAGTCGAACTGGCCGTAGTCCGCATCCCAGCTGGGACCGCCCCAGGCCTCGGCGTTGGTCATCACTTTGCCGCGCCAGTTATAGGCCAGCCGCGCCTGGAAGGCGTCGCCCTCGTAGTAGAGCACCGCGTTGTAGGAGTTTTTCGGCATGCCCTGGAAGGGCAGGCCCGCCTCGCGGCGCTCGCGATCGTCGTACTCGCTGTCCACATAGGTGTAGTTCAGCTGTGCCCCGAGCCCACCGAAAACACCCGGCAGAATGCCGGCGAAGGACTGCTGGTAGGCCAGTTCGGTACCGCGTATGGTCGCACCCTCCTCGCCGTTTATGGCGCTGTAGACGGCGAAGCTGTGGCCGTCTATGGTGCGGCTGCCGTTGCGCCCCGACTCGATAAAGGACTCGATATCCTTGAAGAAGAAGGTGCCGGTCACGGCGCCGTAGTCGGAGAAATACCACTCCAGGCCTGTGTCGAACTGGTTCGCGCGCATCGGCTCCAGGCCCGGGTTGGAGGCATAGAGCTCGAACTCTCGCAGGTTCACGTAGCTGTAGGCCTTGAGGGAGTCAATCTGCGGCCGCGTGATCACCTTGGCGGCGCTGAAGCGGTAGATCAGGTCGTCGCGCAGGTCCCACTTGAAGTTCAGGCTCGGCAGCGCGTCCGTGTAGGAATCCTCGAAATCCATCTCGCGCTGGTAGTCGGAGACATCCCCGACAAACTGCAGCTCGCCCGGCTCATCCGCGGCCTCGAAGCGCACGGCGTCCACGTCCAGGGAGAAACCGGAGCTGGTCACGGTGGTCTCTATGACCCTCAGCCCCAGGTTCAGGGTGAAGGGCAACGCCAGCAGTTCGCTCTGCAGGTCCGCCTGCACATAGGCGGCCAGGGTGGACTCGCCCACGGTGAAGGAGTTGTTCGGCCGGAACTGGGCCCTGACCAGGTCGTTGGCGGCATCGGCGCTGATGCTTTCGTAGAAGGCGAACAGCTTGTCGTAGTCGAAGCTGGCCCAGGGTGCCGGGTGCGAGCCCGGTTCGCCATCGAGGAAGTTGTCGAAGCGCGGGGCTACCAAAACGTCCGCGGGCAGTCGGAACAGATCGAAACCGGCGATATTTTCCGCCGCGGACATATCCGGCGAATACTCCGGGTATCTCTCGAAATGCGCGCCAGCGTTGCTGAAGATGGACGGGTTGACCGAGGAATAGGAATCCCGCTCCTTGGTCTGGTCACCGTAGTTGATGCCGAACTGCACCGAGGAGACGATGGAGTCCAGCGGCGCCCAGTCGCCGTCGAACTTGAATTCGCTCACCTTGTCACGGATCTCGTCGCCGTAGTTGTAGCTGTAGTGGGCGCCGAAGGGCGAGGTGTGGGAGAGCGCCGGGGTCATGGTGATATCCGGCAGCAGGTTGCCGCCGGACTGGTCAATGCGGATCTCGTTCACGAAGCCCCGCGCAACTATATAGCGGTTGTCGCCGTTGTTGGTGTTTTCCGATTCCGAGTGGGAGATATCCAGGGCCAGGGTCAGGTTGTCGCGGATATGCCAGGCCACATTGTTGCCGACCTGGAAGGTCTCGGTCTTGCGCGGGCGCGAGGTGTTCAGCAGCTCGGCCATGGCGCCGTCGCTCAGGGTCAGGGCATTGACCAGGCCGTCCTCGTCGAAACCCAGGTCGGTGACATTGGGAATACCCGGCGTCCAGCTCTCGTCGTAGGTCACGAAGGAGATCTCGTACTGCTCGCCGTTGGTGTCGTAGGCGGAATAGATACTGTCGAAATTCACCTCTATGTCGTCCCGCGGCCGCCACTGCAGCGCCAGGCTGGCACCGATGCGCTCGCGGGTGTCCTGCCAGTTGGTGTAGCGCACATAGCCGGGAATGATGGAGCCGTATTCGTTGTCCACCGCCGGATCGAATTCGCCGTTGCCGTCCACATCCTGGCGCACGGTGATCCAGTCCTCATTGCCCTCGTTGTAGAAGCCCTCGCCCTGGTAGGCATCGGTACGCAGGGTGCGCTCCGAGTAGACCGCGGTCAGCAGGGCGCCGAAGGTGCCGTCGGCGAAGGTATTGCTGACTAGGAAGGAGGCCTGGGGGTTCATGTCCTCGGTGCGGTCCTCGTAGATGCCCTTGACCGAGCCGGACAGGGTCAGGCCGGAGAAATCCAGCGGGCGCCGGGTCTGGATATTGATCACCGAACCTATGCCGCCCTCCTGGGTCTTGGCCACCGGCGACTTGTACACCTCGACGCCTTTCAAGAGTTCCGCGGCGATCAGGTCGTAGTTGAAATCGCGGCTGCTGTGCTCCGAGGCCATGCGGCGGCCGTTGATGGTGGTCACGTTGTAGTCGCCGCCCAGGCCGCGCACGGTGATGTTCTGCCCCTCGCCGGCGTTGCGGGTGATGGTGACACCGCTCATGCGCTGCAGCGCCTCGGCGATATTCTGGTCCGGGAACTTGCCGATATCCTCGGCCATGATGGCGTCCACCACGTTGACCGAGTTTTTCTTGATATCCAGCGACGACTTGATGCTGCTGCGGATACCGGTGACCTGCACCTCTTCCACCACAGTATCCGAAACCGGCTGCAGGTCGTCGCCCGCCCGCTCCGCTTCCGCCTCCTGCGCCATACCCTGAGACGCCAGGACCAGGGCACCGATTGCCAGGCTGAGGGTGTGCTTTTTACTTTTAATCATGGTTCACCTTCCCTTTTATAGTTTTGAGAGTGGTACAGCTCGGGCGCAGTGCGCAAAACGCGGGCGTACGGCGGCCCCTTCGCCATTTGCAGGCGAATATTCGTTGTCGTTCGATGGAAACTCGGCGGCCTTTAGCAGCCGGACTTATCCGGCGGGCCCATGGCCCGCCCCGGTCAGCTGACGACGCCCAGCGGCGTTCCGCTCTTCCAGGCGCCGCGGGTAAAGTCCGGGAAATCCACGCTGTCGCCACGGTTTTTCACCGAGACCTCGGACAGCGGCGTCACCGCGGACCAGGCGGCCGCGTCGTAGACGTCCTGGTCCAGGGGCTGGCCGTTGCGCAGGCAGTAGACCAGCCGCCAGAACATCAGGAAGTCCATGCCGCCGTGGCCGCCGTTGCGCTCCGCCACCTCGCCCATGCGGCGCCACAGGGGGTGGTCGTAGCGCTCGTACCAGTAGTCCATGTCGTAGTCCCACTCGTGGTAGCTCTTGCGGCCACCCTCCTCCAGCGCGATGCGGTTGGGGAAGCCGGCAAAGACACCGTTGGTACCCTGGATATGGTTGTGGCGGCTGTAGGGCCGCGGCGTGGTGGTGTCGTGCTGGACCATGATGGTCCTGCCCTTCACCGTCTTGATCAGGCTGGTATTGATGTCGCCGGCGATGTACTTGAGCCGGTTGCGCTGGTGGTCGGCGGGAAACTCGCGCTCGGCATAGGCGGCGCGCCCCAGGGCCGGACTGCTCATGGAATTCAGGTAGTCGAAACGGTCGCCGCGGTTGATGTTCATATACTGGGCGATGGGGCCCAGGCCGTGGGTAGGATAGAGGTTGGCGTCGCGCAGGGCGTGCCAGCGGGTGCGCCAGGAGCCGGTCTTGCGGTCTATCTCCTTCATCTGCCAGCGCAGCTCGTGGATGTAGGCGGCCTCGCCGTGCAGCAGGTCGCCGAGCAGACCCATGCGCACCATGTTCAGGGCCATCAACTCGTCGCGACCGTAGCAGACGTTCTCCAGCATCATGCAGTTCTTCTGGGTCTGTTCGGCGGTGTCCACCAGCAGCCAGGCCTCGTCGATGGTCAGCGCCGCGGGCACCTCCACCATCGCGTGCTTGCCGGCCAGCATGGTCTCCACGGCCATGGGCGTATGCCAGCGCCAGGGGGTGGAGATGATGACGATATCGATATCGTCGCGCTCCAGCAGGTCGCGGTAGGAGAAGTCGTTCTCGCCGTAGGCCGCCGGGCGCGGCATTCCCCTGTCCACGACGATATTGACGGCGCGATCCAGTACCTGCCGGTCGATATCGCAGATGGCCTTGATCTCCACCCCGTCGATATTGCAGAAGTGCTTGACCGCACCGACGCCGCGCTGGCCCACGCCGATCAGGCCCACCCGGACCGTCTCCATCGGCGGCACCACCAGCCCCATCACCGACTTCTGGCCGGCCACCGGGGCCCCGCCCCTGGCCCCACCGGTTGCGGCGCAGCCGGCGGCAGTTGCGGCCGCGGCTGCCGCCAGGCCCGCCTTGAGGAAATTGCGACGATCGATCGAACTCATTTTTATATTCACCTCGTGTCCAGACAGTCGGAATTCGCAGGCTTCCGACAATAACCAAGCGAAATCCGCCGTTCAACAAAAAAATACTTCGAAAGCTTTCACTTTCTAATCAGCAGAAATCAATCCGGCGCCTAAATTTTCCAGTAAATCATTGAATAAAAAGCACTTTTACAAAACGAAAGCACCTGAAAATAAAATTTTATTGAAAGCAAGCGAAAGTTTCGTAGAATATCGATAGAGCCCCAGCGAGAAAGAGCCGTGCCCAAGAACACGATCGAGAGAAGACACGACATCATCCAGACCGCCGCCGATGCCGGGCGGGTGCTGGTGCCGGAACTGGTGGAGAAGTACGGCGTATCCGCAGTGACCATCCGCGGCGACCTCAACTACCTGCACAAGAAGGGCCTGCTGGTGCGCACCCACGGCGGCGCCGTGGCCAGCAACCGGGTCACCCAGGAGCTGTCGGTGCAGGAGAAGGTCACCGAGCACCTGGATACCAAGCGCCGGCTGGCCGAGGCCGCCGTCCAGGAGATCCGCGAGCAGGACACCATTATCCTGGACTCGGGCACCACCACCGCCGAGATAGCCCGGCAGCTGCGGGATTTCGAGCGCCTGCTGGTGATGACCAACGGCCTCAATGTGGCCCAGCAGCTTGTGGACGCCGAGGGGGTGGAGGTGCTGATGACCGGCGGCACACTGCGCAAGAAGTCCCTCTCCTTCTACGGCCGCCCCGCCGAGGAGATGCTGCGCTGCTACCACTTCGACAAGGTATTCCTGGGCGTGGACGGCATCGACTTCCAGGGCGGCATCACCACCCACTTCGAGTACGAGGCCAACCTGAACCGGCTGATGTGCAAGGTGGCCCGCCAGGTGATCGCGGTGACCGACTCCTCCAAGTTCAACCGTTCCGGTGTGCACAAGATCTGCGACTTTGCCGACATCGACATACTGATCACCGACGCCGGTATTCCCGACACCTTTCACCAGGCGATTGCCGATGCCGGGGTAAAGGTAGTGATCGTCAGCTGAACACAGCTAAAAAGAAACAACGTAACTACTCGTCCCGGGGACTTGGAGAAGAATACCGAACTCCAATGCGAAGGCCCTGATGTCGGGGGCCATTTGGGAAATGTTTGCCGATGAGGCTTTTTCCCAAATGGCCACCGACAGCAGGGCCGCCCAGGCCTCGGCTTAGTGCCACAGGGGCGAGTAGTTACGCAACAACAAGGAATCCTTATGCTGCAAGAATTGATCGCCGCCAATCTCCGCGGGCAGCCGCGGGGCATCTACGCCGTCTGCTCTGCCCACGGCCTGGTGCTGGAGGCGGCCATGGAGCAGGCGCTGGCGGACGACACGCCCCTGCTGATCGAGGCCACCGCCAACCAGGTGAACCAGTTCGGCGGCTATACCGGTATGCGGCCGGCGGACTTTTTCGACTATGTGATGACGCTGGCCGACCGGGTCGGGCTGGAGCCTTCGCGGATACTGCTCGGCGGTGACCACCTGGGCCCCGTGTGCTGGCAGTCGGAACCCACCGGGACGGCGATGGAAAAGGCCCGGGACCTGATCGACGCCTATGTAGCGGCCGGCTTCACCAAGATCCACCTGGACTGCAGCATGCCCTGCGCCGACGACCCGCTGCCGCTGGCGGACGAGATTATCGCCGAGCGCGCCGCCGATCTCTGCCGCGCCGCCGAAGAGGCCGCCGGTCGCCGCGGCAACAATGGCGATATCGTCTACATCATCGGCACCGAAGTGCCGCCGCCCGGCGGCGCAAAGGAGGCGATCGCCGAGCTGCAAGTGACCGACCCGGCCCAGGCGCGCAACACCATCGAGCTGCACCGCGCCGCCTTCGAAAAGCTGGGGCTGACTGAAGCCTGGCAGCGCGTGATCGGACTGGTGGTGCAGCCGGGTGTGGAGTTCGATCACACCTCGGTCATCGACTACCAGCCGGCAAAGGCCGCAAAGCTGAAAGCACTGGCCGAGGAAGCAGGCGGCATCGCCTTCGAGGCCCACTCCACCGACTACCAGACCCGGAACAACTACCAGCAGCTGGTACGCGACCACTTCGCGATCCTCAAGGTGGGCCCCCAGCTCACCTTCGCCCTGCGCGAGGCCCTGTTCGCGCTGAACCATATAGAGGAAGAGCTGCCCGGCATCGCGGAGAAATCCCAGCTGCGACAGGTCTGCGAGCAACGCATGCAGGGCGAACCCAAGTACTGGCAGGCCTTCTACGAAGTCGCGGGGGAACAGCTGCCGCTGTATCGCCGCTACAGTTACAGCGACCGCATCCGTTACTACTGGCCCGACAGGGAAGTGAAGGAAGCCTGCGCGCGACTGCTCGACAACCTGTCGGACAAACCGCTGCCGCTGCCACTGGTCAGCCAGTATTTTCCGGAGGAATATCGCGAGATCCGCGAGGGGCGGCTCGCCAACGAGCCACGCGCGCTGGTAAAGGCGCGCATCCGCAAGGTCACCGACGCCTACGCCAACGCCTGCTGGAAGCATTAAAAAGGATCACAATGATGTACGAGAATCTAGCGATCGGCAGTGCTGAACTGCGCGCACAAAACGGCGAGCACACCGCCCGGGAAATCGCCCAACAACCGGAAGTGTGGCTGCGCACGGCCGAACTGGTCGAGCATCAGCGCGCCCGACTCGACGCCTGGCTGGCGCCCCTGCTCGCGCGGCAGGAACTGCGCATCATCCTGACCGGCGCCGGCACCTCCGCCTATGTGGGCGAAACCCTGGCACCCTACCTGACCCGGGCGCTGGAGCGCCGGGTCGAGGCGATCTCCACCACCGACCTGGTCAGCAACCCGCAGGACTACCTGCTGCGACAGCAGCCCACGCTACTGATCTCCTACGCCCGCTCCGGCAACAGCCCCGAGAGCGTCGGCGCCTACGACCTGGCCGACCAGTGTGTCGACGCCTGCTACCACCTGGTGATCACCTGCAACCGCGACGGCGAGCTGGCCCGCCGCGCGCAGGACAACGACAACAGCTACTCGCTGCTGATGCTGGAGGAGACCCTCGACCAGAGTTTTGCCATGACCAGCAGCTTCACCGCCATGGTCGCCAGCACGCTGCAGGTGTTTGCCCCCCAGGCCGGGCAGGTGGAAACCCTGGCCGGGATCGCGCGCAGGCTTCTCGAAACCCGGCTCGACACAGTGCGCGCGCTGGCGCAGCGTGACTTCCGCCGCGTGGTATTCCTCGGCGCCGGCGGCCTGAAAGGCATCGCCACCGAGGCCGCACTGAAGATGCTGGAACTCACCGCTGGCCGGGTGGACTGCCACGCGGAGAGCCCCCTCGGCTTCCGCCACGGCCCCAAATCGATGCTCGACGAATCCACCCTGGTGGTACTTCTGCAAAGCAACGACGCCTACTGCCGGCGCTACGACGACGACCTGCTCGGGGAACTGCGGCGCGACGGCACTACCGAGTTGCTGGTATGCCCGGCGGACCTGGTCGACAGCAGCGGCCTCGAGGACGCCTGGCTGGCGCTGCACTACATCGTCTTCGCGCAGCTGCTGGCGTTCTACAAGTCCCTCGCGCTGGGCATCACCCCGGACAACCCCTGCCCCACCGGCGAAGTCAACCGGGTGGTGCAGGGGGTGACCATCCACCCGTTTATCGTGGGGAATGCGCGTTGATCTACGGCGTGGATATCGGTGGAACCAAGATCGAGTTTGCCTGTTTCGACGCAGGCCTGGACAAACTCGACAGCGAGCGGGTCGCCACACCCGTCGACGACTATGGGGCTTTTATCGACACGCTCGTCGACCTGGTGGAAGGCGCGGACCGCCGCCACGGTTGCCGGGGCCAGATCGGCATCGGCATGCCGGGCCTGGTCGACGCCGGGGGCCGCTCGCTGTCCGCCAATATCGCCTGCGCGAGCGGCAAAAAGGTGGCGGAATCCCTGGTGGCACGACTCGGCCGGCCGGTGGCGATCGAGAACGACTGCCGCCTGTTCGCCCTGTCCGAATCCCGCGGCGGCGCCGGCGAGGGCTTTCGCCGCGTTTACGGCGCGGTGCTCGGCACCGGCGCTGCCGGCGGCCTGGTAATCGACGGCAGCCTCTACCGCGGCCGCCAGGGCATCGCGGGCGAGTACGGCCACCACCCGCTGCCAGCCGACCTGCAGAAAAAATACCAACTGCCAATTCTTCGTTGCGGCTGCGGCCTGAACGGCTGCCTGGAAACCTTTATCGCCGGCCCCGGCCTGGCGGCGCTGCACCGGCAACTGTCGGGCGAGGAAATCGAGATACCGTCGCTGGTACAGCGCTGGCGCGACGGGGACCAGCGGGCCCTGGTTACCAAGGCGGTGCACCTGGACCTGCTCGGCGCGGCCTTCGCCAATCTGGTGATGGCGCACGACCCGGATATCTTCGTACTGGGCGGCGGCCTGTCCCGCATCGAGGAGTTCTACCGGGACTTGCCCGGCGCCATCGAAAGACACCTCTTTGCCGGCTTCGGTGCCCCGCCGGTAATGCCGCCGAAATTCGGTGACGCCAGCGGCGCCCGCGGTGCCGCCCTGCTCGCCCTCCGGATCGAAAAGGCCGACTGATGAAGACTTCCAACTACTACCTCAGGGCCGCGCGCATAATTGCCGAGAGCGGAGACCTGGCCGATTACTGCCTGCGCATCGAAGATGGCCGCATCGCCGAAATCACTGACACGCCCGGCGGCGAACTGCCGCTGATCGATCTCCCCGGCGCCACCCTGATACCCGGCATGATCGACCTGCATGTCCACGGCCGCGAGGGCTGCGACGTGATGGACGCGACTCCCGAATCGCTGGACATCATCTCCATTTCCCTGGCGCGCCATGGCGTCACCGGCTTCCTCGCCACCACCGTGACCAGCAGTTGGGAGGAGACCCTGGCCGCGATGGACAACCTGGGCCGCGCCGCGCTGCAAACCCAGCCCGGCGCCCAGGTGCTGGGGGGCTACAGCGAGGGCCTCTTCTTCGCCTGCAGGCACAAGGGCGCGCACAACGAGCACTACTTCCTCGCCCCCACACGCGAGCGCATGGACGCGCTGCTGGAAACCGCTCGCGGGCAGCTGAAGGTGCTGGCCCTGGCCCCGGAAGTCGATGGGGCCATGGAGATAATTCCCTACCTGACCGAAAAAGGCGTAAAGGTGATGCTGGGCCACACCGATGCCAGTTACGAGCAGACCACCGCGGCGCTGCGGGCAGGTGCCTGCGGCGGCGTGCACGTCTTCAACGGTATGCGCGGTATCCACCACCGCGAGCCAGGCTGTACCGGCGCCGTGCTGATGGAGGACGTCAACGTGGAGGTGATCGCCGACGGCGTGCACCTGCACCCGGCGATACTGCAGATGATCTGCAAATTGAAGGAACCGGGAAAAATCACCCTGATCAGCGACTGCATCAACGCCGGCGGCCTGGCGGATGGGCGTTATCGGTTGGGAAAAATGGAAGTGCAACTGGAGCGCGGCATCGCCAGGACCGACAGCGGCTCGCTGGCCGGCAGCACCCTGACCCTGGAAAAGGCCGCGGCCAACCTGCACCGCCTGGCGGGTATCGAATTTCGCGACGCGGTGCATATGGCCAGCCTGTCGCCGGCGAAGTTTCTCGGTATCGACGACAGAACCGGGGCCATTGCGCAGGGGAAGGATGCGGATATCGCCGTGCTCGACGATGATGGCAATGTGCGGGCGACGTTGTACCGCGGCGAATTGATCTACTGCGACGAAAACATGCGCAGCCGGTTTACAGGTCAGGTAGAAAACGCGTAGGGCGGACGGCCGCCCCTACAGCGTTCTTTCGTCATACCGGCGCAGAACCTGCGCCGGTATGACGGCCGAACTTTCTTAGGCTCAGGCCAACTCCGCCCGCACGGCCCGCGCCGCCTCCACCATGTTCAACAGCGAAGAACCCACCTCCGCCCAGCTGCGTGTCTTGAGGCCGCAGTCCGGATTCACCCAGAGTTTCTCCAGCGGAATCACCTCGGCGATCTTCTTCAGCCGCTCCACCAGCTCCTCCCGCTCCGGCACATTGGGCGAATGGATATCGTAAATACCCGGACCTATCTCGTTCGGGTAGCCGCCGTTCTTGCCGGCGAAAGCGCGCAGGAGTTGCAGATCCGAACGCGCGGACTCGATAGTGATGACGTCGGCGTCCAGCGCCACAATCGCATCCATGATCGCATTGAAATTGCTGTAGCACATGTGGGTGTGAATCTGGGTTTCCGGCCTCACCTGGCTGCAGGTATAGCGGAAGCAGGCCACGGCCCAGTCGAAATAATTTTTGTGCTCCGACTTGCGCAGAGGCACACCCTCGCGCAGGGCAGGCTCGTCGATCTGGATAATGCCAATACCGGCCGCCTCCAGGTCCAGCACCTCCTGGCGCAATGCCTTGGCGATCTGCAGGCAGCTCTCGGATCTGTGTACATCCTCGCGCGGGAAGGACCAGTTCAGGATGGTGACCGGGCCGGTGAGCATGCCCTTGACCGGCTTCTTGCTCAGGCCCTGAGCGTAACTGCTCCACTCGACGGTCATCGGTTGCGGCCGGGAGATATCGCCGAAAATGATCGGCGGCTTCACGCAGCGGGAGCCGTAGCTCTGCACCCAGCCGTTGCCGGTGTGCACGAAGCCGTCCAGCTGCTCGCCGAAATACTCCACCATGTCGTTGCGCTCTGCCTCGCCGTGCACCAGCACGTCCAGACCGAGGATTTCCTGGCGGCGTACTGCCTCGGCGATTTCCGCGCGCAGGTGATCCCGGTAATCCTTCTCACTGATTTCGCCGCTGCGGAACTGTCTGCGCACCTGGCGCAGCAGGTCCGTCTGCGGGAAAGAACCGATGGTGGTGGTGGGCAGCAGCGGCAGCTGCCAGCGCTCCGCCTGCAGCGGCGCGCGCTCGGCGTAGGACTGCGGGCGCCAGGTGTCTTCCAGCTCTTCCGCAACGGTGTTCGCTGCCGTCGCCGCGGCCTCACCGGCGGCGTCTGTGACGAAATCCTGTTGCAGCAGGGCCTGCAGCTGCTGCAGCTCATCCAGCTTCTGGCGGCTGTAGGCGAGCTTCTGCAACTGTTCCGCCGGCAGTTTGGTTTCGGTATCCAGGTCCACCGGGCAGTGCAGCAGCGAGCAGCTGGCGGACAGCCACAGACGCTCGCCCAGCTGTCCCGCCAGCGGCTTCAGCCGGCGCTGCCATTTGGCCAGGTCACCGCGCCAGACATTGCGGCCGTTCAGCACACCGACGGACAGCACCTGGTTGTCTCCGAGGGCTTCCACGGCAGCAGACAGCTCCTCCGGTGCGCGCACGCAGTCGATATGCACTCCGTCCACCGGCAGGGCGAATGCCAGCGGCAGGTTTTCCCGCAGCGGGGAGAAATAGGTAGCCAGCAGCAGCTTCTGTTGCCCCGCTGCGGCATCCAGTTTTTTATAGGCGGGCGCAAAGGCATCGCGCCACTGGTCCGGCAGGTCCAGACCGAGAATCGGCTCGTCTATCTGTACCCACCCAGCACCGGCCCCGGCCAGCTGCTGCAACAGTTTCTCGTAGCAGGGCAGCAGCTTCGGCAACAGTGTCTGTGCATCGCCCTCGATGCGGCCGAGCCAGAGATAAGTGAGCGGACCGATAATCACCGGCTTCACCTTGTGGCCCAGTGCCCGGGCCTCGTGCACCTCTTCCAACAGCCATTCGCTGTCCAGTGCAAACTGCTGGTCGGCGGCAAACTCCGGCACCAGATAGTGGTAGTTGGTATCGAACCACTTGGTCATCGCATTGGCCGCCACCGGCTCGCCGGAGGGGGCGCGGCCGCGGGCCAGGCGAAAATACTGATCCAGTTTGTTGTCCGCGGCGCCCTCGGAGAAGCGCGGCGGCACGGCACCGAACATCAGCGTGTGGTTCAGCACCTGGTCGTACCAGGCGAAGTCGCCCACGGTCACCAGGTCCAGGCCGGCGTCTTTTTGCACCTGCCAGTTGGCGCGGCGTATCTCCGCGCCGACCGCCAGCAGTTCCTTCTGCGAGATCTCCCCGCGCCAGTAGGCCTCCTGGGCCTTTTTCAGTTCGCGGGCGGCGCCAATGCGCGGGTAGCCGAGGATATGTGTCTGTGCCATCTGTAGTCCCCAAGTCTGTTGAATGTTTTTCCATCTGCGGAATGGCGGGCCTGCGGCCCGGGCCCCCTCCCCCAACCCCTCCCCCGCAAGCGGGAGAGGGGAGCTAATTCGGGGTTGATTCTGCGGGCGCGCTGTTATTCAATCAATTTCATATTTTTTGCCTGCAACATGAATATTTCTAAAGATGATTGAACTGCGCCACCTGCGTGCCCTGAACGTACTGCGGGAGACCGGCAGCATGGTGCGCGCCGCCGAGCGGCTGCACCTGACCCAGTCGGCCCTGTCCCACCTGTTCCGCGAGATGGAGGATCGACACGGGCTGGCGCTGTTCGTGCGCAAGTCGCGCCCGCTGCGCTTTACCAGCGCCGGCCTGCGCCTGCTGCAGCTGGCGGACGAGGTACTGCCAGAGGTAGCGCTGGCACAGCGGGACCTGGCGCGGCTGGCGTCGGGCCAGGCCGGGCGGCTGAATATCGCCATCGAGTGCCACAGCTGCTACCAGTGGCTGATGCCGACCCTGGACAGCTACCGGGACGACTGGCCGGAGGTGGAGCTGGATTTGTCCAGCGGCTTCCACTTCGCGCCCCTGCCGGCGCTGGTGCGCGGTGACCTGGATCTGGTTGTCACCTCCAATCCGGACCCGGAGCTGAAGGGCATTCACTACCAGCCGCTGTTCGGCTTCGAAATGGTGCTGGCGATCAGCCGCAAACACGCCCTGGCCGAGAGGCGCTGGGTGCTGCCTGAGGATCTGGCGGAGGAGATACAGATCACCTACCCGGTGGAGCGGGAGCGCCTGGATATCTTCCAGCACTTCCTCGACCCGGCCGGTGTGGAGCCGGCGGATGTGCGCACCGCGGAACTGACGGTGATGATGGTGCAGCTGGCGGCCAGCGGCCGCGGCGTCTGCGCCCTGCCCAACTGGGCGCTGCACGAGTATCTACAGAAGGGATTTGTCGCGCAGCTGCGCCTGGGTGAGAAGGGATTGTGGAGCACCCTCTACGCGGCGGTGCGGGAGGAGATGCTGGAACAGGCGTTTGTGGAGGATTTCCTGCGGACGGCGCGGGATACCTGCTTTGCCAACCTGAACGGAATCCGTGCGGTTTGATTCTGCCCGGGATGTTGTGCCTACCGACAAGCGGGCGAACACAAGATTCGCCCCTACGGGTCCGGCTTCAGATTCTTGCCGCGGGATCGTGCGGAATCTTCTCATCAGTGGCGAGAAGATCGGGAGTGATGGTCAGCTCTTCTAAACCACTGGAGCATATTTGTAGGGGCGAACCCTGTGTTCGCCCGTGTCGCAGCCGGCACCGCCAGTCGGGTGAACAGTAGGTTCGACAGGAGCCCCGGGGGACTGTAAAGAATTCCTAAGCCGGCCGCTTATCCCTTGGCGGCGTTCAAAATGCGGCTAAGATAGACCGCAATTTCTGTGAGGAGATAACCCATGACCAATAAGAACCCGGGCTGGCACCCGCTAAGCAAGGGCCTGCACTGGCTGTTTGTAATCCTGCTGATCTGCGTCTGGGGCGCGGTGGAGCTGCACGAGCTCTACGACCGCGAAGACCCGATGCGCGGCTGGCTGGTGCGGCTGCACTTCTCCCTGGGTATCAGTGTGCTGCTGTTGCTGGCCCTGCGCCTCTACTGGAGGGCCCGCCACAAGCGGCCGCAGGCCGAGGGGCCCGGCTGGCAGCGGGCCCTGTCCAAACTGACCCAGGGCGCCCTCTACCTGATACTGCTGGCCATGCCCATTTCCGGCATCTCGATGCGGCAGCTTTTCGGGCGGGACACGGAATTCTTCGGGCTGTTTGCGCTGCCGCGGTTGCTGGCGGAGAACCCGGACCTGGGCAAGCAGCTGGCCTTCCTGCACAAGGAGGTTCTGTGGCCGGCGCTATTGGTTCTGGTGGGACTGCATATTGCAGCGGCGCTGTGGCATCACTTTGTACAGAAGGACAATACGCTGACGAGGATGCTGCCGCAGCGGTAGATTCGTTCGCCCCCTGATCTCGGACAACGGCCGCTCCTACAAGTGGTTGACATCAGGAGCCGCTTTAGAGAAGAGAAGCGGCCGTTGGCCGCGATCGATCTTCCTGCTGGCGTTGTGCCGGAATGATGATACGGATGCGCCAGCGATTAACTCTTCGGCTTGCGCTTTTTCGGTTTGCCTTTGCCCTGCGGCTTGCCGCCGGCCTCGCCCAGCTTGGAAATCTTCATCTCCCGGCCCGACACCCGCACTTTCTTCAGGTGCTGGAACACCTCTTTCGGCATACCCTCCGGCAGGTCCACGGTCGTGTACTCCGGGTAGATCTCGATGCGGCCGATATAGGAGCTGTCCAGCTCCACCTCGTTGGCAATGGCGCCGACGATATTGCCCGGCTTGACACCGTGCTCACGGCCCACCTCGATGCGGAAGCGCTCCATGCCCTCGTCCGGCGGCGGCATCTTCTTGTCCTTCTCGTAGCCTTCCTTTTTCCTGCCGCGGCCCTCGAATTCCTCGTCGCGCTCGCGCCTTTCCCGGCGGGGCTTCTGTTCCACTTCCCTGACCAGCAGCGGCTGATCGCCCTGGGCCATGGCGGCCAGGGCGGCAGCCACGTCCAGCGGATCGGATTCGCTCTGCGCCAGGTATTCCTCCACCAGTTGGCGATAGGGGGCCAGATCGGTCTGGCCTTCCAGGGTGCCGGTAATACGCTCGCGAAAACGCTGCATGCGCGCGCTGTTCACCGCTGCGGCGCTGGGCAGCTCCAGCTGCTCGATCGGCTTCTTGGTGGCCTTCTCGATAATGCGCAGCATGCGCCGCTCGCGGGGCGCGACGAACAGGATCGCATCCCCCTCACGGCCGGCGCGGCCGGTGCGGCCGATACGGTGGATATAGGCCTCGGTGTCGTAGGGGATGTCGTAGTTGATCACGTGGCTGATACGCTTCACGTCCAGGCCGCGGGCGGCCACGTCGGTGGCGACGACGATATCCAGCGCGCCCTTCTTCAGCTTGTCGATCACCGCCTCGCGCAGGTTCTGCGCCATGTCGCCGTTCAGCGCCGCGCTGGCAAAGCCGCGCGCGGCCAGCTTGTCCGCCAGTTCCACGGTGCTGTTCTTGGTGCGCACGAAGATGATGGTCGCGTCCACCGGCTCCGCCTCGAGGATGCGGGTCAGTGCGTCCAGCTTGTGCAGGCCGCCCACCGGCCAGTAGCGCTGGCGGATGGTCTCGGCGGTTTCCTGTTTGACGCGGATCTTTACCTCCACCGGTTCGCGCAGGTGTTCGCGGGCGATGCGCGCGATTTCCTTCGGCATGGTGGCGGAGAAGAGCGCTATCTGACGCTCCTCGGGAATCTGCTCCAGCACCCACTGCACATCGTCGATAAAGCCCATGCGCAGCATCTCGTCGGCCTCGTCCAGCACCAGGGTCTTGAGGTTGGACAGGTCCAGGGAGCCGCGGCGCATATGGTCCATCACCCGCCCCGGGGTACCCACCACCAGCTGCACGCCGCGCTTCAGCTGCTGCATCTGGCCGCGGTAGTCGGCGCCGCCGTAAATCGGCGCCACGTGGAAGCCCTTCAGGTTGGCGGCGTAAGACTGGCAGGCCTCGGCCACCTGGATCGCCAGCTCACGGGTCGGTGCCAACACCAGGGCCTGGGGACGCTTGTCTTTCAGGTCCAACTGCGCCAGCAGCGGCAGCGCAAAGGCGGCCGTCTTGCCGGTGCCGGTCTGCGCCTGGCCCAGCACATCGCGGCCCTCCAATAAGGAAGGAATCGTCTGCGCCTGGATCGGCGACGGCGTCTCGTAGCCCAGCTTTTCGACGGCGCTGAGGATTTCGGACGGCAGGCCCAGCTGGTCGAAGCCGGCGGGATTGGGGGTATCGGTCATTTCGGGGTTCACTTGGAGCCAGAGCCCCGGTATCGACAGGGGCCGCTGCGGCAGGTAAAAGGCCGCGCAGTCTATCAGGTTTCGGCCTGGACTGGCAGACTATTTTTTGACCAGGCCCGCTAGGTCACAGGCCCGGACCAGGGAATGATAGAAGAAGTCAATAGAGTGCGCCGTGCGCACCGGGAGCCGGAGCTGCGCCGGCCTTGGTGTGGTGCGCACGGCGCACTTATGGCCCTATGGCCGAAATCAATCGAGTCTGACCTAATGCCGCATACGATAAGGTGATCCCGCTTATCGAGCCTCGCTTCCGTGCGGAAGTCAGATTTCTTCTGGGCGTGGTTTCTGACACGACGGGTCAACCCTTGGCCTGCAGTAATGCCACTATGGCGTAGGTGTGACCACCCTACGAAAAGTGCTATACCAATTCTTAACACGGTGCCATTCAGATATCTACCTGGCGGAGCGAGTGGCGACTACTTTGCGGATAGCTCCCGGATTTCGCAGAACTTGAGGTTCGGCCTGGGTTCCGGGGCTTGATTCAACCATTGGCAGACTGTGGCCTCCTGGCCATATTGCCGCACCAACTGTTCGAAATGGCCGCGACTGCGATGATCCTGGAGACCACGCAGTAAATGCCTCTGCAATAACTGCTCATGCCGTTGCCCCGTCGCGAAACCCGCGCGCACTATCGCCAAGTGTACTGCCGGCGTATAAGGTCCCAGCTTGTCCGCCTGCCGCAGCAGCGCATCCAGTTCGCTATCGAGCTGGTTCAGATTCAGCTTTACATTGACCATTTCCGCGCGGTTGTTGGGCCACAGCGGGCGCAGGACGGCTGCCTGCCGGTACAGTTCCAGCGCGGCGCGGTAGTCTGCCGCAGCGGAGCCATCACCCGTGGTATAGGCGCGCCACGCCAGCAGGTGAGCTTTCAGGGTCAGCTGGTGGGGGTTGTCCCGGTGCAACCGAATGGCACGGTCTATGGCCAGAAGCGCACTTTCGATGGCCGGTAAGGACGTCACCCTGCCGGCCTTCTGCCAGCGTTTCAGGTCGTTTTCCACCCGAATCACCTGTAGGTGCGCGAGCCCCATGGAGCCGGCGTGGACAGACAGTCCCGCAAGAAGGACCAGCAATGCAGAGGTCACCGCCAGGCGGCCGGGAGTTATCCCTCCATACCAGGCCCGGTACCAGGGTGTGCGGCGGGAGCGGCGCCGGCGGTGTTTAGGCGCTGTTTCTGCGCACATGGTTGGCAATCACAAAATGGCTGGCGGCGATACGTGCGGGGTTCTGGCGCACCAGCTCCCAGGATTTCGATTCCCCCACGATGGCTTCAGCCGCGCGGCGGCCCTTTTCCAGTACCGGCGGGCGGCGGACTTCGTGGTGGGCGTCGGTGGCGAGCGCTGTTACCAGATTCTGTTCCAGCAATTCGCGTGCGCGCTGTCTCGGCCCCTCGCCAAAATCCCCGGCCACAGCGCCAGCGGTTACCTGGAACAGGCACCCCAGGCGCGCCAGAGGCAGTACCTTCCTGAAATCGCGCAGAACATCTTTGTTGCGCTCCGGGTGGGCGATCATGGGGCGGATTCTCTGCTTCTGCAGCCAGCGGATCAGCTGCTCGACGCCGGGGGGAACATGGCTGTGGGGCAGTTCCAGCAACAGTACCTTGTCACCCTCCCAACTGCCCAGGAATGGCACTTGCTGTGCCGCCACCATGCCGAGAATTTCCTCCGACAGGCGGATCTCCGCGGCTACTCCCAGCTGCAGCGGAATTCCCTCTTTAACCAGAAGCGCCTTGAACGCGGCAAAAGCCTCTGTGATGCTGCCGAGGGTATTCGTGTAGCGTCCGGGGTGGATATGTGGTGTCACCACACAGTGGGTGATTCCATCGGCCACCGCCATCCGCGCCAGACACAGGGCCTGGTCCAGGTCGCGCGCGCCGTCATCGATGCCCGGCAACAGGTGGCAGTGGAGATCGATCATGCGACTTCGAGGTCTTTCTCGCCCATCCTCTTCTGCTCAGAGGTCTTTTGGGAAGTGGAATGCGACTCGGGGGTATTTTCGCGATAGGCGTAGTCGCCGGAATAGCCGTAGTAGTCGCCGTAGTAGCTGGCCTTGGATGTGGTGTCCACCTGATTCAGTACCACGCCATCCAGCTTGGCACCGACTTGCAGCAGGCGACCGATACCGTTGTTGACCATCTTCTGTCGCGTGCTGTCAGCCTTGACCACATACAGCATGGAATCGACGACGCGGGACACGATGAGAGCATCGCTGACCACCTGTGCCGGCGCCGTGTCGATAATCACGCGGTCGTACTCATCGGTGAGCAGCTGCAGCACCTCGGCAAAACGGGGCGATGACAACAGCTCCTGGGGGTTCGGCGGTACGGCACCGGCCGGCATGACATCCATGCTACTCTTCTCGTCACGATAGACGCAGTCGGCCAGATCGCTGCTACCGGCGATCAGGTTGGACAACCCCGGGTGGTAAACCGGCAGGCCAAAATCCTTGCCCATGGACGGGCGGCGCATATCGGCGTCAACCAACAGCACCTTTTCCATCTGTGCCAACGCAAAACCGAGGTTTTCCGCAACCGTAGTCTTGCCTTCGCCGGGAACCGAGGAAGTGACGGAAATCACCTTGGCCGGTTTCTCCAGGTGGGACAGCACCAGGCTGGTGCGCAGTGTGCGCACCGCTTCGGCAAAACCCTGTTGGTCGCTGTCGAAGAAAGTGCCCAGGCTCAGGCGTTCGTCCTTGTCGTGTTTCACCCAGGGCAACAGGCCGATCATGCGCTGGCCGAGCTTGTTCTCGACGTCCTCCGGATTGCGAATGCCATCGTTCAGTGCCTCCACCAGGAAGGCCAGCATCACGCCGAACATGGTACTGATCACCAGCGCCAGGGCGATAATCAACCCTTTCTTCGGCTTGGCGGCTGCGCGCGGCGGCGTGGCCGGGTCCGTTAGGCGCGCATTGGCGGCCTCGAAGTCCGAGGTCTCACTGGTCTCCTTGAAACGGGTCAGGAAGGCGTTGTAGAGCTGGCGGTTCACATCCACTTCGCGCTTCAGCTCGTTGTAGCGGGTCTCTTTTCGGGAAATCTGCTGGTACTCGCCCTTGGCCAGGGCCAGCTCACGCTCCAGCGCGCGCTCATTGGCTTTCGCCGTTTCGTAGTCATTCTTGATGCCGGCGATCAGCTGGCGCACTTCACTGCGTAGGTTTTCCCGCACAGATTCCCGCTCGTCCCGCGCCGCGATCATTTTCGGGTGTTTGGGGCCGTAGCGACGCGCCAGTTCGGAAACCTTCCGTGAGGCCTCCACTTCCGCAGTTTTAACATTCTGGATCACCTGGTGGTCCAACACTTCGGGCAGGCTCGCCAGTGCATCCGGGTCGGCGCCGCGCGTCTGCACCAATTCGTAGATACTCTCCGCCTGCTTCATTTCCTTGCGGGTCTGCATCAGCTGGGTGGTAATTTCGTTCAGCTCCTGTGCCGCCAGGCCCTGCACGCCCTCGACATCCACCAAGCCCTCTGATTCCTGGAAAGCCTGCAATTTCGCCTCGGAAGTCTCGAGCTTGGTACGCAGGCCGTCGAGGCGCCCATTCAGCCAGGACGTGGCCTTCTGGGTCATCTCCAGCTTCGCCTCCAGGTGGCTTTCGATAAATACCTCGGCCACGGTATTGGCTACCTTGGCGGCCAACTGTGGGGATTCCGATTCAAAGGTAATGTCCACCAGCTGGGTACTGCGCACCGGCGAAATGGTCAGCTGTGCACTAACGGCTGCTGTTACGCCCTCCAGCCTGCGCTGGCGCGCCTCCTCTTCACTCAGCGGCTCCGGCTGCGGCAGGAACGGCAGCCAATCCTTGACCCGGGATCTCAGAGACGGGGGGCGCTGACCTGGATCAAACAGCGGGTGGCTGGTCAACCCCAGCCGCTCTACTACGCGCTCGGCTATCTTGCGCGATTTGAGGATCTCGAACTGGGTCAGGAAGTATTCCTTGCGGCTGGAATCCAGCCCGTAAACCTCCTCGATGGAAAGGGCCTTAGCCTGCTCCGCCTCGATCATCAGCGTAGCGGTGGCCTGGTAGCGCGGAGTCATCGAGAAGACCACCATCGCGGCCAGCATCGCGACGGTGACGGACAATACGGCGATGCGCCACTTGAACCTGTCCACTATGCGCCAGTACTGGCGCAGGTCGATAACCTCTTCCTGCAGTAAACGCTCCTGACTGATGGAGTTCATTTGCGCGTTCATTATTATTGGCCTCAGAAAAAGCTCTGTTCCACCGTCACCACATCACCAGGGCGCAGCAGGGTATTCAGATCCACCTTTACCGGTGTCTGGTTGGGGTCGTCGCCGCGCACCACGAAGATCTTGGACTGGGAGGCGCGCTCGGTGAATCCTTCGGCCAGTGCTGCTGCCTTGCTAATGGTCAGACCCGGCTGGAACGGATATCCGCCGGGCTTTTCCACCTCCCCGTGAATAAAGAAGGGACGATACTCCAGAATTGACACATGCACATTCGGATTCACCAGGTAATCGCCCCTAAGGCCTTTGACAATGCGCGTCTCCAGCTGCGCAACTGTCAGGCCGGTAACCTTGAGTTCGCCCAGGAAGGGATAATTCACCATTCCGCTGTCGCTCAACCGGATTTCGATGGTGAGATCGTCCTCGCCGTAGACACTGATCAGTATCTTGTCTCCGGAACCGAGACGGTAATCGTTCTCGGATGAAGCCCGGGCCTCAGGAGTCAAGAGTACTAGCGCCAGACAGCTCACCAGAAAAGCAAGAAAGGCCCAGCGCCCGGCGCCCTGCCCTTCGATCTTTGCGTTGTTCATAAAGGTAGCCAATTTTATTATTACTCCAGGCCATCTATCACAAGGAGGCCTGGATACCAATAAAGGTCAGGTTCCTGTCGTAGTCAAAGCCGTTTATATTGGCATTCCTGTCAGAAAGCTCCACCCCTGCACTAAAAGCCAGCCAGCGGCGCATCTGGTACTTGACGCTCAAACTGGAAATATCTAAATCATCTGCGCGATCCGAGCCTTCGTACTCGATATCGGTGTGGCTGATGGACACCTCGGTGCTGAGACGCTCCAACCAGGTGTGGGTCCAGGACAGGGCGTAGCGCTGTGCATCGACAAAGTTACCGATGCCGTTGGTTTCCTCACTGCTGCGCTCGGTCAACAGGTCGAAGGCACTGTAGGTACGAGGCAGCCAGCGGACGCTCACTTCCCATCGAGGACCGGTGGAGTCGTCGCGGGTGGCACTGTCGAACTTCTTCTGCCGGGATCCCACCTTGATGGTACCGCTGGTTTTGGCGGTGCCCTCCCAGGTAATACCCACCAGCAGATCGGTTTCGGCACTGTTCAGCGTTTCGACGTCGACATCGGTATAGACATAGTCGATTTTGCGGCGTGTGACTTCTGCCAGCAGCTCGGTTTTACCACCGATGTTATAGAAGAACTCCAAGGACGCATAATCAGTGCCGCGATCGCGGTAGCGGGTACGGTCGCCGCCATCGTAGTCTCGCTCCCCCGTACCCAGGGTCAGGTCGATACGCCCCTTGGCAGTCTCAGCACCAAAGCTGTAGGTACCGTGGATATCATCTTCCTTATAGGTTTCCGGCTCATCCAGGGAACTGCCGCTCCCCTGCGAGAAGCCCGAACCACGTGCCTCGTGGTTGTCCTCATAGCTGCCGGCCAGGGTGAATCGGTTGCGGGCATTCAGCTCCCAATTGGCATCACCATGCAGGGCGTGGTCCAGGTAGTTGTCCTGGTTACTGTCGAAATACTCGCCCTTGGTCAGGGAGTAGTTCAGGTTATAAGTGGAAACGCCGTTGTCCGCCGACAGCTGGAAATCAGGGCTGACAGTCGCGACGACACTTTCGTGTTTCCCTGTATCAGAAAAGATGACGTTATCGTCGTTCATAAGACCCAGCCTTAATGAAGGCGTAAACAAGATACCGCCGCCCAGCTTAACCGACGCCGCCTCGGTTTGAGCCTGTGCCGAACCTGCCGAAATAAAAACGATCAATCCCGTCGCCGCGGAAAGTCCTACTTTAGTCATCGTTGCATTCCCCAAAAAAATTTACCCAATTCGGCTCGAGAACTCTGCTCAGTTTCAACGAGGTGGATGGCTCCGAAATCGAATACGCAACCTGGAACCTCGATACGTCAATCAGGGTATAGCCATTTGTAGAAACATTTGCCACTCAAAGAAAACTAATAAGCGCTTTTTCCCACAAACCCCTTAAACACCGTCATCAGCACGATTTTCAGATCCAGCCAAATGGACCAGTGGCGGATATAGTGCAGGTCGTGCTCCACCCGCTTGCTCATTTTCTCTATAGTATCCGTTTCACCGCGCCAGCCGTTGACCTGCGCCCAGCCGGTAATGCCCGGTTTGACCTTGTGTCGCAACATATAGCCTTCCACCAAGCAGCGATACTCTTCGTTGTGCGCCACCGCATGGGGGCGCGGCCCCACAATCGACATACTGCCCTGTAACACATTGATAAACTGCGGCAGTTCATCCAGGGAAGTTCGGCGGAGGAAGCGACCGAAAGGTGTAATACGGGCGTCATTGCGGCGAGCCTGAACCACTCTGTCACCATTTTCCTGCGTCTTCATGGATCGGAATTTCCACACCTCAATCGGGCGCCCATCCAGACCGTAGCGGAGCTGCTTGAAGATCACCGGCCCTGGAGAAGTCAACTTGATGACAACCGCAATCAGCAGCATCAGCGGCGAAACCAGGATAAGGATTAACGATGACAAGAGTAGGTCCTCCAACCGCTTCAGCCAACTGTTAAACCCTTCAATGGGCGTGTCGTAAACACTTAACAGGCTGGAGCTCCCCACCTGGTGCCAACGCGCATGCAACAGGTTGTTTACAAACAGGTCGGTCAGTAGGTGCACAGTAGCAGTGGTATCGGCAAAGGCCTGCAATATCTCTGAAATTCGCTGCTCCTCGCGCATCGGCAAAGCGATATAAACCAGATCCAGCTCACCGGACCTGGCCCTGTCTATTGCATCGTTCACATCGCCAAGCAGATTGACCGGGCCCAAGTCCAGCATCGATTGTTCGCAGCCATCGCTATCGGGCACGCGATAAAACCCCTTTACCCGAATTCCCAGCTGCGGCTCGGAGGAAAAATTGCGCGCTAGCTGGATGCCGGACGTAGTCACCCCGACTATCGCAGCAGAACGGGTATTGCGATCACGGGAACGAATATAGAAGAGCACCCTCCGGAATGCGTACCGCCAACCACTAAGCACCAAGAGAGTTCCCAGGAACCAGCACCCAACCACCAAGCGGGAGTAGGTAGGCCCCGACTTGCTGAAGTAGGCCAGCAACACCAGCAATGCGCAGACCATTGCCCAGGAAAACGCAGTGTAGCCGAACAGCTGGGGATAGGTGTCCGTGCGCCAGGAGCGATAGAGATCTAGCGACTCTGCCATAAAGGCAAAGCCAATGGCCGCCAGCAATCCGGCCAGAAGCCAGTCACTGGTGAGTGACTGATTGAAGAAGATACAACAGAGAAAAAGCGTACAAAGAATGAATAGACCGTCCAGAAAACGGTAAAGCGCTGTCAAACCACTCTGATGGCTGCGGATACTTCCTTGTCCCACGGCGCCCTCCTGAGATTCCCCAATGCCGAAAATCCATGATCGACAATGCGGTGAAAACGGTCTTTTCGAGAAAGTGACGGCCAACCCAGATCCTGCGGGTTCCCAGATGACTCAACCAGAGACCAACTTTCTGCACTCCCTCATCAATGCCATAGGATAGACACCTTTCAGTATAAATTTGACGCCCACCTGATAAAGACATTGAAGCAAGCGCCAAAACTTCTTATTTCAAAAATAACTGCCAACTCTCGATAGCACAAACCTCCCAACTCCCCAAGCCGATAAAACACCAAGAAAATTGGCCAATATATCAATAGCCGAAGCCGTCCTACTTGGCAGGGCCAACCCCTGACAAAGCTCAATCCCACCCCCCATCAGAAACAGAAAAATCATGCCCCACAATTGCCAGCGCCGGGAAAAGCCAAGCTGCCACAAAAAACTCATAGCGAAGAAAGCGCCAAAGTGCAGCACCAAGTCAAAATTGGAAACAATTTGAGGAACTGGTTGTGACCTGAGACCTGCATGCAAAGCCACAGCCACCAGCAACAGGTACAGCCCCCGGATTATTAGTAACACACACTACTACCTCAACGAATAGCCCTTTGTGGACAATCAAAATATAGTTCAGAAAATTCAACACAGACTATCCCGCCGGGATCTAATCCGCGCCCAAGTAGCAGTATCAGCTGCAGGTCCCAATATGGAAATGAGCGGTTTGTAAGACGCTGTCGTCTTGAAGATTTCCCTGGCTACTTCATCGCCCTCAAGCCCTGAAACTGTCCTGGCTGGCAAGAAACCACCGGTAAGTGGCCGCCAGACCCTGTTCCAAATTGATGGAATAGCGCCAGCCAAGATCCGCCAGCCGACTGACATTCATCAGCTTGCGGGGGGTGCCGTCAGGTTTGGTAATATCAAAAGTAATTTGCCCCTCGAAACCCACTACCCGCGCCATGGTTTCCGCCAGTTCTCGAATGCTGCAGTCTTCGCCGGTACCCACATTGATGTGGGAAAGCATTGGCTCGGTGTAGGACTGGTACTTTTCCAGCGGAATGTTCAATACATGCACACTCGCCGAAGCCATATCGTCCACATGCAGGAACTCACGCATCGGTCGGCCGCTGCCCCAGACAACAACCCTCTCTTCACCGGCAAGCTTCGCTTCGTGAAAACGGCGCATCAATGCAGGTACCACATGGGAATTTTGCGGGTGGAAATTATCGTTCTGGCCATACAGGTTCGTGGGCATTACACTGCGATAATCTCGGCCATACTGTCGATTATAGGACTCACACAGTTTGATACCGGCAATCTTGGCGATGGCATAGGGCTCGTTAGTAGGCTCCAAAACACCGGTTAACAAGGCGTCTTCCCCCATCGGCTGCTCCGCATACTTGGGGTAGATGCAGGACGAGCCCAAAAATAGCAATTGCTGCACGTCCGCCTGATGGGCCGCATGAATGATATTGGCTGCGATCATCAGGTTTTCATAGATAAACTGCGCGGGGTACTTATTGTTGGCATGAATCCCCCCTACTTTGGCTGCCGCCAGATAAATCTGGTCAATACGCTCGCCCAACAAAAAGCCCCGCACCGCCCGCTGATCAAGTAGGTCCAGCTCGACCCGATCGCGGGTAACAACTTCCACTTCAGGACTATTGGCTAACTGCCGGACGATGGCCGAACCCACCATCCCCTTATGTCCGGCAACGAATATTTTCTTCATACTCATAGGATAAAATACTAACCACACTACTCCATTGCCACATTCACCTCATACCCATGCTCTTTCAACAACGCATGGCGTTTGGCCTTATCCAGATCCTCGGCAACCATCTCCGCGCACATCTCCCCCACAGAAATTTCCGGCTCCCACCCCAACTTTTCCTTAGCCTTGGAGGAATCCCCCAACAGGGTTTCAACCTCCGCAGCCCGAAAATAACGCGGATCCACCCGGACTATCACATCCCCCGCCGCCACCGCCGGTGCTTTTCCGCCAACGACGGACTTGACCACGGCATTCTCATCAACGCCTTCCCCTTGAAACTCCAGTTCAATGCCCAGCTCCAGGGCACTCATGCGCACGAAGTCCCGCACAGAAATCTGATTGCCAGTAGCAATTACGAAATCCTCCGGATTGTCCTGCTGTAGCATCATCCACTGCATGCGCACATAGTCCTTGGCGTGCCCCCAATCGCGCAACGCATTCAAATTTCCCAAGTACAGGCACTGCTCCAAGCCCTGAGAAATATTGGCCAGCCCTCGCGTGATCTTGCGAGTCACGAATGTTTCTCCGCGACGGGGTGACTCATGATTAAACAGAATGCCATTGCAAGCGTATATACCATAGGCTTCCCGATAGTTAACGGTAATCCAGTAAGCATACATTTTTGCCACTGCGTAAGGAGAACGGGGATGAAATGGCGTCGTTTCCTTTTGAGGCACTTCCTTTACCAGACCATAGAGCTCAGAAGTCGACGCCTGGTAGAATCGCGTTTTCTGCTCTAACCCAAGGAAACGAATGGATTCCAATAGCCTTAGGGTACCGAACGCATCAACATCGGCAGTGTATTCTGGCGCTTCAAAGGAAACGGCTACATGAGACTGAGCACCTAAGTTGTAGATCTCGTCTGGCTGCACTTCGTTGACAATACGAATTAGATTTGAACTATCGGTTAAATCACCGTGGTGTAGTTTAAAGGTAGGATTGGGTTCATGGGGATCTTGATAGATATGATCTACCCGCTCCGTATTAAACGATGACGCACGGCGTTTTATACCATGCACTTCATAATCCTTTTCCAGCAGATACTCGGCGAGATAAGACCCATCTTGCCCAGTGATCCCTGTAATGATCGCAACTTTTTTCGGCATAATAAAGCCCTATCCTTGTCGACCTAATTCCAGACTCAAACCCACTACTCCATTTCTTGACACTACAATTCTAGACGTCCCCTCCACACCCCAGCACCGTCTCAAAATCCGACATGATCCGATCCTGCACGAGATACTGTCGGGCGTAATCCATGGCGACCTGGTTTGTGGCTGGCATGGCCATGGCCTGTTCGATGCCCAGTAAAAGGGCATCGAGGGATTCAGATTCAACGCAGGTAGCGATTCCAGGGTACCGCTGACAAAGCAGCCCCAGTTCGGTGGTTGGGCCGGCGGTGATCACTGCGTTACCACCAACAGCGAGGATGTTGGCGAGCTTGGAGGGCAATACACTGTCGGCGGCGCCGCGGCGTTGAACCACCAAGTGGCAGTCTGCCATTGCCAACAGTTTGGGTAAGTCTTGCAACGGTTGCAGAGGATAGAAGTGCACATTTTTTAGGTTGCGCTCAACCACCATCGTCTTCAGCCGCTTCTTGGCGGCCCCCTCCCCAACGATCACAAAACAGCCATCGCGCCCTGCCTGGGCGTAGTGACTCGAGGCCTCGATCACCAACTCCAGCCCCTGTTTCTCCCCCAGATTGCCGGAATACAGGATGATTCCTTTCTTTTCTTCGAGCCCCAACCGCTGCTTGAACGCCGCCACCTCCTCAGCAGTGGGTATAGCCAGCGACGTGCTCCAATTGGGAAAAAGCACCAGCCGGTCGTCATCCACGCCTTTCTCACGGGCCTTGTTGAGCATCGACTGGGAGATGGTGGAGACCCGGTCGAACCGGCGCAACAGCCACCGCTCCACGGAGTGCAGCCACCGCGCGAGACGCCCTCCCCGACCCATTCCCAGTCCCAGCATCGCGTCCAGTTCGTAGTCCTGCACGTGCAGCACCGAGCGGGCTCCGCTCAAGCGGGTGAACGCTACCGCATTCACGGCGGTAAAAAGGGTAGGCACCACCGTGACCACGACTTCAGGCTTCCAGAGCAGGTTTCTCACCAACACGGGAATTGAACTTACGGCAAAGGAGCCCAGATGGATCAAACGCTTAAAGGTGGTGACGGAGCCGGGCACATACAATGGACAACGATACACTATCGTGCCACCAACCTGGGATGTCTGATAGCGCCAACTGCTGAAGCCCTGGGCCACCTTCCACTCAGGATAATACGGCGGGGCCGTCACGACATGAACCTCGTGCCCGCGCCCGACCAGCCACGCTACCATCTCCCCGGTGTATTTGCCGATACCGGTCTTCTCCGGTGCATAGTTGATGCCGTACACGAGAATCTTCATACGTCTAATCGCAAACAACAAAGGGGAACCTGACCATGAAAACCAAGGCTTTCACCCTTGGCGCTGAACTAGCCAGTTACCCAACACCAATGAATCCATTTTGGTGCGCAGGAAGCAGTCCAGCGCCTGTTCGGGACGACAAACCACCGGCTCATTTTCATTGAACGATGTGTTAAGCACGATGGGCACTCCCGTCAATTCCTCGAATGACTCGATCAGCCGGTAGTAGCGTGGACTTGTTTCTTTAAACACAGTCTGGAGACGACCAGACCCGTCTGCATGCGTCACGGCGGGTATCAGACTACGTTTCTCCACCTGAATCTGGAATACCTTCATCATAAAAGGAACATCGTCGTCCTCTTCGAACCACTCGGAAACCTTTTCGCGCAAAATTGAAGGTGCAAAAGGCCGAAAAGATTCGCGGCGCTTGATCTTAAGGTTGAGGATGTCCTTCATGTCAGAACGCCTAGGATCGCATACGATAGAACGGTTCCCAAGCGCACGTGGTCCCCATTCCATTCGGCCCTGGAACCAGCCAATCACTTTCCCTTCGGCGACGGCTTCTGCAGTGCGCCGGCACAAATCGCCCTCATCAGAAACCTGTTCCACTGAACAGCTTTCAGCATCAAGCCTGTCTTGATTCAGGTTAAGGACCTCCCGGATCTTATTGTCATGAAAGGCAGGCCCCCAATAGGCATGATCCATCACAAACCCGCGATGGGTTTCCTGTTGGTGCCACACCGAGAAGGCCGCCCCAATCGCCCCACCCGCATCGCCTGCAGCAGACTGGATGTACACCTTTTTAAACGGCGTACTACGTCGTACCTTGCCATTGGCCACCGAATTCATGCCGCATCCTCCAGCAATACAGAGATTGTCTACGCCATGTCGCATATGGAGAGCATGCAGAAGGTTAAAGAAAGCCTCTTCATACACCGTCTGCACGGAGCGAGCGATATCCTTATGGCGCTGTTCCAATGGCTCATCTATACCACGGGCCGGCCCTAGCAGCTCTTCAAGTTCAAGATCGAAGAGCCGTCCTACCTTCGGGTCTCCTCCCTCCCACTCATACTCTATCCGTTCCTTCCCGTGTCGGAAGAACCGCATATTAAGTTCGAAACCACCCTCCGATTGCAGCCGAAGTATCTCACGCATATGGCCCAGGTACAGGGGCTCTCCATAAGGCGCGAGCCCCATTACTTTGTACTCATCGCCGTAATGGGGAAAGCCGAGATACTGGGTTAGCGCCTGGTAGAAAATCCCCAATGAGTGCGGAAAGTAAACCCTTCCATCAACGGAAATCTCGCTTCCGCTTCCCACACCCCAGGCCGCGCTTCCAAAGTCGCCCATCCCATCTACTGACACGATGCATGCGTCGTCGAAAGGCGACACATAAAATGCTGAGGCAAGATGCGCCAAATGATGTTCTATGTGATGCACGCGGCCACTGAAAGAGTCCTCCGGAAACGCCCGTTGTAGTTCCTCTTCAATGCCGGCCCACTCTTTAGCATTGCGCAGGCGATCCGCAATCAGAGAAATCTCCGGGCGGTTCCTTAAAGTGAAACCGATCTTTTTCCAAAGGTTCGCTTTTGGGTTTCTGTTGACTGCAACGTGGCCGACATCCCCGAGCCTTATATTTCCTTCTTCAAGGCAATAGCGTATGGCCTCCTCAGGAAATCCCGCCCAATGCTTGATGCGCCGGAAGCGTTCCTCCTCTGCTGCTGCCACAAGAGCGCCCCCTTTAACCAGGCAGGCAGATGAATCTCCATGATAGGCATTAATCCCTAATATATAAGACATACTTATTCCTCATAGGTCCAGACCGTGATCATTCCGCAATATCTCGCGTAGCTTATTCACATCGCCGTTACTGCGTTTTTCTATTTCCATAATCTTCACATCGGCCAGCATGCGATACCACCAACCCTGCATGAAATGCCAAATAAAACCTTTAGCACCATCCAGAAAACCTAATCGTATAAAGTAACGATACAAGAAATAGAGCGTCGCACGAAAGCCAATGGGAAGCCTCGAATAGACTCTATCCTTGAGAACACGCTTCCATTTAGCCTGGGAAGCTTCTAATGACTTCAAGGACTCGTCTTTCTCAAGAAAGTGGTACTTATTATTCAGCAAATCTACTGCTTCACGAGAAGCATAAGCATTATGTTTCGTCACCCAAAAAGTGATGCCCTTTAGGTTTTCATCTACTAAGTGGCCATTCAACATATAGGTCCTAGAACCTTCGGGTAAAACAATATGCTCGTCCATCCAGCGTTGCTCCACGAAACCTGATCCGTGCCGCCAAACCCGCAACAAAATGAGTGGATAGAAGCCGCCAAAACGAATCCACTTACCATAAAAAATAACCTTTAAGCGGATATAAAATCCTGCCACATCGTCACCAATATTCTGCAGTGCTGAATGCAGCCCATTCTTAAGATCCGGATCCAGATATTCGTCTGCATCCACCCGCATTATCCAATCCGTAGCTCCACCACAGTAATCAGCGTAATTATCTAATCCCCATTGAAACTGATCAGCATAATTTTTCCATTTTCTCTGTACAACAGTAGCCCCCAGGGATCTGGCAATTTCAACAGTACGATCGGTAGAAAACGAATCAACAATGAATATTTTCGTAGCAACTTGCTGAACCGAACGGATACACCGTTCGATGTGAACCTCCTCGTTGAATGTGAGGATGACTACAGTCAATGAATCGTCATTTTTCATTCGAGAACCTTAAGCTTTATATATCCAAACACGTGTTCTTGATCGAACGGTTGGTACAGCCCAATATATGGATCTCTTCATAGATCGTGAGTTATATCTATTTCACCCTTCCAGCAAATCCTGTCATTACTACGGCATCCGTTTCAGTAAATGCTTCTCCGTCTTAGTCAAAGACTTTGGCCCACCATTTTTCTGTACTCATCCAGCATTCGGTTGGCCACCGCAGACCACTCATACTTTCCCTGCACCCATTCTCTTCCCCGTCGGCCCATTTCGCCGACTTCCATTCCAGAAATTTCGTTGATCGCGGTAGATAGTGATTCCGCATCATTCGGAACCACCAGCCCACAACCGATCTCGGCCACCTCTTCCCAGGCCAAGTAGTCGCTGACAATCACTGGAACCCCATGCGCCAGCGCCTCTACGACAACAATACAGAAATTTTCGGAATATGACGGCACCACGCAGACATCTGCCTCGGCAAATGCTTGGGCCTTTGCCTCCCCTTCAACATAACCGGAGAACAATACACGATCCCTGACTCGAAGCTCCTCAGCCAATGTTTCAACCTTGTGGACATAATCCGGGGCCCCACTACCACAGACGTTGAGGCAAACTCCGGGGCCAAGCTGGACCATGGCGTGCAGCAGATTTTCAAGCCCTTTAACGGGTGCTATGCGCCCCATGAACAGCAAGCGGAGGTTCCCGTCAGTTCGACATCCTCTCCCGCATGGAAAAGCTTCAGGGACCACCACCCCATTGGGAATCACCACGAAGCGCGCATTCCGATACACTGTTCGGGATGCCTCCAACTCCTGTTCGGTAGTCACGTGGATTGTCACTTTTCCGGCCTTCACATAAGGCAAGCAAAAGCGATTCCACAATCGCTTTACCGCCGACTTTGACGTCGATTGCGAGTCATACAGATTTCGATTTTGATCCCCAAGCAATGTTCCGTGCAAAGACCAGACTACCGGTTTACCCAGTGCGCGACATGCCATAAGAACCGGAATGGTGGGAAAAGAGTAGAGGGCAGTCAAATGTACCAGATCCGCCCAGGCAGCCATCGGCCCCAACCGGCCAAGAAGCCCTGGAGCGAAACTATTCATTGCAACCCGCCTCGTAAACACAACGTCATAAGCAGCCGCCATGGATTTCTCCCGCTTGGACAACCGCTTCGGGCCCGCTGCATCTGTCGTTAGCACACGAAGATTAACTCCTGGCAACGCCTTCAAGGCGTTATTCATATGCCATGTTGCAAATATCGGTCCCCCATACCAGGTTGCAGGATAATAAGAGGGCGTAACGTGGAGAATATTCATTTCACTCTCACGACCTTCAAAGCAGTTCGTCTTAGCCGGCTATAACCCCACAAGCTCTGGCAATAACCTGGAAGAAATTGCATAGCCTCCGTGCTGCCATAGTTATTTGTATTAACTTTGCAAACCACGGTGCATGTCAATCTTTAGCTCTTCGTAGAGCGCCATCGCTCTAGACCTTTCCTTACAGTAGGGCAGCTCCACACACAACCTTCTTCTGGCTTCACTCGGTCGCGCCACGTGGCTTTCTTTTCCTCCATGTATCATCCGATTGATATCTTCAATGCGCCGATATACTTCCTTCACGTTGGCTTCTGTATCTTCAAAAATTCGGTATCTTGTCCCGTACTTTTCATTTACTCTTTCAATGACTTTACCAAAATCCTTGGTTACCTCTTCGAAGTAGCCCCAAATTATCCTGTCTTTGAATCTTATGAGAGGGGAATAGAATTCAAACCAGCGCTCATAAGCCCAATCCGGTGCAACTTCCGGATGCCGGATCAATAGGGAACTGATCGCATCATCCGGCTTTCGGATCAGGACAATTACCGGCTTGCCCAACTTTACACACCTTAGTATCTGGGCCTCGACGTGAAGGTGATGTCCACAGGGTACGTAACGTCTTTGCGCAAATCGAAATGCCACCACAGCGTAGGTATTAGCGGATCGGGGGAAGCCCTCGATAACAAGTTCCTTGTCTGAAGACAGCAAACACTCCTGAACGTGCCTCCGTGGAGCCAACGCCCTATATAACGGAAAGAAAAGTGAAGGATATCTTCCACATTTATGCTTTAGGATATTTTTAATGTGCACTTTTGATACTATCCCTGACTCTTAGAACAGTTCCATATGGGTCGAGCAGACGATTCTTAATCAAATAGAAGTACTGCTGCAGTCGACTTTCTACACATCTTTCACTTATCCCTGCCCTAGAAGCCAGCCGTCTTTTCACTTGCTTTTCAAGGTGCTCCAAACGCCCAGAGACTGTGATAGAATCTTCATGCATGCGAAACCCAGAAAGATATGAGTGAGTACGATTAAACCTTACGCCCGCCAGCGCCATCTCAAACCACAACTCACCATCCCAACTTACATGGTTATCAATATTAAAGCCTCCCACCCTCTTGAAGGCTTCCGCCCTGAAGAACGTAGACTGCTGAATTAGGACGCAGGCGCCCAAAACGTACATAACTGGGTTGAAGCGGTGAGAGAAGGTCTTGCGGACTATCCGGCCCTGAGCATCGATTTTGTATCCGTGCCCACTCAGAACGCCGGATTCCGGGCGCACCTCGAACTCCTGTACGATACGACTAACTGTTCCAGGCAGTAACAGGTCATCCGAATTTAGATAACCATAGATATCACCACTGGCTTTGGAAAAGCCCTTATTCAACCCGTCAGCTGGTCCCTTGTCAGGTTCAAGTATGACGTGCGTGATTCTGTCCCGGTACTTCTCTATAATCTCACGGCTTCCATCCGTGCTTCCAGGGTCGACAACTATATACTCGATCTCCGAATAGTCTTGCTCCAGCACCGAACGAATGCAAGCTTCCAGAAACCAAGCCTGATTATAGGAAATTGTTACAATAGATACTTTCATGCAAGCGCTTGCTCCTCACTCTCCCTTTTATTCGACTTATCTTTTGCCAACCTTATCGAAAGCAGAAACAGTACGATTGTTGCAGCCCATGTAAACCTCATCATCGAACCAAAGGGAGAAAAGAATACATCCCAACAAGCGTGCAGCCCATAAAACATAGTAGGTACGAAAAGAGCGTGCGGAAAGCGAAACGAAACAATCAACGCGCGGACTACCAGCATGAGTATCGAAAACCAGAATACCGCCCCCAAGAACCCAGCCCAAACCCAGGCCTGCAGGATGTGAGAATGGGATGGAATTCGCTCGGTCCTGCCAATATAGTACTTCAGGCTATCCTCGGAACTGCCATAGCCCATGTCGAGCAAAAGCCATAGATAATCCCGATACTTCGGATCCTTCGCCCAAGAGCCGTGCCCCAGGATAGGCGAGTCCATCACAGCGAAAACCGCCGGGATTACTTCAGCCCGACCGCCTATGATCAACCCGAGTGTACCTGGAGCCTGCACCTGGTATTTTCTCAGTGCCGCTTCTCCCAACCACCCTCTAGTGACTGCGAATTCATAGCTTTTCAGTACTGATATCGCAGCCAATACCCCTGCAAGGCCAAGCACTATAAGACGACTGAAACCCAGTTTACGTTTGGCAAGGCTCTGTCCCAGCTTCTGAGAACGAAGCCAGGTCAAAAATGCAACAAGTGCCATAAACCCGCCCAGGGAACGGGCGTTGAGGTAGATTGATAGTGCGCCAAACCCCACCATAGCCACAATCCAGCGGATTGGCACCCGGCCAGTGTCTTTGCACCGCCACCCAATCCAAGTAATCATCAGCAGCGCAAGCGGTTGCCCAAACCCGAATTTCCAAGGCTCCCCTTCGAAAAACGGGGACGGTTGAACGAATTGGCGGAGAATTCCCCCAAGCGCTATTCCGAACAATAGCAGGTACATCCGGCGCAGATCTGCAGAGATCAGCTGTATGATGACTGTAAGAAGGATTAGAAAAACGATGATAGCAGCCCACCCTCGGGCCACATCTGACCAAGGCGTTCCCCGGTAGAGATCAGTCGCCACCTGGGAAAAAAGCCAGATCATTCCGAGAAGCATAATCCTACGGGCAGGCCTTTCGATTACCAGCCCATTCTTTGCAATCCATAGTATTAATAGAAGCGGCGGCGCTATGATCTCAACGACATAAAGTTCACCAACGAAATTGACATACCAGAAAGACAGAAGGCCGATTAAAAAAGTCAAGCCATCGAACGCTCTCGTGCGGCCAGAAGGGTGAGCGTAAACTATACTTGTTGCACTTCTATACATTAGTATCCGAACAGCTCCGCACTATCGCCAATAACGTTTATCACAGCATCGATCTCGCTGGTAGTCATGCGACTCTTCCATTTTTCAGTGGTTTCCTTGGCATTACGTTTTATGTAGGAACCTTCGCCAGGTGTGTAGTCTGTTGGGCATCTTGCGGCAAGGCTACTACGAATAAAGTTATCCACCTTGGAGCTATACGTTGCGCCGATCGTTCCAAAAACCCGATTGACTTCTGCATACGGTTTGAAGGCTAGATCTTCCTGCCTAATCCAAATACTCCGCGGGTGATCAAGGTAATGCGTACTGGCCCACCCATAAACTACTTTCCATAACAGGGCGGCTTGTAAGATAATTGGTTGAGAGGACTCTGAGAATTTTCTGATATCGGCAGCATCATGACTGGGCATTTCAGAAAGTAGACTAGGCTGCAATAGATGTTTAAATTCGAATCCCTTACCTCTCCGCTTCAGACTCTCCGCGAAAGCACAAGGATGGCGCACACACAAGACAATAAAAAGTCCATCGTTCCTCTGCAGCTGCTTCGCAGAAAAAACCAGAAAGGGATCTTTAAATACAGCCCTTTTCGGCCCACATCGGAACCGCGCATTGGTTAATGAATACTTGCCTACTCGCAGTATATCTTTACCGCTACGAACTCTGGCAGCCCGGCGCAGAGTCTGTCCGACAACACCCCGACCAACCATGTAGCCGTAAAGACTACTTCTGAGTTCGGAGTAGCGAGTTTCGTCATAATATTCATACCAGTGTTCTGGCGCAATCGAATTGTACCCAAGTGTAGGCGAATGGTTCAGCGGTTCATATATAACATTAAACTCCGGTGCCTGCCCGATAATCCGGCCGACAAGCGAACTCATAGAATAGTGGGTTCCTGTCACAATGACAGAGTCCTTGAAGAATTCAGATTCACGCCGGCTCATTGTTTATTTCACCTGAAGTCCCTGTGTTCCGAATGCTGGTAGCTTTTCAAATGGCGCTGGAAAACCCATCGCATGTTGTTGAAGGGAGGCATAACTAAACATGCAATGCCACAAATAAGCATCCAGCGAAAGAACAGGTATAAATTATCCATTACTTTTTTATCTCCTGTCACGATGAGAAAAATACTGACAGAAGAGCGGATCAGAATATATCGGCACAAAAACTACCAAAGAGAAGAATTGAAATCCCAACGGTCTGATCTTCGATAATGACATTGCCGAACTGTCTTCATTACTCCCGGGCTACAGGGATAGAGGGCCAGACACTGCGCAACCTCTATGGGCAAATCGAGGCTGTAAATAATTCTGTGTAACCGCCCATGCCGCTGGTTACTGGTGATCGACCAAGCGATCACCAAATTCGATCATAAAACGGTTTAGCGCTGGCTTCCAGTTGCGGATAGGCATCGTCCATTTTTTCGCTGCGGACTGCATGGCCAGGAAGACCACCTTCATCGC